>PBYF01000114.1 GCA_002729515.1 Deltaproteobacteria bacterium
CACGGCGCGCCCCGCAGCGTGCCCCGCATTGCGCCCCGCCGTGTGCCCCGCATTGCGCCCCGCCGTGTGCCCCGCATTGCGCCCCGCCGTGCGCCCCGCCGTGTGCCCCGCCGTGCGCCCCGCCGTGTGCCCCGCCGTGTGCCCCGCAGTGTGCGCACGCGGCTGGCGTTCGCGAGGGCGACGTCGGAGGCGACGTAGACGAGTGCCAGCAGCGCGATCCCGCCCACTCCAGTGACGGCATCGACCCAGACGAGCGGCCGGGGCGCGGCTGGGCCCGCGGCGAGCAGCGCTGCCAGCACGAGCAGGCCGTTGCGCGCAACGAGCCCCTCGTGAAGCGTCTGTGTGCCCGCGGGCCCCGCGCAGCCACAGGACACGTGGCGCCTCCCGCGGGCGAGGTTCAGCGCGATCGCACCCGCGTATGCCGAGAGCAGTAGAGCAGCCGCCAGCACCGGAGCAGCCCCCGCGGTGGGAACCAGCAGGCCCGCCCCCACGGCGAACTCGATTCCGGTAAGCGCCAGCGCCGCCGCGGGCACGAGGCGCGCCGGCAGCAGCTGGTAGTCGGCGAGCACGGCCCGGAAGCCCCGAGCGTCGCGCAGTTTTTGGACGGCGGCACTCAGCAGCAACAGGGCGAGCGCGGCGCGCAGCACCGCGTGCACGACCGGGTCGACCGCGAACGCCGCCACTACTCTTCAGCCCGCATGCCGTTCCACGGCGCCTGGAGCGCGACGGTGGCGAAGTTGCCCGAGATCACCCGGCGCAGGAGCTCCCCGGAGAGCGCGTCGTAGACCCCGAGCGAACCGCTGTAGTCCGCGGCGGTCACGAGCAGGGGCCGGTCGTCCGGGGTGACTGCGATCTCTCCGACGCCGACGTAGGTGGTGAGCGTGTCGACCAGCCAGCCGTACAGTCCGTCGAACGGCCAGAGCCAGTCCTCGCCGAAGGCGAGGGGCACGCCCATGACCGTGAGGCCCGGACCGCGCAGATCGATCCGTTGCACCCGTTCGTGGGACGCGAGATCGTGGATCCACACCTCCGTTCCGGCCTGTTTGTGCGTGTCGGCCCCGCCGCGGTGCATCAGCGAGTAGAGTCGGCCCGTGGGCTCGTGGATCGCCAGGTGCTGCATGCCCCCGATCTGCCACGACTCCTCCGGGTCCACGCCGTCGAGCAGCGACCACGGCGCTTCGAAGGTGGGCTCTTCGCCCGAGAAGTCGACACGGTACACCTCGCCCCCGAAGGACACGAAGACCCAGCTGTCGCGCCAGCGCACCGCCTTTTCGGTCACCGGGTCGGCGATCGGGTCGAAGAAGGGCGCGGTGCGCCGTTTCGAAGTGGGGTGGCCGGCGTCGTCGAGGGTGATGAGCAACAGCGCTCCGTCACCACAGAGCGTGGCGAAGCGCCTCGAGCCGGCAGCGAAGGCCAGCGCGCAGCCCGGCGTCGAAATCTCGCTCGTGAAGCGGCGGTGTTCCACGTCGACGATGCTGAGGGACGTTGCGGGGGTCATGTTGAAGATCGCCAGGAAGCGGTCGTCGTCCGAAAGTGCCGTGTTGGCAGAGGGCAATACGTTATTCGCCCGTTTTGGTGGCAGCACCACTTCGCCGGTGGGCGCCAGCGTGCGCGCGTCGTAGAAGGTCACCACGTCGGTTCGCACACCGCGGCTCCCGCGCGAGTAATGCGTTTCCGGCAGGTAGACCTCGGGCCGGCTGCGCGGGAAGACGCCCGTCGTGATACCCCAGCCGCCGTTGATCATGCCCAGCATCTCGCCGCGGTCGAGATCGACGAGGGCGATGCGTTCCAGGAGCGGGTCCGAGGCCCAGACCCAGTGGGGACCGAGGGTCGCCGGAAGGACCTCGACGCGCCCGATGGGCTCGGCCGGTAGCTGGGCGGCTGCCGCTCCAGCGAGTGCAAGAACACCAGCGACCACGAGCGCTGCGCTGCGGCCCGGGTGGGTTTTCATGCCGGGATTGTAACCCGCGCCGAGGGGACGATTCGGGTTTCAGCGTGCCGCGCCGCTGCGGCGCAGCCCGTCGATTTCTTCGGCCTCGAGCCCGATTTCGCCAAGGATCTCGTCGGTGTGTTCGCCCATTCGCGGGGCGTGGCGGCGCAGCGTCGCCGGGGTGCGCCCGTAGCGGACGGGGTGGCGCAGGTAACGCGTGAGCGCCCCGAAGCGCGAGTCCTCGACTTCTGGGGCCGTTTCGTTGTGGGCCACCTGCGGGTCCGCGAGGAATTCCTCCACATCGCAGACCGGCGCGAACGGTACGCCGTGCTCGCGCGCGCGGTCGATCAGTTTCCGCGTCGGCCACTTGCGGAATTCTGCCGCGAGCAGTTCGGCGAACTCCCGGTAGTGGACGAAGCGCGAAGCCATGCTCGAAAAGCGTTCGTCCCGGGCGAGCGCGTCGAGGCCGAGCGTCTCGCAGATCCCCTGGAACTGAGAGTCCCGGAGCACGATTCCCACCACGTGGCCGTCGGCGGTCTCGAAGGTGCGGAAGACGTCGCCGGCGCCGGGTGCGTCGGTCGTGAGGTCGGGATAGCTGCGCGACATCATCGCGTCGGGCAGGTTGAACGAGGCGAAGGCGTCGAGCATGGGGACCTGCACCTGCTGGCCGCGGCCGTCGCGCTCTCGGACGAGCAGCGCGGCGAGGATCCCGGACAGGGCAATGAGTCCGGACGACTTGTCCGCCACGCTGCTCAGGACGAGCCGCGGCGGGTCGTTGCCGCCCTGGGTGGGCATCATGCCGCCGAGCGCCTGGATCACGTGGTCGTAGGCTGGAAGCGCTGCGTAGGGACCGTCGGGTCCGAAGCCGTTGATCGAGACGTAGACGAGCCGGGGATTGCGTGCGGAAAGCGCTTCCCAGCCGATACCGAGGCGCTGTGCCACGCCCGGGCGAAAATTTTCGACGAGCACGTCCGCGTGCTCGGCGAGACGCGCCGCGACCGAGCGTGCCTCCTCTTGCGCGAGGTCGAGCACGATGCTGCGCTTGTTGCGGTTGAACTGGGACAGGAAGCCCGAGAACCCGGGCTCGCGAAACGGAGCGCCGGAATGGCGGCAGGGGTCTCCGGTCGGCGGCTCCACCTTGACGACGTCGGCGCCGAGGTCGCCGAGTGCCTGGGTGCAGATCGGACCCGAGATCACCGTCGAGAAGTCGAGGACACGAATCCCGGCGCAGGGACCAGGGGCGGTTTTCTGGGTTTCTTGGGCCACTGCCTGTCGTTTTCGCCCAGCTGCACACCCGGGTCAAGAGGCGTTGTGCACCCGTCCGGGCGAGTCCCACAGCGCGCGGCCCGCAGGCGCAAGACCGGGCCCGCGAGCCGCTTCCTGCATTTGGTCTAGAATGGCATCCCGACGGAGGTGCCGGTGCTCGAGGGCCTACAGCAGCTGATCGATCTTCAGCAGATCGACGATGAGCTCAAGGCCTGCGAGACGGAACTCGCGAGTTTACCCGAGCGGCGAGTCGGGCTGGCGACGGAGCGGGAATCCGCCGAGGTGCGGGTCACCGACGCGGGGGAAGCGGTGCGGGCGGCCGAGATGCAGCAGCGCACGGCGGAGAGCGAGCTCGAGGACAAGGAGGCGCTGCTCGGCAAGCTCGAGGCTCAGCAGTTCCAGATCAAGAGCAACGACGCCTATACCGTGCTGTTGCGCGAGATGGAAGAGGCTCGAACGGCGATCTCAGTGGCGGAGACGAATATTCTCGAAGCCATGGAACGCATCGAGACGGCGACCGGCGAGCAGGATCGCGCCGAAAGAGACGCGAAGCTCCTGTTTGCACGCGCCAGTACCACCGAGAGCGAGTTGGACGCGCGCGAGAAGGAGATCGGAGAGCAGCTTTCACAGCAGCACGGTACGCGCGAGGAACTCTGTGGGTGCGTGCCGAGCGAAATGCTTGCACAGTACCAGCGCATCGCCAGCAGTCGGAGGCCGGCGGTTGCGGAGGTGCGCGACGGGACCTGTCAGGGCTGCCGCACGAAGATCCCGGCTCAGCTCCACGTCGAAATGCTCCGCATGGAGCGCCTCATCCCCTGCACCCACTGCCACCGCATCCTGAGCCCGGGAACCGAGGCGAAGTGATGCCAGAACAGGGGTTTGCGCGGCTGAGCTGCGGATTGCCAGAGCCTCTCCAGAGAGTCCGAAAATTAGCAAAAGTTTCTTTTGATTCAGGTGGTTGCGGGGACACTTCGACGGGGTTTCGCGCGCCTTCCTCCGGTTTCTTCATGCTATTCTGAGGTTGCGAGGGCCGGAGCTGCCGCTTCGGCCCTTCGCAACTGTGCAGATATGGCAAACAACGATCGATACTGGGATTGCCTCGACCACGCGATGGAGGCCTCTCACGGTGGGCGCACCGAGGAGGCGCTGGCGTGGCTCGATGAGGCGTTGCGCGCGCAGCCAGACGGGGCGGAGGCGCACAACGGCCGGGGCGAGATCCTCTGGGACGAGGGCAAGGTCGACGAGTCGGTGCACGAGTTCGAGCTCGCGATCCGAGCGGATCCCAAGTTCGTGACCGCGCACCTGAATCGCGCCGAGCTGCTGGTGGAGGATCTCTCGGAATTCGAGCAGGCCGTGGCGCTTTGCGACGAGCTGCTCGCCGGCCGCACGGAGCTTCCGCGGCTCGACCGCGCGTCCGAGGGCGAGGTCTATTACCTCAAGGCCAAGGCGGTCTTCTACCTGGACGACCTGGAGGGAGCGCTCTTCCTCGTGCGCCGTGCGCTGAAGACGACCGGCGATGTCGGAATCTACCGCTCTTTCGAGGGCCAGCTTCTGTTCGAACTCGGCCGCTTCGAGGAGGCGCGCCGGTTCCTGGAAGCGGCCGCCGCCATGGACCCGGAGGCGGGACACGCCGTCTACCACTTGGCGCTCGTGCTCGAACGGCTCCATGCGGAGGAGGAGGCCAGCGAAGCCTTTGTCCGGGCGAACGCGCTCGACCCCGATCGCTATCTGCTGCCCGTCGCGGTGGACGAGAAGTTCTTCCGCCAGGCCGCCGCCGAGGCCTTCGAGAACCTCCCCCGCTCGATCCGGAACTACGTGGATGGCCTGCCGATCCTGGTGGAGGACTGGCCCTCTCCGGACGTCCTCTCCGGTGAGAACGTCTCTCCCCAGATTCTCGGGGTCTACATCGGGACGCCCCGAACCGTGGCCAGCGTCTCGGCCCAGGACGAGGACATCACGCGGGTCGTGCTGTTCAAGCGCAATCTCGAGAAGATCTGTCGCGACCGCAACGACCTGATCGAGCAGATCCAGACGACGGTGCGTCACGAGATCGGACACCACCTCGGACTTTCCGAGGAGGACCTCGAGCGCCTCGGACTCGCGTAGCCCGCTCTCGAGCGCTCCCCGTTACAATCTCGGCATGCTCGCGGAAGAGTTGCGCGCGATCGTCGGTGACGAGGCGTGTCTGACGCGGGACGAGCAGTTGCTCGTCTACGAGTGCGATGGGTTGACGTTGGATCCGAGCCGCCCCGGGGCGGTCGTGCTTCCGGCCTGTCGCGACGAGGTGGTGGCTGTGGTGAAGGCCTGCCGCATTGCCGGAGTTTCGTTCGTGCCGCGGGGGGCGGGTACCGGACTCTCGGGCGGGGCCACGGCGCGCGACGGCGGGGTGGTGATCGAATGCTCCCGGCTCGACCGCATTCGCGCGGTGGACACCGAGAACCGCACCGCGGTGGTGGAGCCCGGCGTCGTGAACCTCGACCTCACCCGAGCGGTCGAGCATCTGGGTCTCTACTACGCGCCCGATCCGTCGAGTCAGCTCGTGTGCACGTTGGGCGGGAACATCGCCGAGAACTCGGGTGGTCCCCACACGCTGAAGCACGGTACCACCACGAACCACGTGCTTGCATTGGAACTCGTCTTGCCCGATGGCGAAGTCGTGCAGTTGGGCTCGCCGACGGGCGTCGCGCACGGGTACGACCTGGTGGGAGCGGTGGTGGGCAGCGAGGGCACACTGGGTATCGTGACGGCGGCCACCGTGCAGCTCACGCCGGCTCCCGAGAGCGTCGAGACACTGCTCGCGATCTTTCCGGACGTCGTGTCTTCGTGTCGTGCCGTGGGGTCGATCGTCGAGAGCGGTCTCTTGCCGGCGGCGCTCGAGGTCGTGGATCAGCGCACTATCGCCGCTGTCGAGGACTCGGTCTACGCGGCCGGGCTGCCCCGGGATGCGGGAGCCGTTCTCATCGTCGAGTTGGATGGGCCCGCCTGCGCGCTCGATGCCCAGGTCGAGCGCGTGCGCGATCTCGCCGGACGCGCCGGCGCGACTCGTGTCGAACTGGCGACGGACGAAGCGGAGCGTCAGCGCTTCTGGCGCGCACGCAAGGGTGCTTTTGGCGCCATGGGGCGTCTGGCGCCGGACCTCTACGTCCACGATGCAGTGGTGCCGCGCGCGCGCCTGCCCGAGGTGCTCGAGCGCGTCTGCTCGATCGGAGACCGGTACGGCCTGAAGCTCGCGAACGTCTTCCACGCGGGCGATGGCAACCTCCACCCGAACATCTGCTTCGACCGCCGCAATCAGGACGAGCTCGAGCGGGTCATGGCGGCGGGCGAAGAGATCTTGCGTGTCTGTGTCGACGCCGGGGGTGTGATCACGGGAGAGCACGGGATTGGATCGGAGAAGCGGGAATTCATCGGCCTCGTCTTTGGTGAGGCGGATCTCGACCCGATGAAGCGCCTGCGCGCGGCCTTCAATCCCGATGGCGTCTGCAATCCGGGAAAGATGTTCCCGACCACGCGCTTTTGTACCGAGGCCAATCCGAAGGCGCGCGGTTACGAGCGCGTGCCGCTGTGATGGCTGCGAGGGTCGCTCCCGATACCCTCCGGTCACTGGCCGACGTGGCGGGAGATCTGATGGAGCACGAGCCGCGCCTCGTCGACGGTATCGGGTTCGAGCGCTCGTTGCGACCGGCGGACGCCGACTCGCTCGCCCGCACGCTGGCCGCGCTTTCTGCCGCGGACGTATCGGTCGTTGTCACTGGCAATGGAAGCCGGCTCTCACTCGGAAATCCACCGCGGGATGCCGCGCTATTGCTCGACGTTTCGAAGCTCGCCGGCGTCGACGACTTCGACCCGGGGGAGGGTGTCTGCCATGTGGGGGCGGGCACGTCTCTCGGCCTCATACGAGATGAGCTCGCGACCGAGGGCTGGGAGCTCCCCCTGGACGCAACGGGTGCGCAGCCGACGTTGGGTGGGGTCGTGGCCGCGGCGGCTGCGGGGCCGCGGGCCCTGGGCTACGGAGCGCCCCGCGATGTGGTGCTCGGTCTCGGAGTGGTGTTGGCCTCGGGTGTGCGCACGCGCTGTGGTGGCCGCGTCGTCAAGAACGTGACGGGCTACGACCTCTGCAAGGTGTACACCGGGAGCCTCGGGTCGCTCGGCGTGATCGAGTCGGCGTGGCTGCGCCTGCGCCCGCGTCCCCAGGCGGTGCGCAGTCTCGAGTTGGTGGGCGAAGGCATTGTCGAGGGCGTCCCGGCGGCGCTGGCAGCCGCGCGCAGCCCGGCGAGCCGGGCTGTGGCGCTGGAGCTTGCCGCCCCCCGGTCGGGCGAAGCGTTCCGTCTGGTGGTGGAGTTCGCCGGCGACGCTTCGGTGGTAGACCGCGAGGCGGAGCGGCTCGGAAACGAGTTCGGCGCCGGCGACGCGCCCGCGAAGGCCATCGACGCGGTGCGCGTGGCACAGGGCAGCCGGCCCGGTCCATCGGGGCTCCGCTTCCGGGTGAGCACGCTGGCGTCGCACCTCGGGGCCGTCGCGATGTGCCTGCGCGCTGCGGGCGCAGGGATCCAGGCGCAGCCGGGTCGCTCGGTTGTCTACGCGTTCTTCGACGGGGTGGATCCGGCGGCGGCCTTCGAAGCGGCCGCGGAGGCCGCGCGGGTGGGTGAGGGCGCGGCGTTGCTCGAGCACGGCCCTCCAACAGCAAAGCGGGATCGCGATGTCTTTGGCCCGCCCGGCTCCGAGTTCGCGATCGCCCTGGCGCTCAAGCAGCGCTTCGATCCTCAGGGCATCCTGAACCCGGGCCGCTTTGCGGGGCGACTGTGATGGAGCACGCGGGCGAGATCCTTCGGTATTCCCTCGACTGCGTGCACTGCGGCCTGTGTCTTTCCAGCTGCCCCACCTACCGTGCTACCGGCTGCGAGCAGTCCTCGCCGCGCGGACGGATCTATCTCTTCCGCAACGCGTCCGAGGGGCGCCTCGCGTTGGAGGCGGTTGCCGAAGAGGCGGGCCTGTGTCTCGGATGCCGCGCCTGCGAGACCGCCTGTCCCTCGGGTGTTCAGTTCGGCAGGATGCTCGAGCTGGTGCGGGCGGATGTGGCCGCCGCGGGCCTGCGTCGAGATCTGCCGGCGCGGCTCGAGCGCTTCATGTTGCGCTCGGTGGTGGCGCGGCCGCGGCGCCTGCGCGCACTCTTCGACGCGCTGCGCGCGTTCCAGGGCGTGCGGCTCGACCGCTTGCTGCGGCGACTCTTGCCGGAGCGCTTCGAAGAGCTGTTCTCGCTGCTTCCGCCCGTCCCACCGCGTCGGCAACGCCGCGCCTTGCCCGAAAGGATTTCGGCGAAGGGGAGCCGCCGCGGCACGGTGGGGCTCTTTACGGGCTGCGTGATGTCGGAGTTCTACGCAGACGTCAACGCGTCGACTGCACGCGTTCTCACGCGCAATGGCTTCGATGTCGTCGTACCGCAGGGGCAGGGCTGTTGCGGTGCCCTCCATGCCCACGCGGGAGACGAGACGTTCGCTGGGCGGCTGGGCCGCGCGAATGCGGGAGTCTTCGGCGATGTCGCTGCGGTGATCGTCAACTCCGCTGGCTGCGGTGCCGAGTTGCGCGAGCTCCCGAATCGGATCGGTGCGGAGGGTGATGACCTGGCCGGACGCATTCGCGACGTCTGTGAGTTTCTCGACGAAGTCGGGTTGCGGGAGCCGCTGGGCCGCCTCGATGCTCGCGTTTGCTACGACGATCCCTGTCATCTCGTTCACGGCCAGCGTGTTTCCGAAGCGCCGCGCCGACTACTGCAGCAGATCCCCGGCCTCACGCTGCTCGAGCACGCCGAGGCTTCGGCCTGCTGTGGAGCCGCGGGCACCTACAACTTGACCAAGCCGCGTATGTCGGGGGTCGTACGCGACCGGAAGCTCGACGCTCTGGAGGCTGCGGCGCCCGATGTGATTGCAACCGGAAACCCGGGCTGCCTGATCCAGCTCCGCGCCGGGGTCCTCAGCCGAGGCTTGCCCGCGCGCGTCGTCCACCCGGTCACGCTGCTCGAGGAAGCTGGGGCCGATCCGGACCCGTGAGGGTCGCGGGGATCTAGCGGTACAGAAACGCGTCGGGCGTTTCCCGCGGCTTTCGCATGCGCGGGAAGGCGCCGAGGGAGAGCGTTGAGAGCGATCCCTGGAAGACGAGGTCGAAGGGCAGGATCGATTCGCGGTGGCGCACCATGCCGTATCGCTCCCGCACGCCCTTGTAGGTGTATTGTGAGATGGCGCCAGGCCGCAGCTTGTCGCCGTCGGTGAGTCCGAGGCGCACGCGTTCGAAGTAGTGGTCCCGCCGCGCGTCCACGCCGACCTCATCGAGTGGATCCAGCAGCATGTTTCGGTAGGAGGTCTCCTCGACCAGCGAGATGATGCGCGCCAGATGGTCCGCGTCCACTGATTCGAATTTGTTTTTCGGCGGGCTTTCCTCGTCGCCGTCCGGTCCGACGTAGCTCACACGTATGGTTTGAGCACCCACCAGCGTGACGCCCTCCGGGTGGAGTTCGGCGTTGGTGGAGTCGTTGTCGAGCAATTCGGGCAGCAGTCCGAGGCCGCGCGGTCCCGCAATCTCCGGGTTCTCTTCCAGGAAGCCCCGCGAGAGTCGGATGGCCTGTACGGTGACCTCGTTCGCCTCCTCGCGGGCCAGTTTCCCCGCTGTCCTGGCGGCGGTTGAGCCCGGGTAGATCTGGCCGATCTGCTTGTACAGTCCCAGTCGCAGCGCGAAGTTCGGCTCGCGGATGGCAGTCTCGAGGTACTGCGCCGCGGCGAGTTCCCGCAGCTCGGCCACCTCTTCGAGGTCCGGGTTCGGGCTGTCCTCGACGAGCCGCAGTGTTGCAATCCAGTTGCCGCGCTTCTTCTCGTAGCGTTCGAGCCAGCTCCGCGCAGCGTCGGCACGGGGGCCGCGGGGCTCGCGTTCCAGGTGACGGCGGGCAGCCGTCGCAGCGACGCGGGCCGAGGGCAGCGCTTTCGCCCAGGGCAGGTTGATCAGACGCATCGGCGTTCCACCCAGGTGCTCGACCAGGGTCGGCACGTCGAAGATCCACTCGAGCGGGCCCGGCAGCCCTCGGTCCGGGATGCCGGCGAAGAAAGGCCCGAGCAAGACCCACTTGAAACGGGTCCAGCGATTGTGTCGGCGTGCAGCGCGGAAGGCCCCCCAGGTGTTGAGTTGGGGGTTGGCGACGAGGGCCTCGGCGTGCCGTTGCATATTCGAGGTTGCGTCGTCGCGCTCCGCGAGGTCCTCGATGCGTTCCCACATCTGCTGTGTCTCACCGGCCTCGCCGAGCAGCATCGCGTCGACGTAGAGGGCCTCGTCGGCAAGTGGACCGTTGGGGTTCACTTCGCGCAGACGTGCGTTGGCATCGGCCGCGTCGCGTCCGGGGAGCAGAAGCGCCAGGGCCAGTGCGCGCACCTCGGCCGGCTGCTCGCGGGCCGGGTCCTCTTGCGTGGCGTTGACACTGCGTCGCTGCCACTCGCGGATCTCGATCAGCCGGGCCGCCGCCTCGTCGCGCAGATCCGACGCGCGCTGGTCCTCCGGCACCCAGCGCAGCGCGCGGTCCGCGTAGACCAGTGCCAGGCGGATCTTGTCGAATGCGAGCGCCTTCTCGGCAACGCGCAGCGCGCGGTCGCGGTGAGTGAGCAGCAGGCGGTGATGAGTTGCGTGCACTTCCGGCTCGACGTACGAGGTTTCGGGCGCCTCCGGGTGGCGCGCCAGAAACTCCTTCCAGTGCACCAGGGCTTGGCGGCGCTGGAGCGAGATGGGCTCGCGGGTGTAGACCTGCACCGCGTACTGGACCAGGGACTGTCCCAGGCGGTAGGGGGCCATCTGCGCCGTCATCACGGACTTCCCGACCGGTTCGGCGAAGGCGTTGAAGGCGCGCGCCAACTCGATCATCAGCGATTCACGAGCTCGTTTTTCTGCCAGGTCGAGCGGGTCTGTTGCCTGGAATTGTTCGAGCCGGGCGCGCAGCAGCGGGTCGAGATCGTCCCGGGCCAGGAGCACGTCGGTGGCGCGCCGGTAGTCGCGCTCTTCGTCGACCGTGGTATTCCTCAGATCGATCGAAACGCCGAGCATCCCGGTCGGCGCTTCTTCGGTGGCGTCGAGCACCGTCTCGATTGCATTCATCCGCCGCAGTGCGCGCTCCGCATCTTCCCGGTTGCCGATGAGCGCGGCGCGTGCCAACTCGGCTGCCGTGCGGTCTGCCGCGTCGGGTGGCGGAACGCGGGTGGTCACTGCGGGGCGGAACGCCGAATTCGGGGGGGCCCCTCCGGGCCCCTGGCAGGCACAGAGTGTCGCCGCTAACAGCGCGGTGAGCAGCAGATCAGCGCGTGAAGCGGTCACGGTCCACTCTGAGTGCAAAGGCCAGGAAAGCCTCGAGGCGCCGTGATGCCTCGAGTTTTTCCGGCCTGCCGTCCTGGCCGGCCACCACCTCGTAGAAGCGCGAGGTCGAGTCGATGAGTTCCTGGAAGCGCACCGGGTCGAAGGAGAGGCTCTCGGGCGGGTGGGCATCCACGTATTCCACCGCGATGCCCTCGTAGAGCTGTGCCAGCTCGAGCACGTGGCGGTTAGCGTATTTGCTGTCGCGGTGGCGGGTTACGAGGCGCTCGAGTTCTGAGGCGGCGCGCACATCGCCCTGCGGCAGGATCTGTCGCAGCGCGACGAAGTATTCGGCTCGCGCAACATCGGTGCGCTCGATCTCCTCGCGCGTGACGTACTCGTAGTGAGTGCCCTGGGTCACGCGCCGCAGCTCCTCCAGCCGCCGCGAACGTTCTTCGTAGCGGGCCAGCACACTGTCCGCGTCCGACGGTATGCCGGACTGCTCGGCGAGGTCGTCGAGGCCGACCGCGAGGGCCGTGGCTTCGTGGAGGGCGCGGCACGTGTCCGCGCTCGGCCGGGCCTCGCTGGCGAGCGCTGCGTCGAGTTCCGCCGACAGCAGGTAGGCCTCCGCGGCGAGGTCGTAGGCGCGGATCCGTTCGAGGGCGCGGGCCTTGGCGAAGCTGACCACGCCGTCCATCTGGGAGGCGCGGAGCGATTCGGTGTGGATGCGTTCCATGCTCTCGAGGCGCAAGAGTGTGCTGCGGTAGACGTTGCGTCCCGTGAAGTCCTGGGCCGGCTCGAAGCGGTAGGTATCGTCCGGCACGTGCCGTCGAAGGACGGCGATCACCTCGAGCACGCTCTCCGCGGGTCGGTAGCGCGGGTCCGCCTCGGGGCTCGAGGCGCAGGCCGCGAGCCCGAGCAATGCGAAGGCTGCCAACCGCTTCGAAACGGGCACCCTTCGAGGATACAGCAGTCCCGGCGTCTGCTGGTCAGGTGCGGGACGAGGCCCTGGGACGCTTGCGGCCGCGCTTCGCGGCCCGCTGTTTGGGCGCGGGAGGAGCGACCGCATTCAGCATTTTCTCCGTGGCGATCACCGCCGCTGCGAGCTGGTCGGAGTCGACGCCGAGAGTCGAGAAGGCCGCCTCTTCGCCTCCGTCCGGATGCCAGGTGATCACCGTTTCCACCAACGCGCCGGTGCGTCCGCCCGGCGGGATGCGGACGCGGAAGTCGGCCAGGCGCGGCACCTCGAGATCAAGCCGTTTGGCCGCTTTCTTCAGCGCGTTCATGAAGGCGTCGTAGCCGCCGTCCCCCGTGCTGGTCGCGCGCGACCGCCGGTTGCGCAGCGCCAGCACCACCTCAGCCTCGGGCGCGCGGTCGGTTCCGACGCGCACGTCGTAGGAGAGGACGCGCACGGGGCGCCGCTCGGGAGACTTCAGTACGTCGGCGATCAAGTACGGAAGGTCCTGGGTGGTGACCGTGTGCTTTTTGTCGCCGAGTTCGATTACGCGTTGGAGCACCAGCGCGCGCTCCTGAGAGGTGAGGTCGATGCCGAGAGTCTTCAGGTTTGCGTCGAGCGAGGCTTTTCCAGAGAGCTTCCCCAGCGCGAAGCGCCGTTTCTGGCCGAAACGCTGGGGCGCGAGCCGGGTGGTGTAGAGCTCGCCCTTGAGATCGCCGTCTGCGTGTATGCCCGCTGCGTGGGTGAAGACGTCCCGGCCGACGATGGGGGTATTCGCCGCCAGGTCCTTTCCGGAGAGCGTCTCGACCATGCGCGAGATCCCGGCCAGGCTGTTCTCGTTCACGGCAGTGCGGTAGGGCGAGTGGTCGTGGACCGCGGCCACCGTCTCCGCCAGCCGGGTATTCCCCGTCCGCTCTCCCATTCCGTTCACACTGGTGTGCAGGCCGCGCGCACCGGCGCGCACGGCGGCCAGGCCGTTTGCGGTGGCCAGCCCGTAGTCGTTGTGACCGTGGAACTCGAAGATGCCATCGGGCCAGGTCTCGACCATGAGCCCCACCCAGCGCGTCACGTCATCGGGCGAGAAGTTGCCCAGCGTGTCCGGCAGGTAGATACGTTTGACCCCCAGGTCGATCAGAAGTCGGGTCAGGGCGAAGACGTAGTCGAACGAATCTCGGACGCCAGCCGACCAGTCTTCGAGGTAGGCGTTCACCCCGAGACGCTTCTTGTGGGCCGCACGCACCGTCTCGGCGACAGCGTTGCGATGGCGCTCCGGCGTCATGCGGAGTTGGGTGCGGCAATGGGCCTCGGACCCTTTGGTGAGGAGGTTCAGCACCTTGCCGCCGCTGTCGCGGATCCAGTCGACCGAGGCCCGCCCGTCGCAATAGCCCAGGATCTCGATGCGGGAGAGCAGCCGCCTGCGGCGTGCCCAGTCCGTGATGAGCCGGGCCGCCTCCTGCTCCCCGGCGGACACGCGGGTAGAGGCGATTTCAATGCGGTCGACCCCCACCTCGAGCAGTAGCAGCCGGGCGAGTTGGAGCTTCTCGGGGGGCGTGTACGCCACCTCCGGGGTCTGCTCCCCGTCTCGCAACGTCGTGTCCATCAACTCGATGTGCGTGGGATCGGTCTTGCGCCGTGCCATGGAAGACCGAACTTACCGCGTCATGGCGGAACCGGCCGATGTCCCGCGGCGTTTCCGGGTCGAAATGGGCGAGGCCGGCCGGCGGCTCGACCTCTTTCTCGCGGAGCGTCTGAAGCTGAGCCGGGCGCAGGCGCGCCGGCTGCTGGCCCGCGGTGCCGTGCGGGTGGACGGCGGACGCGCCTCGGAGAGCCGCAAGGGCGTCGGCCTGGCCGCCGGAACCGAAGTCGAGGTGGCGCCCTTCCGCCGGCCTCGGGAAGCGCGGGCGTCGGCGGAAGCGGATGCGCCCCTGGTCGTTCTGGCCGACGGTCCGGGCTGGCTGGCCATCGACAAGCGCGCGGGCGAGCCGGTGCACCCCCTGCACGAGGATGAGGGCGGCACGGTGCTCGGTGCGGCCCTCGCCCGGCACCCGGAGATTCAGGGGGGGGGCGAGGGCGGATTGCGCAGCGGGGTGGTCCACCGGCTCGATGTCGAAACATCGGGAGTGTTGTTGCTGGCGACCGCCGAGGACAGCTGGCACCGGCTCCGGCAAGCCTTCGCCGAGCACCGGATCGACAAGCGCTACCGCGCGCTGGTTGCGGGTCCGATCGAGCCCCGGGGATCGATCTCTCTGGGCCTCGTGGTGGCGCGCCACCGGCCCGCCCGGGTGCGAGTGGTTCCCGAGAGCGAGCGAGCGCGGGCCCGCGGTGTGCGCGACGTGGAGATGAGTTGGCGACTGCTCGAGACGCGCGGCGCGGTCAGCCTGGTGGAAGTGCGGCCCGTCACCGGGTTCCTGCACCAGATTCGCGCGGTGATGGCCCACCTGGGTCACCCGCTACTCGGCGATCGGACCTATGCCCCCCCCGGCATCGCCAGGGTCGCTGCGCGCCACATGCTCCACGCCTCCCAGATCCGCTTCGAGGAGGTGTCGGCGGAGAGTGCGGAGCCGGCCGACTTTCTCAGCGCGTTCGAAGCGGCGTGAGGCGTGAAGCCAGCCGGCGAGAACGGGCGATGAAAAACGCTCATTGGGTGTCCGGCTTCCGCCTGGAGCTGGCTGGCCGCAGCCTCGGTTTCGGGAAGCAGGCCCTTCTGCTGGCAGATTGGATGGAGAGGTTCGCGTGCGAGAGCGGGTCCTCGGGCTCGAGTTCTACGAGACGGAGTGCGGCCTCGATCGCTGGGCCGAGATCGTCCTTGCTCCGATGGGCGCTGGAGAGCCCATTCCACGTGAGTGCGCAATCGGGATCCGTGTCGATGGTTCTGCGGCAACCGGCGATCGCGTCGTCGATGTACCCGGATGCGAAGTTCTGGAACGCTTCGCGCTAGAGAGTGCGGGCGTCCACCGGACTACAGGCCTTTGCGGGTAGCGCTGGCCTGCTCGGCGCGCCGCAGGAATACGTGGATCTCGCGGCCTGTCTGGAGGTCACCGGTCTTTTCCGCCAGCGCAATCGCGTGTGCAAATACGCGAGCCGCTTCGCACGGGTCACCGCTTTCGAGCAGCGCACGGCCCAGATCGCGGAAGGCCGCCGTGTAGTTTGCGTCGAGCTGCGTCGCGTTTCGGAATGCATCGACTGCATCGCCCGGCTCCGAGAGCCGGAGGAGGGCCTGGCCGAGTCCGAACCAGAGCGTCTTGTCATCGGGGTTCTCGTCGATGAGTTCGCGCAGTCGTACGGAGCGCGCTTCAAGAGCCTCTCGATCCAGCTTGGCCATTCACCACAGGCTACCGCGCGGGTGGCGCCGATGCGAAACCCCGTCTAGAAAGACTCTTCGAGCACATCGACCAAGCGGTGCCTTCGGAAGCCGCTTTTCTCGTAGGCGCGCAGGGCCGTGCGGTTCGCGGGGGAAAGCAGCAGGAGGGCTGAATCTGCGCCGGCCTCGAACTTCCGCGCGATCGACCAGGTGACCAGTGCGGTTCCGAGTCCCTTGTCACGGGCCGCCTGGGCGACGCCCACGTAGGAAACCCAGACGCGGCTCGGCCAGTGGGTCTCGAGTTCCACAAATGCGACCACGGCACCGCTCTGGATGGCAACCGAATGGGCGTGGCGGCCGTCTCCGAGCGTGTCGCGCATCGACTCGCGGTCACGGCGCTCGAAGCCGCAGGCCGTGTAGATGTCGAGGATTGCGTCGGCGTGTTCGGGCCTCGCCATCTCCAGCGATGCTGCGTCGAAGCGGGGCAGCGGAGATGTTGCGTCGCAGCGCATCAGGAAGTGCTGTCGAACCGGTCTGAACCCGAGGCTGGTGAGCAGCGAGTAACCGGCGCGGTTGCGCGTGCCGATGCCCGCGGTCGCGAGTCGCACGCCCAACCGCTCGCGCCCATGGCGGCGTGCTGCGCGCAGCAGTTGGCCGCCCACGCCCTTGCCCCGTGCGCTGCGCGCCACGATCGGACAGCACATGCCTGCTTCGCGCGCCCCGGGCCGGTGCAGGAAGCCCGCCAGACCGAGAATTTCTCCGTTGTTCCCGGCCGCTACGAGCAGGTGATCTTCGGGTGCGATCTGGAAGCGCTCGTACTCGGCGAAGAGTTCCGCCTCGGTCAGCCAGTACGGATTGAGCACGAAGTCGGTCTCGCCGCGGGCACAGAAGGCGGAGAGCTCGGCGACCGGGGCTGCGTCGGCGCGGCGGAAGGGACGAATCTCCACTGGCCGATCATACACACGGCGCCGGGTGCGATTCAGGAGCCGACGCGGCGCCGGATCGACTGCACCAGACCGGCCAGGTCGAGGCTCCTGCTGGGTGGAATCTGGAAGTACTGGTCGCCGTCGTCCTTGACCAGGAACTTCACGGTGGCGCCGGCGAGGATCTCCTCGGGCGGCGCCTCGTCCCGGGGCGCCCGCTCCAGCCGTGCGAAGACGCGTCGGCCGTCGATGCGAAGCAATGCCACGTGGAGCGGCGGCCCGCCGCCCGACGTCACGTGGATTGTCGTCGCGCCTTCGACGACGGCGCTGGCGCCGTGCAGATCGTCCGTCGCGGCCCGCTCGGGTCGACGCTCGCGCGATTCGAATTGCAGCTGGGGCGCGGGCACGGCTTCTCTGGGCCTGCGGCTTCCGGCCGCTTCGAGCAGCGTCACGTAGTTGTTGTTGCCCGGTCCGCCGATCGAGTTGCTGATGCCAAAGGTCGCACTCGGCACCTGGGCGGCTCGGTTGGGGAAGCGATCGGTCATCTGGAGATAGTTTTCTGCGATCTGGAAGAGGCCCGTCCCGCCGACCGGGTGTCCGCGCGCCTTGAGACCCCCCGAGAGGTTCGTCGGAAGCCGACCCCGCGGCCCGGTGATCGGGTTGTCGTAGGGATTCAGCGGCGCGCCTCGCGGGTCGCCCACGCAGATCTCGATTGCATCATCCGCGTCGACGAGCCCGAGGTCGATGAGGCCGATGGGAAGCAGGCTGTTGAAGGCATCGTGCACCTCCACCACCACGTTTTCGAGGGCCCGCGGGTCGCGGACGCCCGCGCGCCAGTAGGCGATTCGCGCCGCCTGGCTCGTGGCGTCGAGCCCGGTGAGCTGCTCGCGGTCGAGGATGGAGGAACTTTCGGTAGCGGAACCCAGCCCCGCGATCCGCACCGCCTGGGGGCTCGCCGTCAGGATCAGAGCGGCGGCGCCGTCGCAGATCGGGGAGCAGTCCTTGCGCATCAACGGCGTGGCGACCGGCAGGTTCCGCTTGGCGTCGAAGTAGTTCTCGATGGGCTCGGGCCGGTCGTAGAAGGCGGCGAGCGGGTTGCGGGAGCCGAATGCGTGGGCCCGGTTCATCAGCCGCGCCAGTACGTCGGCCACGCCGTCGCCGCTGATCCCGCGCTCCCGGAACCAGGCCTGCGTCACCAGCGCGATCAGCGCCGGCATGGTGAAACCGAAGCGGCGCTCCTCGGGGTCCACCGTCTTCGACATGATCGACGTGGCCACCTCGGTGGTGACCATCTTCATGCGCTCGCCCGCCAACACGAGCACGTTGTCGAACTCGCCGGACGCGATCTTGTAGTACGCCTCGTGGAGTGCGGCGGAGCCCGTCGAGGAGGCGGTCTCCGAGCGCACGGCTGAAATTCCGCGCAGGCCGAGGTGATCGGCGACCTTCGTGGCGATGTTGGCGCGGTTCTCGAACTCCTCGCTGTCCATGATGCCGACCTGGAGCGCACCGAAGGACCGGACGTTCGAGTCCTCGAGCGCGCGGCCGTAGGCCTCGGCAAAGAGGTCGAAGACGCTCGCAAAGATGTGCCCGGTGAGGTCGACCTTGGTCAGGCCAACACCTGCGATGTACACCTCCCGCGCCATCGGGACTGGGATGATAGCCTAGAGGCAAGACCTTCCCCGGACCGGAGTGCATTCCATGAAGTTTCTGCGCCGTGGAATCTTCTTCTTCGCTACGGCCGCCCTGCTCATCTGGTGGCTGCTCCCGACCGCGGGGCCTCAGGTCCAGCGCGGCAGCGTTCTCGCGCTTCAGCTGTCGGGTTCCTACGTCGAGGCCGCCGCACCGTCTTTTCTGGCGCGTGTATTCGGCGAGGAGCGCCAGCCGTTCATTTCGGTGCTCTCGGAGCTGGCGAAGGCGGAGCGCGACGACCGGATCAGCGGTGTGGCGCTGCGCATTCGCCGGCTCGACATCGGCTGGGCCATGGCCCAGGAATTGCGCGACGCCATCGCGGGCTTGCGCGCGGCAGGCAAGGGCACCGTTGCCCTGCTGGAGACGGGCGCGCTCGGCGCGAACCTCGAGTACTACGTGGCGAGCGCCGCGGACGAGGTCCTGCTTTCGTCCGGAACCTCGGGTCCGCTCGTCGGTCTCGGCATGGAGTTCTTCTTTTTCGGAGGCTTGTGGGAGAAGCTGGGAGTCGACCCGGAAGTGGTGGTCGTCGGCGAGTACAAGAGCGCTGTGGAGGTGTTGGCCGGGACCGGGATGTCCCCGGCCTACCGAGAGATGGCGGAGTCGTTGCTCGACTCGATCTGGGGGGAGTTCGTCACTGGCATCGCAGAGGGGCGCGGGCTCGAACCTCGGGCGGTGCGCGAAGCGATCGACAGCTCGCCGGTCACGGCCGAAGAACTGGAAACGTTTGGCCTCGTCGACGGAACGGATAGTTTCGAGGGGGCCGTTTCCCGGCTGGGCAAGGTGCGAATCGACGGCAGCGACTATCAGGCGGTCGATCCGGCAGAGGTCGGCTTCGCCCCAGTCGCCCAGTTTGCACTGGTCTACGGATCGGGAACGGTGGTGATGGGAGAGGGGCTGCAGAGCCCGACCGGGGGCCAACGGTTCAGCTCCGACTCGGTGAGCCGGGCGCTCATCGACGCGGCGGACGACCCGTCGATCGACGCGATCGTGTTCCGGGTGGACAGTCCCGGGGGATCGCCGCTGGCGTCTGAAATCATCTGGCACGCGGCCGAGCGCGCGAAGAGCCGGGGCAAGCCGCTGGTGGCGTCCGTATCGAACGTGGCCGCTTCGGGCGGCTACTACGTGCTGGCCGGTGCGGACGCGGTGGTCGCATCGGCCGGAAGTCTCGTCGGTTCGATCGGGGTCTACATGATTCGGCCCCAGATCGGCGGTCTGCTCGACAAGCTCGGGATCGGTGTTGCGAGCCTGACGCGCGGGCGCGACGCCGAGATCCTCGTGTCGAGCCGTCCCTTGACGGCATCCGGCCGGGCGCGCCTCGAGCAGGAGGTGCAGGAGGTCTACGACCTCTTCGTGACACGGGTCTCCGAAGGCCGAGGCCTTTCGCCGGCGCGGGTGGACGCCGTGGGCCGGGGTCGTGTCTGGACCGGTGCACAGGGCATCGAGCGCGGTCTCGTGGACGAGTTGGGCGGTCTGCACGCGGCGGTGCGCGTGGCGAAGCGCGAACTCGGATTGGCCGAGGACGCCGACGTCGCCCTGATCCCTCACCCCGCACCGCGCTCGCTCTCCGAGGAAGTGCTCGAGGTGTTGCAGGGCTCGGTCGTCCGGGCGGCGCTCCCGCCCGGCTGGTCGCCGCTGGTCGAACGCCTCCAGACCCTGACGGCGGCGTTGGCTCAGGGCGCGCCGGCCCTCGTGCCGCCCCTGGTGTTGCGGATCCGTTGAAAGCGGTGAGCAGAAACGGCGTGCACCTGGCGAAGGAGTTCACGCCCGTGCCCGGCACCCCGCGGTGCTGCTGTGCTCGCGACGACGCTTGATGGCGCGGGTCCGATCGGAAGACGGCATCTCGCTCTACGCGGAGCTGGCGGGGGAAGGTCCCGCCGTGGTTTTCTCCTGCGCGCTCAATACCACCCACGAGAACTGGCGTGAGCAGGTCGAGACCCTCGTGCCCCGAGGCTACCGGGTCGTGCTGTGGGACTACCGGGGCCACGGGCGTTCCGACGCTCCGGAGGATCCGGACGCCTACAGCATGGATCGCGTGGTGTCGGATCTGGGCTGTGTGCTCGATTGGGCGGCCCCGGATGAGCGTGCCGTGCTGGCCGGGCTCTCCTTTGGTGGGCTCGCCTCGCTCCACTTCGCGTTGGCTCACCCGGAGCGGGTGCTCGGACTCGTGCTCGCCGGTTCGGGTCCCGGTTTCAAGAACCCGAAGGCCCAGGCGCAGTGGGCCGAAGCGGTGGATCACACGGCGGGCTTCATCGAGCGAAAGGGCGCGGCGGTTTTCGCGCAACGGGCGACCGAGATGACGATCGGCCGGCGCCCCGAGTTGCCGGCGGCCCGCCGGGCCCAGGCGGCCATCGCGGCCCAGACGTCCCACGGACTCGCCCATTTTGGCCGCCGGATCGCTGGGCTGGCGCCTCCGGTGATCGATCGGCTGGGCGAGATCGCAGCCCCCGCCCTGGTGCTGCGCGGCGAGCAGGACGCTGCCTACGAGCGGGCTGCCCAGGTGATGGCGGCCCGGCTGCCCGAGGCGGAGGTGGTGACGATCCCCGGCGCCGGGCACATCGTCAACATCGAGGACCGCGGAGCTTTCGACACCGCGCTGCTCCGCTTCTTGGAGAAGCTGCGGGCGGCGGGAGTTTGAGCGGCCAGCACAGCAACCGGCCCCCGGGGGACCGAAACCCGGGGCCGTCCGAAGGGTTCGAAGGCTCGGCGGAGGCAGTGTTGCTCGCACCCGAGGAGAACGTCCAGCTCATGCTGGCGCTGCGCGCGGGCGATGCTGCCGCCTTCGACGTGCTCTTTCGGCGTTGGTCCGGTCCGCTGCTGCGCTACCTCGAACGCATGCTGCGCGACCGGGCCGTCGCCGAGGAACTGGTCCAGGAGGCCTTCATCCGTGTTCACGAAGCTCGCGAGCGCTACCGGCCGGATGCGCGTTTTTCGACGTGGCTCTACCGGATTGCGACGAACCTGGCGCTCAACGAGCTGCGTCGTCCCCGTCACCGAGCGGTGCACCGCAGCGCCGACGAGGAGGGCGTGCCGTTGCTCGCCGACGCCGGGCCCGGCACAGAAGCGGTGGTCGACGCCCGCCGCCGGGGTGCCGCCGCGGCACGGGCACTCGGTGAGCTGCCCGAGAAGCAACGCGCAGCGCTCTGCCTTGCCGCGGTCGAGGGGCTTTCGTACGCCGAGGTGGCGGAGGCGCTCGATGTGACCGAGAAGGCCGTGAAGTCCCTGGTGCACCGAGCCCGCAGCTCGCTGGCGCGGCGCCTGGCAGGGGAGGAGGGATAGCCGTGCCCGAAATTCCGGTGGATTGCCTGCCCTTCGACGAGGATCTTTCGGCGTTGATCGACTCGGAGCTGGACGAGGGGCGAGAGGCCGAGGTGCGCGCTCACGTCGAGACCTGCTCGCATTGCGCGGGGCGCCTCGAGGCGCTGGGCAGCGTCGACCGGGCGCTGGCCGACATTCCCGTTTCCGAGGTGCCGGCGGATCTTTCGCGCCGGTTGGCGGCGCGGTTGGCAACAACCGGAGCGCCGGTCGTGCAGCGCCGCCGGCGGGCGCCGCCACCCGCGCGTCGCTGGCAGCGCGCCGCGGGTGCCCTGGCGGCGGCAGCCGTCGTGGCGGTGGCGGTCTTTCTGGGTCTTCCCGGCGAGCCGCCGCAGCGCAGTCCCCGGTTGGCTCTCGAGCCCGAGCTGGCCGAGCCGCGGCTGGCTCTCGAGCCCGAGCTGGCCGAGCCGCGGCTGGCTCTCGAGCCGGAGCTGGCCGAGCCCCAGCTGGCTGCGGTGCCCGAGCTGGCCGAGCCGCTGCTGGCTCTCGAGCCGGAGCTGGCCGAGCCGCGCGTCGAACTCGCGGCCGTCGATCCGGTTCCGAAGCGCCGCGACGAGGCGGGGTTCGAGCGATTGCCCGCCCTCGCGGACCGGGATGTGGACGACGTCGCACTGCTGCTCGCCGTCGCGGAACTCGCGGAATCCGACGATAGGGGCCTTGTCGCCAACCTCGAGTTGCTCGAGATGCTCGTCGATCTCGGTCCGCCGGAGGGCGTCTGATGAGCCGCCCCCTCGCCGTCGTACTCGCGGCCGCGCTCCTGGCGAACCCCGTGTTCGCGGTGGAAGCGGTGAGCGACGACGTCGGCCAGCGCGGTTCCGTCGATGCGCGTCGCGGCGGCGCCCAACAGACCCGCCGCGAGCACCGGGCAGCGCAGCGCGAACGCTACCGCGACGCCTCACCCCGCGAGCGCCGGGAAATGCGCCGCCACGCCCGGGAGCGCTGGCGCAATGCCACTCCCGACGAGCGGCGGAAGATGCGGCGGCACGTGCGAGAGCGCTGGCACGACGCGACACCGGCCGAACGCCGTAAACTGCACGAGCGGCGGCAGCACGCCCGGGAACGCCTGCATCGCGCGATGCCCGAGGAACGGCGTGAGATGCGCGAGCGGCTGCGCCGACACATCGACGAGCTGCCTTCCAAGCAGCGACGAGCGTTGCGCCGGAACATTCGGAGGCTCTCTCCGGAAGAGCGGCGCAACGTGCGGCGGCAACTCGCCGACCTGCCCGAGACGGAGCGCGAAGTGCTCATGGGCCAGATCGCGCGCTTCCGGGAGCTCCCGCCGGAGGAGCAGCAGGAGCTGCGGGATCGCCTGGCCGATTTCCGTGCGCTCGGCGATGGCGAGCAGAAGCGCATTCGCCACAACACCCGGCGCTTCCGCGCTCTTTCCCCCGAGCGTAAAGAGGAGCTCCGCGAGGCCTGGGACGAGCTCGAGGGGTTGCCGCCCGACGAGCGTGAGGCCTACGTGGAGGAGCTCCTCAGGGATCGGGGCTATTAGTCTCGGCCGTGCGCGCGAGTGAGACCGTCGCCATCGAGACGACCGCCCCCGAGCAGCACCGGGACCTCACGGACGCGGTGCGGGACGTCGTGCGGCGCTCGGGACTCGCATCGGGCCTGTGCCACGTGATGGTGCTGCACTCCACGGCCGCCGTCGTCGTGAACGAGACGGACGATCCGAACATCGGCACCGACATCTCCGTGGCACTCGATCGCGCCATCCCGGACCGCGACGGGTGGCTGCACGACCGTATCGACGACAACGCCAGCGCCCACATCAAGGCGGCCCTGCTGGGACCTTCGGAACTCGTCCCGGTGCGCGACGGAGAACTCGTGCTCGGAACCTGGCAGCGGATCATCCTGATGGAGTTCGACGGCCCGCGGAAGCGAAAGGTCCACGTACAACTCCTGCCGTCTTAGCTTTCCTCTGCTCTGCGCAGGGCGCGCGTGCCGCCGCGGAAATGGAAAGCATCGAATCCATCCTTGCGCATCACACCGGCCAGGTGAGCGCTCATCAGGCCGTAGTCGCAGTAGAGGACGTAGCTGCGGTCGCGTTCGAAACTCGGGTAGGCGGCCAACGCCCGGTGGAATTCGAGCCACATTGCTTTCTCGTGGTGCCAGGTGTCGAACTCGTTCCGCCCGCGCAGGTCGATGACGGTGGCGTCCACCGGCAGGTGTGTCACCTCCAACTCGGGGATCTCGAGTTCTTCTTCACCCAGGTCGCGCAGGTCGAAGTGATGGCATTGGTCGACGGACGCGGCGAGCACCTTCGGGTCCATGCGCGCCTCCTCGCTCTCGATCGCGTCGAAGCTCGCTGCCGTCGCGGGTCGGTGCGGAACCAGGTCGCAATACTCGCCCACTACCTTCGAGAGCTCGAAGGTTTCGATGCGTCGGGCCGTATCGATGATCTCGTCCTTGTTCGCCCCGACCAGGGGACGCAGGATCATGTGGTCGGTGGCGCGCGAGATGACGGAGAGATTCTGAAGGGTCTGGGAAGAGACCTGACCCACCGCTTCGCCGGTGATGATCGCGCTGGCGCGCCGCTGGCGCGCAATGTGGTCGGCGGCGCGCAGCATGAGGCGCTTGAGCAGCCCCTGCCAGTAACGCTTCGTCGTCCGCGCTCGGAGTTCTGCCGCCACGGCCTCGAAGTCTACGGACAGAAGTTTGGGCCGCTGCCCGTAGTGCCAGTTGTCTGCGAGGACCTTGGCGACCCGGAGCACCCCGAGTTCGTGAGCGATGCCCCCGAGGTTGCAGAAGACGTAGTCCTGGGCCACGCCGCGGCGCAGCAGCTGCCAGGATGCGACGGCCGAGTCGAAGCCGCCGGATAGCAGCGTCACGGCGCGTCCCTCGACGCCGAGCGGCAGGCCGCCGCTCGCCGCGGTGTGCTCGCCGAAGAGGAAGGCCTCCCCGTCCATGAGTTCCACCCGGGCCGTGAACTCGGGTGCCCCCAGGTCGACACCGGCCGCCGCCGGAAGCAACGCGGCGCCGAGTTCGCGCTCGATGTCGCGGGGATCGACACGGATGCGATCGCGCCTGCCCACGCGTCGCGCGCGCACGGCGAAGCGGCGGCCGCGCACGCGCTCGGCGAAGTTGGCGGTTCCCGCACGAACGATGCCAGCCAGTTCGTCGGTACAGCGCACTTCGACTATCGATGCCGATTGCACGCCGAAGACGCGGACCAGGGGGTCGATGCGTGCGCCCGGGGGCAGCTCGACGAAGATCCGGTCGTGCGACGCGCGAACGCGCGGGGGAAGGCCTTCGGAGGTGAGAGCGTCCTGGAGGTTCTGGAGCAGGCGTCGCACGAACTGGTGACGTGTGGCGCGTGCCTTGATGTGGATGTCGCCCGAGAAACGGAGCAGTACCAGGGTGCTGGCGTCTTTCCCCATGGCTAGCCTCCGTCGATGGCGCTTCCCCGAGTCGCGGACCTTCGCGCGCTGCTGCTCGACCTGGACGATACGATACTCGACGATCGCAGCGGCCTGCTCCCGGCCTGGAACGTCACGGTGGAATTCACCTGTGGCGAGTGCGGTGGGCTCTCGCCCGAGGATCTCCGGGCGGCGATCTCGAGCGTGACCAACTGGTTCTGGTCGGATCCGGCGCGGGAGCGCCGCGGGCGCCTGGACCTGGTGGAGGCGCGCTGCGAAATCATCGGTGCGGCGCTGGCGCGCCTCGGCATCGGGGACGCCGATCTCGCAAGGCGTGCCGCACACGTCTACACGCGGCGGCGCGATGCGGGCCAGCGGCTGGTTCCGGGTGTGGGCGAGGCTCTGGCCCGGCTGCGTGGCGCCTTTGCGCATTTCGCTCTGGTGACCAACGGTGCCAGCCTCCCGCAGCGGGCAAAGCTGGAACGCTTCGATCTCGTGGACTGGTTCGACCACATCCAGGTGGAGGGCGAGTTCGGCGCCGGAAAGCCGGAGCCCGAGGTCTATCGCAGCGTGACGCGTGTCCTCGGAGTGGACCCCGACGTCAGCCTGATGGTTGGAGACAACTTCGTTTGCGATGTCCTGGGTGCCCTGGACGCTGGGCTACACGCCGCGTGGATCGACGTGGACGGGTGTGGCGAGTCACCGCGACCGGCGCCCCGCTCCTTTGCGACGCTCTCGTCCCTCGCAGAGCTGGCCGACCGCCTGGGGTGCTAGGCATCGCCCGATCGGGGGGTTAGCCGGGGTGGCAGGCGCGCTGGAGTCCGGCCCCCAGCAGCAGAATGACCCAGAGCAGGGTCATAGGCGAGAACGGCAGCGACCGCTTCGGGCGTTCGCTCTTGATCTCGAACTCCTTGGAATCGGGCGGCATCTCGACGGTGGGGCGGTTCCGGGACCCGGACAGCCGCGCGCCGCAGTGGATGCAGTGCTTTGTGCCCGCGGCGAAGGTGACGCGGCAGTTGTGGCAGAAGACTTCGAACGGGGTCCGGGGACCGTCTTGCTGCTGCATGGCCCTAGGGTATCGGATCGGGTGGAGGCGTGGTTGGTGTCAAGCTGTCCCGCTGGTGAGTCGATTCTATCGGTGTGGAAGAATCGCTTCCCCTCTTTCCGACGCCCGACGAGGTGGGTTCGCGCTACGCGGTCTGCCCCCTCGTGGACGTACGGCCGGAGGCCGACGGGTTGCGGCATCGGGAAGGCCTGCTTTCGTGGGGGGCAATTCTGCGCGCCCACGTCGCGGAGGTGGGCGAGCCCCAGGGTCCGTGTGCAGTGGTCTTCGACCTGGTCATCGGGCGGGAAGGGACGTCCTGGCAGGTGCTGCGCTTCGGCATCGAGCCCGGAGACGAAGCTGCCGAGCTCGGCCGGCAGCTCACGGCGGCTCTCCCGCCCCGGTGCCTCGCAGCCTCCATCAAGAGCCTGACAGCGGACGGATCCCCCGGCGAGTGGCATTCCGATCTGGCGAGCCTCGATGAGTCGAGCCTGGTGGCTCTGACCGCCGCCTTCGACTGAAATCTGCGCTGCGCTCGGGCGGCACCGAGCCATTCCATGCACTGCTGGCGAATCTCGGGGCGGCTACTACTATCCCCCCCCGAGGGGTCGATCGACCACGTCACGAAAAGGGAGACACCATGAAGCGTGTTGGAATCGCGCGCTGGGCCGTGCTTGCGGCCGGAATGCTCGTGTTCGCACAGGTCGGCTGCCAGTCCAAGGGCACCAGCAAGTCCGATTCGAGCTCGCAGACCGGCAGTGAGTTCGACCAGGGTGCGGCCGATTCGGCCGGATCGGGGAGCCGGAAGCCCGTTTCGCTGGAGACGGTGTATTTCGCCTTCAACCGCTACGACATCAGCGCGGACGCGGGTTCGAAACTGAAAGAGAACGCCGATGCGATCCGGGAGCATGCGGACTGGGGCACGGTGGTCGTGGAAGGCAATACCGACGAGCGCGGCAGCGAGGAATACAACCTCGCGCTCGGTGAACGCCGCGCCAACGCCACGAAGCGCTACCTCGTGGATCTCGGAGTTCCCGCGAGCCGGCTGCGCACGGTGAGCTTCGGCGAGACGCGTCCCGCGGTTGCGGGCCACGACGAGAGCGCGTGGCGTTACAACCGACGCTGTGACTTCAAGACGGATACCTGATCCCAGCCGCCGTATGATTTGACCGCTCTGCGCGACGGGTGATACCGTCGGCGCGTCTGCCTTGCGGCTGCGCTCTTCTCGCGCCGCGTACCGAGGTTATTGGTCATGCCCCCCCTTCACGGCGGAAAACTCGCGGCAAAGGCCCTCAAGGAGGCCGGCGTCGAGTGCATCTTCACCCTCTGCGGCGGACACATCATGCCGCTCTACGACGGCTGCATCGACGAGGGCATCCGCATCGTCGACGTGCGCCACGAGCAGGCGGCCGTCCACGCCGCCGATGCCTGGGCACGTTGCAACCCGGGGGGCATCGGTGTTGCCGCGATCACCGCGGGGCCGGGCGTCACCGACGGCATCACCGGCGTTGCGAACGCATGGCGCGCGAACTCGCCGATCCTCGTGATCGGCGGACAGGGACCGTTCGAGAACCTTCGCCGGGGCTCGCTCCAGGAAATGGATCACGTCGGCGTGATGCGACCCATCACCAAATACGCCGATGCCGTCTACCAGACCCACCGCATTCCGGAGTACATCGAGCTCGCGATCCGGCACGCGGTGTCGGGCGTGCCCGGTCCCGCGTACCTCGAGATTCCGATGGATATCTTCATGGGTGGGGCCGAGCCCGAGGCGGCGCCGATTCCCTGTATCCGGACCGAGCCGCCGCGCCTCTCACCCGATCGGGACGAGGTGCGCCGCGCCATCGAGATCCTCACGAAATCCGAGCGGCCCATGCTGATGGCCGGCACTTCGGTCAAATGGTCTCGCGCCACGGCCGAGTTGAACCGCTTCATTCAGGAGACGCACATCCCGACCTATACGAACGGGATGGGGCGCGGCACGGTTCCACACGATTCGCCGGACTTCCTGAACCGCTCCCGGCGCGATGCCATGAAACGGATCGACTGCATCGTGTTGGCCGGGACGCTGCTCGACTTCCGCATGCGCTTTGGCCAGTCGATTCCCGCGGACGCGAAGATCATCCAGCTCGACATGGACGCGACGCTGATCGGCCAGAACCGGCAGGCCGATGTGCCGCTGGTCGGGAACCTGGCCTGCACCTTCGATCTGATGCTCGAGGAGATGAAGAATCAGGGCATCGCCCTCGACTGGTCGGTCTGGCGCGACGAGCTGCGCGAGGTCGAGAACGCGGCCGAGGCCAAGGTGCAGGCAGCGCTCGACAGTGACGAGGTGCCGATCGATCCCCAGCGCATGTGCCGCGAGGTGCGCGACTGGCTCGAGACGCTCGGCGATCCGATCGTGATCGGAGACGGGGGCGATATCGTGGCCACCGCCGCGAAGATCATTCCCGTGAAGGGGGAGGGCGCCTGGATGGATCCCGGGCCGCTTGGGACCCTGGGTGTCGGCATGCCCTTTGCGCTGGCGACGCAGGTTGCGCACCCCGACCGCCGGGTGGTGATCGTCTACGGCGACGGCTCTTTCGGGCTCAACGGCTTCGAGTTCGACACCGCCGTGCGCCACGGACTGCCGATCGTCGGCGTGCTGGGAAACGACGCCGCCTGGGGGCAGATGCTGCGGCCCCAGGGCGGCATCTACGGCTGGGAGCGGCTCGCCGCGACGGAGCTTGCCTACACGCGCTACGACAAGGTGGTCGAGGCTCTGGGCGGCCACGGAGAGTTCGTCGAGCGGCCCGAGGAGATTCGTCCGGCGCTCGAGCGTGCCGCGGCTTCCGGAAAACCATCGCTCGTGAACGTGATCATCCGACAGGACCGGATGTTCAAAGAAGGCGCCATCTACGCCTAGCGCACTTTCACCGCTGCGCGTCGAGCACCATCGGCCCGCGGATCTGGGGGTGGATCTGGGGGCGCTCGAGGTCTTTCTCGAGACCACGGGTCCCCTGGCGGTCGTCGACCTCGAGACCACGGGGCTTTCGCAGGACCCCGAGTCCGAACTGCTCGAGTTCGGGGCCGTGCTCGTCGAGCCCGGTGGCGACGCGATCGTGACTCTCGAGAGCCTGGTGCGCCCGCGCGGATTGCTGCCCCGGGCGGTGCAGCGACTCACCGGCATCACGCCGGAGGATGTGGCCGGCGCCCCGCCGGTGCAGGAGGTGGCCAAGCCGGTGGCGGTCGCCCTGGCGGGCCGCACCCTGGTGGCGCACAACGCGGAGTTCGAACGCCATTTTCTGTCCCGCTTCGTCGATCCACAGCTCGGCGATTCGACCTATCTCGATACTCAGGATCTGCTCGCACTCACCCATCCCGACGCCCCGGACCTGCGGCTCGAGACCTTTACCCGCGATCTGCTCGACACCGAAGAGCGCCACCGCGCGCTTTCCGATGCGCTCGATACCTTGCGCGTGCTCTCGCTCGCTGCGGTGGGTGCCCGCGCCGGCTCGCGGCGCTACGCGACAGCTCGCAACGCGCTCGAGCGCTTCTCGCCGGAGTCGAGCTGGATTCGACTGCTTCGGGGCGGACCGGCCCCCGCTGCCGCGGTCGATGAGCCCCAGTACGTGCAGGTCGCCGAGAGCCCGGAGAAGGCAGTGCCCTTCGACCCGGATGCCATCGCCGCAGCCCTGGAGGACGAAGCGCGGGGCCGGCGTTGGTTCGAGGGCTACCGCGTGCGCGAGCAGCAGGTCCGAATGGCCCGGGAGTTTGCGCAGGTCCTCTCGGACGGAGGGCGGCTCCTGCTCGAGGGCGGAACGGGTGTGGGAAAGTCATTGGCGTACCTGGCCGCGGCGATTCCGTTTGCCATCGAGCGCGCTGCCGGCGGTATCGGCGAGCCCGTGGTCGTGTCGACGCGCACCAAGCTCCTGCAGGACCAGCTTCTCTCCAAGGACATTCCGGCCGCCGCAGCCATGCTCGGCTATCCGGAGCTGCGCGCGCTTTCGATCAAGGGACGCGCCAACTACGCCTGTGAGCGGCGGCTGGGGGCGACCCTTGCCGAGGGGCAGGAGCTGCGGATCTTTGCCGAGGACCGGCTGGCCTACGCCGCCCTGGCCGCCTGTGCGCGCACACGCCCGCACGGTGAGATCGGGACGCTGCCGGGCGCGCTTCTCTTCCGCTTTCCCGTCCTGCGCGACCTGCGCCGGCGCGCCGTGGCCGCCCGCGCCGAGCAGTGCACCCGAGAGCAGTGTGCGCACGAGCGCGGCTGCCCCTTCGGTCGCCGCCGCGCCGCCCTGGGCAACGCACACCTCGTCGTGGCCAACCACGATCTCCTGCTGCGCTGGCCCCCGGACTACCCGAACGTGACTCACGCGATCATCGATGAGGCGCACGAGCTGACGGGTGTTGCGGACGAGGTCTTTGCGCTCGAGGTGTCTCCCGTCGATGTGCTCGAGCGCTTCGACGAACTCTTCGGACGGTCCGGTGATCCCTTTTCGCAGTCGCTGCTGCCGTCCGGACGCCTGCGAGGAGTGGCGCGCGACGTGGGAGCCTGGCGGCGGGGTCTCCAGCAGGATCTGGTGGCTCTCGGGCGCTCGCTGGCGCACCGCGCCAGCGAATACGGCGAGGTCCAGTTGCCCGCTCACGCCGAGCGGAGCTTTGCCGATGCGGCCGAACTGGCCGAGCGTGCGGCCGAACGCCTCGAGATCGTCGCCGCGCACGCCGAGCGGCTGTCCGACGGTCGCGGAGCCGAAGAGGAGGAGGCCGAGGCGGCGGCACGCGGGGTCGCCGATCTGCGCGACGCCGCGCTGGCTCTGCGCGGTGCCTTCTCCGGGGGCGACGCGGATGCGGTGGCGGGCTTCGAGCGCCTGGATGCGCCCTTCGACCGCTGGCGTCTGGTGGTGCGTCAGGTCGCGCCGGCAGATCTCTTTCACGAGCGGTTCGCGGACCGTCTCGAGGCGCTCGTCTGCGTGTCGGCAAGCCTCTTCGTGGGCGGTGATTCTTTTGCATCGCTGGGCGAACTCGAGCTGGAGCATGGTCCCGGGCGCACTCGCGCAGCGCGCGTGAGTGTCGAGAGCCCATTCCCGTACACGGAGCACATGCGGGTGGTCGCGCTCGAGCCCGAGGGCGAGCTGGTCGAGGCGACGGCGGCCGTGCTGGCGCAGCTCGCGCGCCGACTCGGCGGACGCACGCTGGGGCTCTTCACCAGCCTGCGGCGCATGCGGGAGGTCGCCGAGTTGCTCTCCGAGGAACTGCGCGGCGAGGGCTTCGACGTTCTGCTGCCTCGGCGTGCAACCGACGACCCCTCGGCGCTCGTGGAACGCTTCAGCCGTGCCGGCGGCGGCGGTGTGCTGCTGGGCGCACGCACGTTCTGGCAGGGGCTCGACATTCCGGGCCCGGCGCTCCAGGCCGTGGTGATCGAGAAGCTCCCGTTCGAGGTTCCGACGGAGCTGCGCAAGCGCCGCGAGAACCGGCTGCGCCAGATGGGCGAGGATGCCTTTGCCCGGTACACGCTCGGCAAGATGTTGCTGAACCTCAAACAGATGACCGGGCGCCTGATTCGCACCGAGGACGACCGCGGGCTGGTCGTGATCGTCGAGGGCCGCACCGACCGGCGCTACTTCGAGCGCCTGGGCGAGGCGTTGCCCCCGGGCTGCGACGTGCACGTCGCCCAACCCGGTGGGCTCGATGGGTTCCTGCGGGAGGCGGGGGTCGAGCTGGTCGACGACGCGCCGGTGTGAGGGGCCGGGTACCGGGGCTTTCGGGCAGGCGCCGGCCGGGGCACATGGCTACGCTCGGCCAGCCGGCGGAGGGACCATGGGCGAGGCGGAAACGGGTGGCGAGCAGCGGGTCGCGCTCGTAACCGGGGGCGGGACCGGGATCGGAGCGGCCTGCTGCCGCGCGCTCGCCGCCGAGGGCCTGCGCGTCGCGGTCCATTACCGGTCGAGCGAGGAGAAGGCGCGCGCGCTGGCCGAATCCCTGGAAGGCGCCTTCAGCGTATCCGCCGACCTCGCAATTTCCGACGAGGTGGACGCGCTGGTCGCGGAGCTCAAGGAGCGTGCGGGACGCGTGGACGTGCTCGTGAATAACGCCGGCTTCAACGTGAACGCCCCGATGCTCTCGATGAAGCTCGACGACTACGACGCAGTATTCGGCGTGGCGCGAGGAACCTGGTACCTGACGAAGCTCGTGCTGCGGCGCTTCATGCTGCGCAAGAAGACCGGGCGCATCGTGAACATTTCGAGTGTGGTCGGGCACACGGGGAACCCCGGTCAGATTCCGTACACGATGGTGAAGGCGGGGCTCGACGCATTCACCAAGTCGCTCTCCCAGGAGCTTTCCGGCCGCGACATCACTGTCAACTCCGTGGCGCCGGGCTTCATCGAAACCGAGATGACCGACGAGCTCCCCGAGGAAGTGAAGCAAGGCATCCTCGCCCGCGTGCCGCAGCAGCGCATGGGCCGCCCGGAAGAAGTCGCCGATGTGGTCGCCTGGCTCTCCACCCGCGCCAGCTACGTGAACGGTTGCGTCGTCCACGTAAATGGCGGCCTCTTCGGAGGTTGATCTGGCCGAGCGGGAGAACGAGGCGCGCGGCGTCTTCAATCCGAAGGTCGTCGACCTGATCTCCTGGGACGCGGAGCGCGAGGAGGTGGTGCTCCTCATGCTCGAGGAGCGTCCGTGGGAGAGCGAGCCGCGGCAGCTCCACCAACTCGAGGACAAGTTCAACGCCTATCTGAGCTACGTGCAGGGCGGCTACCTGGTGCGCGAGTACCCGGACTACGAGGGACGCGACGTCTGCTTCGCGCTCGACTGCGCGGAGGCGCCGCGCGGCGAGGCGCAGGCCATGTTGCGTTCCATGCAAGATTTCGCGTCGGGCGAGGGCATCCGCTTCGCTGTGCGGGTGATCCAGGACTCGGCCGGATGAGACGCACGCGGTGTTCCAGCCGCCGATCTCGGCGCTGAGGATTCTGCGACCTCGAGGTGCGTGGCTCGTGTAGCGCTGCCCGTGGTCGAGCCTGGCACCGCTGCTTCCGGGCGGTCCAAACACCAGATCCGTCACTCGGTCAAGACGCTGCTGGCGAGTCCCGGGCACCCACAGTTTTTTTTGGGGGGGCCGGTGCCGGAACCCCGGTTGCGGGGCAAAGACAAGGGGGGCGTGGCAGCAGGTCAGCAGCTCTGGCGCCATGTGGTCTGCTAGGCTAAGCGCTTCCCAATCGAGGAGTGCCCCATGTTCAGGATCAAGAGTTTTCTGGTGACTTTTTCTCTCGCCTTGGGTCTCGTCGCGGGCAGCGTCTCCCCCGCTTGGGCGGGCCACGACGCTGCCCAGAAGGTGAAAGAAGGCAGCGAAGAAGCCTGGGACGGGACGAAGGAAGGCAGCGAAGAAGCCTGGGACGGGACGAAGGAAGGCAGCGAAGAAGCCTGGAAGAAGACGAAGGAAGGCAGCAAGGAAGCCTGGGAGAAGACGAAGGAAGGCGTGGTCAAGGGTGCGCATGGCGCGGATCACGACTTGACTCCTACCATCAAAAATTACTTCGGTGAGGCGGGGGAAGACACGAGCCATGGCATGGAGCAC
>PBYF01000115.1 GCA_002729515.1 Deltaproteobacteria bacterium
CCGGCGCGCACTTTCTCCTCGCGGGCCCGGCGCGCACTTTCTCCTCGCGGGCCCGGCGCGCACTTTCTCCTCGCGGGCCCGGCGCGCACTTTCGGCGGTGTTTTTTGCAGCGATGCGCCGACCCCGAACAAGATGTCGGTACTGCACGACGGCGGTGCCCGTGCGCTCGGAACTTCCCGCACGCTGAATCAGTACCGGCTGGTTCACGGGGTCCGAAAGCAGCCGAAGGGCGGCGACATAGCCGTTCGGGTTCGCGCGGCCGTCGCCGACCATCTGCAGCCCAGACCAGATGGCGCCGAACTCTGCCGCGGCCCCCTGATTGGAGCGCCGCTTTTCGGGATAGCGATCGAAGGAGCCGAGATCGACCACCGTCTTGATGTCGTACTCCCGCTGGGAGCATGCAGACGAGCACCGGGAGGACACGTCCCATCGCGTTCCCACGTAGCAACGCCCGTGATAGGCTCGCCACCCGACAGGCGGGAGGAAACCATGGCATCGATTTTCAGCCAGATCATCGAGGGCAAGCTGCCGGGACGCTTCGTCTGGAAGGACGAGCGCGCCGTGGCTTTCCTGACCATCAGCCCGGTGAAGCCGGGACACACGCTCGTGGTGCCCCGCGAAGAAGTGGACCACTGGATCGACATGGAGCCCGACCTGGCGCGGCATGTGATGGGCGTGAGCCACTCGGTCGGACGCGCCATCCAGCGCGCCTTCTCGCCGGCCCGGATCGGACAGGCGATCGTCGGCATCGAGGTGCCGCACGTGCACGTGCACCTCATCCCTATCGACGCAATCTCGGATCTCGATTTCTCGAAGGCCGACCCGAACCCGAAGCCCGAGGCGCTCGACGCAGCCGCAGCTTCGATCCGCACTGCCCTGCGCGATCTCGGCTTCGCCGAAGTTTCCGAGTAGAGGCGCCTTGTGATCCAGCTCGAAACCGGCATCAAGGAGGTCGAGCCACAGCACCGGATCGACGAGGCGAAGCTCACGGAGTTCCTCGGCGATCATCTCGAGGACTTCTCGGGCGACCTCGAAGTCCGCCAGTTCCGCGGCGGCCAGTCGAATCCCACCTATCACCTGAGCAACGGGGAGCGGAAGTGGGTGCTCCGACGCAAGCCGCCGGGAAAGCTCCTCGCCTCCGCACACGCCGTCGACCGCGAATTCCGCGTGATCTCCGCCCTGAACCGGATCGACTTCCCGGTGCCCCGAACGCGAGTCTTGTGCGAAGACGAGAACGTGATCGGAACGATCTTCTACGTGATGGACCTGGTCGAGGGTCGGATCCTCACCGACCAGACGCTGCCCGATGCAACGCCCGAGGAACGTCGCGCCACCTACGCGAGCCAGATCGAGACCCTCGCAAAGCTCCACCAGGTCGACTACGAATCGATCGGGCTCGCCGACTACGGGCGGCCGGGCAACTACTTCGCCCGCCAGGTCCACCGCTGGACCAAGCAGTATCGCGCCTCCGAAACCGAATCGATTCCCGCGATGGAGCGATTGATGGAGTGGCTTCCGGAGAACATCCCCGACGACGACTCGACAAGCATCGTTCACGGTGACTACGGCCTGAACAACATGGTCGTGCACCCCACCGAGCCGCGGGTGGTCGCCGTCCTCGACTGGGAACTCTCGACCATCGGCCACCCGTTCGGGGACCTCACCTATCACCTGTCCCAGCGGCGATCGCCACGCAACGCTTTCCTGGGCATGACCGACGAGGAGCTCCGGGCGAGCGGGATCCCCAGCGAAGCGGAGTACGTGGATCGCTACTGTGCACTCACCGGGCGCGATGGAATCCCCAATCTGGACTTCTACCTGGCCTTCCAGCTCTTCCGCGCCGCCGGAATCATGCAGGGAATCGCCGCGCGCGTAAAAACGGGTACTGCAGCCGGCGAGCGCGCAGCGGAAATCGGGCGGCTCGCGCGGCCCCTCGCCGAGTGCGGGCTGGAGCACGCGGCGAAGCTGGGCGCGTGAACCGGGACGCGGGGGCGGCGTCGACCCAGACGACCGGGTCGGACCCTCGGTTCCGGAAGGTGCCGGCCATCGTCACCTTCGGGAATTCGTCCGGCTCCAGCAGCGTCGCCAGCTCTTCTGGGTGCGGTCCGAACTGCACCGCCAATGGCGCAGCGCCCTAGCCGCCGACCTGGTACATCTCGATGCGGCCGCGGTGGGGTGTGCAGCCGTCGCGTCCCGTCTGGGCAACACGCTCCTCCGAGTACCGGTCGGTGCGCCGGCGCCAGGCCCCGCTGATGAGTTCGCGCAGCGCCTCGTCGCTGGCGCCCTCGCGAAGCGGACCCCGCAGGTCGACACCGCCCGCGGCAAAGAGACACGTCACGAGCCGGCCCTCGATGGTGAGCCGCGCCCGATGGCACTCTCTGCAGAAGGGCGAAGTGACCGAGGCGACGATCCCAATTTCTCCCGAGCCGTCGGCATAGCGCCAGCGCTGCGCCACCTCGCCGGAGTAGTTCGGATCGGCGGGCTCCAGCGGGAATTCGGTGCCAACGCGGTCGAGAATCTCCCGGGCGGGAACCACCTTCGCCCGGTTCCAGTCGTTGAGCGTTCCGACGTCCATGAACTCGATGAAGCGAAGGATGTGGCCGGTGCCCTTGAAACGGCGTGCGAGCGGAACGATCGATTCTTCGTTCACGCCCCGCTCGACCACACTGTTGATCTTGATGGGGCGAAGACCCACGGCATCGGCCGCCTCGATTCCCTCGAATACGCGGCCGGTACCGAAACCGCGCCCGTTCATCGCCCCGAAGACGGCGTCGTCATGACTGTCGAGGCTCACGGTCACGCGCTGGAGTCCCACGTCGGCAAGCTTCTGGGCGTACTTCGAGAGCAGCCAGCCGTTGGTCGTGAGCGTGAGGTCGCGAATGCCCTCGACTGCCGCCAGACGCTCCACGAGGCGTGGCAGCTGGTGGCGCAGCAGGGGCTCGCCGCCGGTGATGCGGAGCTTCTCGACGCCCGCCCCCGCGAAGAGCCGCACGAGCCGTTCGATCTCCTCGAACGTCAGCAGCTCCGGGCGGGGCAGGAACGCGTACTTCTCGCCATAGATCTCGGCCGGCATGCAGTACGGGCAGCGAAAATTGCAGCGGTCCGTAACCGAGATGCGCAGATCCCGAAGCGCGCGGCCGAGGCGATCATGGGGGGCGTCGAAAGATGTCACCTGTCTTCCCAGAGGCGCGGGAGGGGGAGAATTCTACCCCAGGTTTCTTGACCCGGAGAGCTTCTGTCCTACCTTTCATAGCCCATGGGGCTAGACGACTCGACCCGCCAGAAGATCCAGACTCTCGTCGACTCGGACAACATCGTCCTCTTCATGAAGGGCGTGCGGGAGTTCCCGCAGTGCGGCTTCTCGGCGCAGGTGGTTCAGATCCTCGACAGCGTCGTCCCCGAGTACACGACGCACGACGTGCTCTCGGATCCCGAGGTGCGCGAGGGCATCAAGGAGTTCTCGAACTGGCCCACCATTCCGCAGCTCTACGTGCAGGGCAAGTTCCTGGGCGGCTGCGACATCGTCACCGAGATGTTCCGCGCCGGCGAGCTGCAGACCGCACTCCAGCCGGCAGACTGATCGATCCCCACGTCCACGGCTAGCGGGCGTGCAGCTCCGCCATCAGGCCGAATAGATCGACGAGTCCTCCGGGCTCGGCCGACGGGTCGAACTCGCGGTAGAGCGTATCGACGTTGACGGCGATGCGTTCGGCGGCCCCCCAGGACGCGTAGTCTCCGAGCGCGATTTCGCGTGCCGCATCGGCCGCCGACAGGCCGGCATCGAAGCACACCCGCGCCTCGTCGCGAACGTACGTCAGGTACTCCCGCACGGCAGCGGCACCCTCGGGTCCCACGATGGGACCGTGCCCCGGCACCACCACGTCGACATCCATGGCCTCGATGCGCTCACAGGCACGGATCCAGTTGTCGACGGGACCAGCCCACATGATGGGAGTGCCGTCGATGAAGAGGATATCGCCGGTGAATACGGTTCGGTCGGAAACGGAGTGCACCAGTACATCGCCCCGCGTGTGGGCGGGCCCCACTTCGAAGACCCGCACCTCCTTGTCACCGACACGTAGAGTGACCTCGCCTTCGAAGGTCCGGTCGGGTTTCACCGACTCGATGCCCGAGAACTCGAACTTTCCGAAAACATGCCGGAAGAACTGGCCCGCGGGGCCGAGTTGCTCGGCGTTCTCCAGCCGCTGCGCGATGAGCGCCGGCGGCACCTCGTCCATCTCCTCGGCCGACGCCCGGGACGCGATGATCGTGGCGTCCGCGACGAGGGCGTTCCCGTAGCAGTGGTCGCCATTGGCGTGGGTGTTGACGACCGTGTCGATGACGCGCGCCGCAGGCGCCGCGTCGCGCATGGCGTCGAGCATCGCCTTGGTGAGTCGCAGGTCGAAGAGGGTATCGACCAGGAGCGACGCGCCGCCGTCGGTCACGAGCCCCGCATTGCTCCAGCCCCAGGACCCGTCCGGTTGCAGCCACGCCCAGCAGCCGTTCCCGATCTCCTGCAGGCCCCTCTCGTACGTGAAACGCGGCATGGGCTTTCCCCTCGTGCGGCCGCACAGCCTACCACGGGGTACCGTTCGGCGGCGATGAACGCGCCGCCCGCCGGGACCTGGAACAAGCAACTCATCGCCGCCGTGGGACTCGGCGTCGCGGCCCTCTACCTGTTGGGCCTGGGTGCGACCGATCTCTGGGCGCCCGACGAGCCACGCTACGCCCACGTGACCGATGAGATCGTCACCGGCGGTCACGGCACCGCGGGGCTGATCGTAATGCACGTCGACGGCGAGCCCTACTCGGAAAAACCGCCGCTCTACTTCTGGCTCGCGGCCGTCGCGAGCGCACCGGCGGGCCGCGTCACTGAAATGAGCGCGCGCCTGCCCTCCGCCCTGGCCGGGTTGGCAGCCATCGCCCTCACTGCCGTTCTCGGACGCCGACTCCTGGGTCCGGGTGCCGCACTGTGGGGTGCGGTTGTGCTGGCCACCGTATTCGACTTCGCGTTTCTGGCGAGACGCGCGCGCCTCGACGTGCTTCTCACGCTCACCGCGGTGACCGCTTTCTACGCCCTGCTGCGCATCGATCGCCGCGAGGGTTCGCGGCGCGGCAACGCGGCGCTCCTGCACGGTGCCATGGGGCTCGGGGTGCTGACGAAGGGGCCCGTCGCATTGCTCCCGCTCCTCGCGGCAGCCGTATACCTGACCTGGGAACGCCGGCTGCGCGACTGGCGCCGCCTGGCGCCGCCGTGGGCCTGGCTGCTCTCTGTGGGGCCGGCGCTGCTCTGGCTCGTGAGCGCTGCAGCGCTGGCGCCGGGCACCAGCTTCGACGAAACGCTCTGGCGCAATACGATCGGGCGTTTTTTCCAGGGCGTCTCGAAGGCCGAGCCCTGGTACTTCTTCTTCTACCAGCTCCCAGTGAACTTCCTGCCCTGGACCCTGCTCTGGCCACTCGCCCTCGTGGAAACGCGGCGCGCACTCCGCGCGGCGGCCGATGACCCGATGGAGGCCCGCGGCTGGCGGCTCCTCGTCAGCTGGGCCGCCACCTGGTTCATCTTCTTCACGCTCTCGACCGGAAAGCGCGGCCTCTACCTGCTGCCCTCGTTCCCAGCCCTGGCCCTCCTGTGCGGCGCGGCCCTGGAACGCTGGCTCACGCGACGCTCGGCGCTGCCACAGAGCGCCGAGCGCGCCTTCGCGGGCCTGCTCGCCCTGCTCGCCGCGGGCGGCACCGCAATCCTCGCTCTCGCCGGGAGACCTCTACCACCCGAGCCTTCCGTCGCATTGCCCGGCGCCTTCGGTGCGCTACTGGTCGCCGTCGCGTTCGCGAGTTGGGCCCTCGCGCGCCGTCTCCGGGCGCCAACGGCACGCGTGGCGCTCGCGATCGGACTCGTCGGAGCAGTCGAACTCGCGGTCTTCACCCTGCTTCACCCGGCATTCGATCCGTCGAAGTCCGCACGCCCGATCGCCGACTCCGCCGGCGCACTCCTCGGCGATCGGGAACACATCGGGCTCTACCGCCACCAGGCCATGATCGGGGGCCTGGCCTTCTATTCCGGAAGGCAGATCGAAAAGTTGCGGACGACCGCGGACGTGGAGCGCTTCGTCTCCGAAGGCGGCCGGGTCATCGCCGCCAAGGCGAATATGCGCCGTGAGATCGAGGAAGGCGGCGACTTCGAAATCGTCTCCGAACACCGCGCCGGCAAGCGCCGCTACTTGGTACTGCGCGCCCTCGACCGCGGAATATAGAGATCGGTGATGGTCCCCTCGGCCATCTCGGCTGCGAGGGCGACGGTTTCCGAGAGCGTGGGGTGCGGGTGGATCGTGAGGCCCACGTCCTCTGCGTCGGCACCCATCTCGAGTGCCAGCACCACCTCGGAGATGAGGTCACCCGCACCGGGCCCGACGATGCCCGCACCGAGCAGTCGGCCCGAGTCGGGGGCGACGAGCAGCTTGGTCAGCCCCTCGGAACGACCGATGCCGAGCGCGCGGCCACTCGCCTGCCACGGGAACACAGCGCAACGCACCGGGATGCCCTTCGCCTTCGCCTCGGTCTCGGTGAGACCCGCCCACGCCACCTCGGGATCCGTGTAAGCGACCGAGGGGATCGCGCTCGGATCGAACGCGACCTTGTGCCCGGCGATCACCTCGGCAGCAGTCTTGCCCTCGTGGGTCGCCTTGTGCGCGAGCATCGGCACGCCCCGCACGTCTCCGATCGAGAAGATGTGCGGAACGTTCGTGCGAAGCTGGGCATCGCTGGGCAGGAACCCCTGGTCATCCACGCTCAGGCCGGCCGTCTCGGCACCGATGCGGTCGCCGTTGGGCCGCCGGCCCACGGCGACCAGCACCCGGTCAAAGACATCGCTCGCCGGAGCGCCCCCGCCCTCGAATGAAACCCGGAGCCCATCCGCACCCGCCTCGACACTGCCGACACGCGTACCCAGGTAGATGTTCTCGTAGCGCTCCCCGATGATCTTTTGCAGCGGCTTCACCACATCCGGATCGGCACCGGCCATGAGCTCCTCGAGCAGCTCCACCACCGTGATCCGTGTGCCCAGGGCGTGGTAGACCGAGGCCAACTCAAGGCCGATGACTCCCCCGCCGACGACGAGCAACCGGCCGGGGATCTCGTCGAGCAGAAGGGCCCCGGTCGAATCCATGACGCGCGGGTCGTCGTCCGGAAAGCCGGGCAGCGCGACCGCCCGGGAGCCGACAGCCACGATCGCGTTCTCGAACGCGATCGTGGTTTCGCCAGCGGGAGTCGCGACGCGCACGCTATGGGGTGTTTCGAAGCGGGCCTCACCCAGGATCACCTGCACCTTGCGTCGCTTCGCGAGACCCGCGAGGCCGCGGGTCAGCTTGCCGACGATGCCGTCCTTGAAATCCCGCACGCGATCGAGGTCGATAGCCGGCTCGCCGAAGCGGACCCCCTGCTCGGCCATCTCCACGGCTCCGGTGATGCCCTCGGCCAGGTGCAGGAGCGCCTTCGACGGGATGCAGCCCACGTTGAGACAAACGCCGCCGAGTTCCCGGTAACGCTCGACCAGCACGACACGCTTGCCCAGGTCCGCGGAGCGGAAGGCGGCGGTGTACCCACCGGGGCCGGCGCCCAGTACCAGGACCTCGGCCTGCACGTCCGCCGCAGGCAGATCCGCCGTGGGGACCGCTGCGGCGGCGGCCGGCGGCGCCTGAGTCTTCACGTCTGGCGTCGGCGGCGCAGCCGCCTGGGCAGGGGTCTCCTCTGCCGCGGGCGGCGCGTCCGCAGCGGAGAGTTCGCCCGCTGCAGCCGATGCCGAAGCCTCGAGACGCAGAATCAAGTCGCCCTGCGAAACCGTGGAGCCGACCTCGACGGCGAGTTCGCTCACCACACCGGCGGTGGGCGACGGGATCTCCATCGTCGCCTTGTCGCTCTCGAGCGTTATGAGTGATTGCTCGACCGCCACGGAATCCCCGGGTGCCACCAGCACCTCGATCACGTCGACGTTCTCGAACTCGCCGATGTCGGGAACCGGAACGTCGACAAGGCTCACAGCAGCAGATTCCGGATATCGGCGAGGCTCACAGCAGCAGATTCCGGATATCGGCGAGCACCGTCTTGAGACGCGTGGTGAAGCGAACCCCATCGGCACCGTCGATCACGCGGTGATCATACGAGAGGCAGAGCGGGATGATCAGGCGGGGAACGAACGCCTCCTGCTCCTCGTCCCACACGGGCTGCTGACGCGAGCGGGCCACGCCGAGCACCGCGACCTCCGGGGCGTTCACGATCGGAGTGAAGGCTGTGCCGCCGATCCCGCCCAGGCTCGAGATCGTGAAGGTCCCGCCCTGGAGATCGTCGGGGCGGAGCTTGCGGTCCCGGGCCTTCTGGCTCACGACGGCGAGTTCCTCGGCCAGTTCGAAGAGACCCTTCTGGTCCACGTCGCGGATCACCGGCACCACGAGACCCGCGTCGGTATCGACGGCAACGCCGATGTGAAAGTACTTCTTCAAGACGAGCGCCTCGCCACTGCGATCGAGCGACGAGTTGAAGTGCGGAAATTCCTGGAGCGTGACCGCACAGGCCTTCAGGAAGAAGCCGAGAGGTGTGAGCTTGACGCCGTGCTCCCGGGCCTCGGGCTGTTTGTCACGTCGGAACTCTTCGAGCTCCGTGATGTCTGCCTCGTCGAACTGCGTGACGTGGGGCACCGTGAGCCAGGCCCGGTGCAGGTTCCGCGCGGAGATGCGGCGCAGCTTGTTGAGCGGCTCGACTTCGGTCTCGCCCCACTTCGAGAAGTCGATTTCCGGCATCTCGGGAACGGCGAAGCCCTGGGGAGGCGGCGGCTGGCTGCCGGAGGCCAGCGATTGCTTGACGTAGACCTGCACGTCCTCCCTGAGAATGCGCCCCTTGCGGCCCGACCCCGTCAAGCGCGCCAGATCGACGCCGAACTCGAAGGCCAGACGCCGCACCGACGGGCTCGCGTGCGCCTTGGCGGCGTCCGGAGCCGGCGCCCGGTCGAGTGGGGGAGCATCGCTGAGCATCTGCGCCGGGCCGGCCTCGTGCACTTCCGGCGCTGGGGTCACAGCCGCTGCCGGGGCATCGGCGGCCACCGACTCCTCCGCCTCCCGAGGCGCTGCCGGGGCATCGGCTTCGCCCGCCTCTACCTCCAGCGTGGCAATGGGCGTTCCCTCGCTCACCTTGTCGCCAACCGCAACGTGGAGCGCCTTCACGACCCCGCCGGCAGGGGACGGAATTTCCATGGTGGCCTTGTCGCTCTCCAGCGTGATCAGCGACTGCTCGGCGGAGACACGATCACCGGGCGCTACCAGCACCTCGATGACGTCGACTTCCTCGAACTCCCCGATTTCGGGAACCGCGACTTCTCGCTGGGATGCCATCGCTCACACGCTCAGCGGATTCGGTTTCGCGGCATCGATTTCGTACCTTGCCAGCGCCTTACCCACGGTATCCGGCGGCACCGCACCGTCGTCCGCCAGGGCCTTCAGTGCCGCCACCACCACCCAGCGCCTGTCGACCTCGAAAAACTCACGCAGCTTGGCGCGTGTATCACTGCGGCCGAAGCCATCGGTCCCGAGAACGGAATAGGAACTGGGGACGAACGGCCGGATCTGATCGGCGTAGGTCTTCAGGTAGTCGGTCGCCGCCACCACCGGTCCCTTCCGACCACCGAGGCATTGCTCCACCACCGAAAGCCGGGGCTTCGGCTGCGGATCGAGCAGGTTTTCTCGCTGGATCGCCAGTCCCTCGCGGCGCAACTCGTTGAACGACGTGACACTCCAGATGTCCGCTGCCACCTTCCAGTCCTCGGCCAGCATCTCCGCTGCCGCGATCACCTCGCGCAAGATGGCACCGCTCCCGAGAAGCTGCACCCGAAGCTTCTTGCGCGCCGGCCCCTCCCGAAACAAGTACATGCCGCGAACGATGCCCTCGCGCACCCCGTCGGGCATTGGTGGATGTGCGTAGTTCTCGTTGAGCACCGTGATGTAGTAGTAGACGTTCTCCCCGTCGGTATACATGCGTTCCAGGCCGTCGTGGATGATGACGGCGAGTTCGTAGTTGAACGTCGGGTCGTAGGTGCGGCAGTTCGGAACCACGGATGCCAACAGCTGGCTGTGCCCGTCCTGGTGCTGGAGCCCCTCGCCGGCGAGCGTCGTGCGACCCGATGTCCCGCCGAGCAGAAAACCGCGCGCCCGGCTGTCGCCGCTGGCCCAGGCCAGATCGCCCACACGCTGGAACCCGAACATCGAGTAGAAGATGTAGAACGGAATCATCGGAAGACCGTGATTGCTGTAGGAGGTCGCCGCTGCGATCCAGGACGACATGGCGCCCGCCTCGGTGATTCCCTCCTGCAGAATCTGCCCCTCGGCGTCCTCCTTGTAGTACATCACCTCGTCGGCATCGACGGGATCGTAGAGCTGACCCTTCGCCGCGTAGATGCCCAGCACGCGGAAGAGTCCTTCCATGCCGAAGGTGCGCGCCTCGTCGGGGACGATCGGAACGATGTGCTGGGCGATCTTCTCGTCGCGAGTCAGCGCGGTGAGAAGCCGCACGAAGGCCATGGTCGTCGAGATCTCGCGGTCACCGGTCCCCTCGGTCTGAGACGCGAAGATCTCGAAGGGAGGGATCTCGAGCGCCGTCTCCGCAGTGAGCCGCTGGGGCACGAATCCTCCCAACGCTTCGCGCCGCTCGCGCAGGTACATCATCTCGGCGCTTTCTTCGGGTGGCTTGTAGAAGGGCGCCTCCTCGAGCTCGTCGTCCGGAATGGGCAACCGGTAGCGGTCGCGGAATGCAACGAGCGCTTCCCGGGGCGGCTTCTTCAGCTGGTGCGCGATGTTCACGCTCTCGCCCGACCGACCCAGCCCGTAACCCTTCACCGTCTTTGCGAGGATCACCGTAGGTTGACCCGTGTGCTGCGTCGCCGCGGCGTAGGCCGCGTACACCTTCTGCGGATCGTGACCGCCGCGGTTGAGCCGCCAGATGTCGTCGTCGCTCATGTCCGAGACCATCTGGAGCAGCTCCGGGTACTTCCCGAAGAAATGCTCGCGCACGTAGGCCCCGCCCTTTGCCTTGTAATTCTGGTAATCGCCGTCGAGCGCCTCCTCCATTCGCCGCAGAAGGAGCCCATTCTTGTCCTTGGCGAGGAGCCGATCCCACTCACCGCCCCAGATCACCTTGATGACGTTCCAGCCTGCGCCGCGGAAGCCACCCTCGAGTTCCTGGATGATCTTCCCATTTCCGCGCACCGGACCATCGAGCCGCTGAAGATTGCAGTTGATCACGATGATCAGGTTGTCGAGTTCTTCGCGCGCCGCGAGAGATATCGCGCCTAGCGACTCGGGCTCGTCCGTCTCTCCGTCTCCCACGAAAGCCCAGACCTTGCGACCGCTGGCGTCGATGAGCCCGCGTGCGTGCATGTACTTCATGAAGCGCGCCTGGTAGATCGCCATGAGCGACGAGAGCCCCATCGACACGGTCGGGAACTGCCAGAAGTCCGAGAGGAGCCACGGGTGCGGATAAGACGGCAGCCCGCCCCCATCCACCTCCCGACGGAAGCGGCCGAGCTGTTCCTCGCTCAGGCGCCCCTCGAGGAAGGCCCGGGCGTAGACGCCCGGGGCCGAGTGTCCCTGGAAGTACACCAGATCACCGCCGTGACCGTCCGTCGGCGCGTGGAAGAAGTGGTTGAAGCCGACCTCGAGCAATGTCGCGAGCGACGCGTAGCTGGAGAGATGACCCCCGAGTTCCTTCGAGATCAAATTGGCCTTCACCACCATGGCCAGGGCGTTCCACCGGTTGATCGAGCGGATGCGGTGCTCGAGCCCGGGTTCACCCGGCATCCGGGCCTCATCGCTCTTGCGGATCGTGTTCAGGTACGCCGTCGTAGCCTTGTAGGGGAGGTGGGCCCCGCTGCGCCGTGCGCGATCGATCAAGCTCTCGATCAGGAAGTGCGCACGCTCGACCCCCTCGTTCTCCAATACGGAGTCGAGTGCATCGATCCACTCGCGGGTTTCCCGGGGATCGAGGTCGCGTTCATCTGCCATGAACACCTCTCAGGCGCTGGAAGTCCTCATCTGCGTGGTATGAAGACCGCGTCATCGGCGACGACGCGACCATTGAAAATCCCATCTCGCGTGCCTGTCGACCCAGCGCATCGAACTCGTCCGGGGTCCAGTAGCGCTCCACCGCCGCGTGGCCAGGCGAGGGCCGCAGATACTGGCCAATCGTGACAAAATCGACTTCGGCAGCGCGCAGGTCGGCGAGCATCGCGTGCACCTCGTCGCGCGCCTCCCCGAGCCCGAGCATGAATCCCGACTTGGTGAAGAGCCCGGGGACCTGCTGCTTCGCACGGCGCAGGAGATCGAGTGAGTGCGCGTAACGCGCGCCGGGCCGGATGCGACGGTAGAGGCGCGGCACCGTCTCGACGTTGTGGTTGTAGACGTCCGGCGCCGCACGGGCCACGGCCTCGAGCGCGCCTTCCTTGTGCCGGAAGTCGGGAGTCAGCACCTCGATGCTCGTACCCGGCGCGCGGTGCCGGATTTCCGCGATGCAACGCACGAACTGGTCCGCGCCCCCGTCGGACAGGTCGTCGCGGTCCACGGAGGTCACGACCACATGGCGCAGGTCCAATTCCGCCACCACCTCACCGAGCCTTCGGGGCTCGTCGGGATCCACAGTCCCCGGGAGCCCCGTCTTCACGTTGCAGAACGCGCATGCCCGGGTGCACACGTCGCCGAGAATCATCACCGTCGCGTGTCGATTCGCCCAGCACTCACCGATGTTCGGGCAAGCTGCCTCCTCGCACACGGTGTGGAGGCCCTTTCGACCGATGAGAGCCCGCGTCTGCTCGAAAGCCCCAACCGGCCGAGAGCGCAACTGCACGCGAATCCAGGGCGGCTTCCGCAAGCCGGTCCTTTCGGTCCAGAGCTGCTGCATGGATCTTCAGCCACCTCTGCTCGCCAGCACCTTAGCACGCGGCCTCTCCGACGTGGCCGAGTAGCCACCTCGGGCAGAAGAGTGAGCGTCCACGACCCCCCCTCGGAAGAGGCTACCGGTGTATCCTGTGCGAAAGGAGGGCCGCGCATGGCACCGTTTCTCCGGCCGTTCGAGGGAGTGGTCTACTTCGGCTTCCGCTTCGTCTTTGGCGCGCTGTTCATGCAGCACGGCGCCCAGAAACTTTTTGGCGTTTTCGGGGGACCGCCCGCGCCGATGCCGCCGGGGCTCCTCTACACGGCAGGCTCGATCGAGTTCGTGGGCGGCGCACTCGTCGCACTCGGCTTCATGACGAGCTGGGCCGCGTTCCTCTGCAGCGGCATGATGGCCGTGGCCTATTTCATGGTCCACCTGCCCAACGGCTTCTGGCCCGTTCTCAATCATGGCGAGATGTCCGCCCTCTACGCCTGGGCATTCCTCTTCATCGCAGCCCGCGGGTCGGGCAAATTGAGCTTGGACAAGGCGTTCAACCGCACGTAGGGGACCCCTCATGAAACTCGCGACGTTCACGACCAGTGGCGCAGTGCGCATCGGAGTAGTGGTGGGCGAAGAGGTCGTCGACCTCGAAGCGCACGCACCTGGGCTACCGACGGAGATGATTGCATTCCTGGAGGCGGGATCCGACGCCCTCCAAGCGGCCCAGCGCGCCGTCACGACGGCGGGCTCGCGCATTCCCCTCGACGAAGTGAAGCTCGAGGCGCCGCTGCTCCGCCCACCGAAGATCCTGGCCATCGGCCTCAACTACGCCGACCACGTGAAGGAGACCGGACGCGAGCCCCCGGAGGTCCCGGTGGTCTTCAACAAGCAGTCCACCGCCGCAACCGGGCCCTACGATCCGATCCACCTGCCGCGCGCATCCCACGTGCTCGACTACGAGGGTGAGCTCGGCTGCGTGATCGGACGTCACTGCCGACACGTGCCCCGAGAACGCGCACACGAGGTCATCGCCGGGTACCTGATCGTGAACGATGTCTCGGTGCGCGACTGGCAGCTGCGCACGCCGACGATGACGATGGGGAAGTCCTGGGACACCCACTGCCCGATGGGTCCCTGGATCACCACGGCAGACGAAGTGGAAGAGCCCCATGGCCTCGGCCTGCGGACCTGGGTCGACGGAGAGCTGCGGCAGGACTCGAATACGAAGGAGCTGATCTTCGACTGCTTCGAACTCGTCGAACACCTGTCGACAGCCTTCACCCTCGAGCCGGGCGACGTGATCTCGACCGGAACTCCCGGCGGTGTCGGGATCGCCATGAAACCCCCGAAATTCCTGGTGGCGGGCGACGTCGTGCGCATCGAAATCGCAAGCCTCGGGCAGATCGAAAACCCGGTGATCGCAGAGCCCGAAGACACCGCACGCATCTGAAGGAAACCCCATGCCCGACGCGAAACAACGAGTCGAAATACTCGGCTCCCAAATGGCCTATGTCGACACAGGCAGTGGAGACCCGATCGTCTTCCTGCACGGGAATCCCACGTCCTCCTACCTGTGGCGCAACGTGATGCCCCATCTCGAGGGACAGGGGCGGCTGATCGCGCCAGACCTGATCGGAATGGGAGACTCGGACAAGCTCCCCGAAAGTGGACCGGATCGCTATACGTTCGCCGAGCACCGCCGCTACCTGGATGCACTGCTCGACACGCTGGGCGTGAACGAGAATGTGACTTTCGTAATCCACGACTGGGGTTCAGCGCTGGGCTTCGACTGGGCGAACCGCCACCGCGACGCAGTGAGGGGCATCGCGTACATGGAGGCCATCGTACAGCCGCTCGAATGGGACGAGTGGCCGGAAGCGGCGCGCGGGGTCTTCCAGGGCTTCCGCTCCGAAGCCGGCGAGGCCATGGTGCTCGACGGCAACGTCTTCGTGGAGCGGGTCCTGCCGGGATCGATCCTGCGCAAGCTCTCGGACGACGAAATGGCGGAGTACCGGCGCCCGTTTGCGGAATCCGGCGAAGCGCGGCGGCCCACGCTCACCTGGCCGCGCCAGATTCCGATCGAGGGCGAGCCCGCGGATGTCGTCGAAATCGTGAGCCGCTACGGCGAGTGGCTCGCCGCGAGCGACGTCCCGAAGCTCTTCGTCAATGCCGAGCCGGGTGCCATCCTGACCGGGACGGTCCGCGAGTTCTGCCGCAGCTGGCCCAACCAGCGGGAAGTCACCGTGAAGGGCAGCCACTTCGTTCAAGAAGACTCACCGCACGAAATCGGCGAGGCGGTGGCGAGCTGGCACGCCCAGCTCTGAGCAGCGCCAAGCCAAATAGCTGATATCAAACAATCTTTTACTTCATTGACGATGCGAGTAAATACTCTTAGAGTTAATGAATATGGAGTATCGGGTTGAGGAGTTGGCCCAGGCAGCGGGGTTGCGCGTGGATACGCTCCGCTTCTACCAGGCGCGGAGCCTCCTGCCCGCACCCGCGCGGCGAGGGCGCGTCGCGGTCTACGGCGATGCCCACCTCGAACGGCTTCGCCGCGTGCGGGAACTGCAGCGCGAGGGGTTCAAGCTGGCGCAGATCGCGCGCATCCTCGCCGGCCCCGAGGCGGCAGACCGCGAACTGCTGCTGGCACTCGCCCGCGAGCGGGTGGGCGAGCGAACCCTCACGCGCGAGGAGTTGGCCGCGGAAGCCGGCGTGCCCGAGCCGCTGCTGCGCGCCGCCGAGTCGGCCGGCCTGCTGGAAGCGGTGGTCGTGGACGGCGAAGAGAGCTTCGGCGAGTCGGAGCTCGAAATGGCCCGGGCTGGGCTCGCCCTGCTCGAGTCGGGCTTTCCGCTCCAGAAGCTTCTGACTCACGCGATGGCTCACGCGGAGCACGTGCAGGAGATCTGCGACGCTGCGGTCGAACTCTTCGACGCCCACGTGCGCAGCAATACCGATGACGCGGAGGTGACGGAGATCTTCCAGGCCCTTCTCCCCAAGGTGACACGCCTGGTCGCGCTCCACTTCCAGCGCACACTGGTGAATCGGGCTCTCGATCGGCTGCGCGGCAAAGACGAGCACCGCGCCTTGCGCGCGGCATTGGAAGCCACGGAAGGCGCGCACCTGGAAGTGGAGGTCGAGTGGCGCTAGACGCCCTGCCTTCCGGCACCGACAAGCGCGCCGCGGTGCGTGCGATGTTCGACCGCATCGCACCGCGCTACGACGGATTGAACCGGCTGCTCACGGCCGGGCTCGACCAGCGCTGGCGTCGCTTCGCCATCGACAGCGTTCGCGTTGGCACCGGCGATGTCGTCCTGGACCTGGCCTGCGGAACCGGCGACCTCGCGGAGCAATGCGCCGCCCGAGGCGCACGGGTCGTCGGCGTCGATTTCGCCGGTGAGATGCTCCGCGGCGCTCGACGCCGCGCCGTGCGTGCGGACTTCCTCCAGGGGGACGCCGCCCGGCTGCCCCTGCGCGACGCAACCGCAACGGTCGCCGTGTGCGGCTTCGCTCTGCGCAACTTCGTGGAACTGCCGCCGGTCTTCACGGAACTCGAGCGAGTCCTCGCGCCGGGAGGACGCGTGGCGCTTCTCGAAGTGGACCGTCCGCGTGCACGAGTGCTCCGCACCGGCCACTCCTTCTACTTCGACCGGGTGGTGCCCCTCATCGGCGGCCTCCTCTCCGATCGCTCCGCCTACGCCTACCTGCCCCGGTCGACCGTCTACCTGCCGCCGGGCGAAGAACTCTGCGCCCTGCTCGGGAAAGCGGGCTTCACGGCGGTGCAACGCCGCGAACTCCTGCTCGGCTCCGCCCAGATCCTGACGGGCGAGGTGCCGCGATGAGGGGCCACACGACGCGCTATCTGGCCGTGCCCGTGAAAGTCACCGACTCGGACCTGCTGCCGCAGCTCGCCCGCTACGGAACGGACCGCTTCTATTGGGAACGACCCTCTGAAGGTTTCGCCCTCCTGGCGCTCGGCTGCCGCGAGGCGATCGAGCCGCACGCGGCACAGCGCTTTCGCGCAGCCGACGCGGCGCTCCAGAACCTGACGGAGCGCGTCCAGGGCGTGGAGTCCGGGGCACCGCTCGTCACCGGCGGCTTCGCCTTCGCCCCGAGGCAACCCCGAGACGAGCATTGGTCGAACTTCCCGGCCGCGCGACTCGTCCTGCCGGAACTCTTGTGCCTGCGGCGCCGTGGGATCAACCGGGCGCACGCCTTCTTGCCGTTGCGCCCCGGCGAGAGCGCAGAGCGGATCGAAGCGCGTCGCCTGGCGCTCGCGACAGCCTGGGAACGAAAACTCGCCGCACCGCTGCCGGACGCACCCGCGGCCGGGAAGACGGGCTTTCACGCGGACACCCCACTCACGCCGGATCACTTCGAACGAGCGGTGTCCGATGCGCTCCACGCCATCGCCTCCGGTGATCTCGAAAAGGTGGTGCTCGCGCGGAGGGCTCGCCTCCGCCGCGCCGAAGGCTTCGACGCCGTGGCGTGCCTCGACGCGCTGCGCCGCGCCTACCCCGCGAGTGCGTGCTTTGCTCAGGGCCGCGGTGACGCAGTCTTCCTGGGCGCCACGCCCGAGCGCCTGCTCCACGTCCAAGGCGAAGCGCTCGAGACGGGAGCTGTCGCGGGCTCTGCTCCGCGCGGGCGCGAGCCGGTGGAAGACGAACGCCTGGGACAGGAGCTGCTGGAGAGCAAGAAGGAGCAGGCGGAACACGCCGTAGTGGTTCGGGCAATTCGCGAAGCGCTCGATGGCACATGCGTCGAACTCGACGTGCCCGAGGCGCCGCGGCTCCTCCGGCTCGAGGGCATACAGCACCTGGAGACACCCGTCCGAGGCCGACTCGTGCCCGGCACGCGGCTCCTGGAACTGGCCGCACGAATGCACCCCACTCCGGCGGTGGGCGGAATGCCGAGTTCGGCGGCGCTCGCGTGGATCGATGCCCATGAATCGCTCGACCGCGGCTGGTACGCGGGCTGCATCGGTCATCTCGATGCTGCCGGCGGCGGAGAGCTATGCGTCGCGCTGCGCTCCGCTCTGCTTCGCGGATCGGACGCGCACCTGTTCGCGGGAGCCGGCCTCGTCGAAGGATCGAACCCGGTGGCCGAGCTGCGTGAAACTCGCCTCAAGCTGCGCGCCCTGCTCGACCCGATTGCGGTGGCCGAGCTGCGTGAAACTCGCCTCAAGCTGCGCGCCCTGCTCGACCCGATTGCGGAACTCTGAGCGTGTCCACGAACCAGGATTTCGCGAGCACGCTCTTTGCGGAACTCGTGCGCTCGGGTGTACGCCACGCTTGTGTCTGCCCCGGCTCGCGTTCGACACCGCTCACCGCCGCCGCGGTCTCCCAGACGGAGCTGCGCTGCTGGTCGCACGTGGACGAGCGCGCCGCGGCATTTTTCGCCCTGGGTCTCGCCCGAGCGAGCCGCGCGCCCGTCGCCTTGATCTGCACCTCCGGAACCGCCGCCGCAAACTTTCATCCCGCAGTGGTCGAGGCCCACCACGCGCGGGTGCCGCTCGTGGTCCTCACCGCCGACCGGCCGCCGGAGCTCCGGGACTGGGGAGCCGGGCAGACGATCGACCAGCTCGGCCTGTACGGAAGCTCCGTGCGCTGGTTCGTCGAAGCTCCGGTCCCCATTCCGGGCGACGCGTGCCTGCGCCACGCCCGCGCACTCGGGGCCCGAGCCGTGGCAATGGCGCTCGGCCGCCCGGCGGGTCCGGTGCACCTGAACCTGCCGTTTCGCGAGCCGCTCGCGCCCGACACCCCGGTGGAGAAGGTTCTCGACGAGACTCCCGTCGTCGAGCGTTGGACCCCGACCGCCGAAGCCGGCCTGGCCCCCGATGCAGTCGACGCAATCGCCAGCGCACTGCGCGGCTGGGAACGAGGCATCGTGGCCTGCGGGCCGCTCGATGCTCGGGACGACGAGGTCCGCGCGATCGCGCGCCTGGCGCAGACGCTCGGCTGGCCGCTCCTCGCCGAACCGACGTCGCAGCTGCGCTGCGGTCCGGCTAGCGCCAGCGCCCCGGTCGTCGCGACCGCCGACCTGTTGCTGCGTGACCCGACCTTCGCCGAATGCTTCGCGCCCGAATGCGTGCTGCGCTTCGGCGATGCGCCGACGAGCAAATCCTTTCGTCTCTGGCTCGAACGCACCCGGCCAGCGCGCGTTCTGCACGTAGACCCGGACGGCGTGTGGCACGACCCGAGCCACCTGGCGTCGGACGTGCTGCGCTGCGAGCCACGCGCACTCTGCGAAGCCCTGCTGGAACGTCTCGAACCTCCGGCCCAGCCCTCGGCATGGCTCCGAGATTTTCTGGCGGCGGATCGCGCCGCAACCGCGGCCCTGGACGCCGAACTCCCGGGCGACCCCATGCTCCACGGCCCAGGCGTCGTGCGCGAACTGGCGGGGGCACTCCCGGACGGCGCTCAACTCTACGTCTCGAACAGTCTCGCGGTGCGCGACATCGATGCCTACCTTCCGGCCTCGGAGCGTGCACTCCGAGTACTCTGCAATCGCGGCGCCAATGGCATCGATGGCATTCTGTCGAGCGCGCTCGGAGCGGCTGCGGCAGAAGAGACGGCGCATACGGTCCTGCTGACCGGAGACCTCGCCTTCCTGCACGATGCCGGAGGGCTGCTCGCCGCTCACCGACACCGGCTCCGGGCCACCATCGTCGTCCTCGACGACGACGGCGGCGCGATCTTCTCGCTGCTACCCATCGCGACTCACGGCGAAGCGGTGGGCTTCGAAGAGCACTTTCGCGCCCGCCACGGACTGGATCTCGCAGGTGTGGCCCGGGCGTACGGTGCCCACGTCACGAAGGTCTCTTCCAGCCCACACCTGTCCGCGGCCCTCAAAGAGGCGTTTGCGATGCCGGGGCTCTCGGTAGTGCACGTCCCGGTCGACGCGGAGCGCGCCATGAAACGCCGCCGCGAAATCGAGGCGCAGGTCGCACAAGCATTGGTGACGCGGTGACGATCGCACTGCACGCGAAAGTCGAGGGCGTCGGGGCGCCTGTGGTCGTGCTGCACGGCTTCACGGGTTCGAGCGAGAGCATGAGCGGACTCGTCACCGGACTGCGAGATCGCTGGCGGGTCATGAGTCTCGACCTCATTGGGCACGGCGCAAGCCCCGCGCCGCGGGACACCGCGCATTACACGATGGAGCGCTGCGTAGACCAGGTCGCCGCGACGCTCGACCGCCTCGACACCGGCCCCGCCCACGTGATCGGATATTCGATGGGGGGGCGATCGGCTCTGGCCCTGGCTGCCTGGCGCCCCGAATCGGTGCGCTCGGCAATTCTCGTGGGTGCAAGCGCGGGATTGGCGAGTGCTGACGCCCGGGCCGATCGGCGCCGCACCGACGAGGCGCTGGCCGACCGCATCGAACGCGAGGGATTGGAGGCATTCGTCGACCACTGGATGGACCAGCCGCTGTTCGCAACACAGCGCCGTCTGGGTACAGAGAGCCTGGCCCGATCCCGGGCCCAGCGGCTCAACAACCGGCCCCACGGCCTGGCAAACTCGCTGCGCAGCATGGGCACCGGCGCTCAGCCGCCGCTCCACGGCGCAATCGGTGACATACGCGTACCGGTGCGCATCGTCGTGGGCGAACGCGACAGGAAATTTGGGGCAATTGCCAATGAGCTGGCCGCGTTGCTGCCGTCCGCATCCGTGAAGACGATCCCCGGTGCCGGACACGCGTGCCACCTCGAAGCTCCCGACTCGTTTCTTCGCACCGCGCGCGACTTCCTCGAAGATGTCGATCGCCGCACCGCGATGCCGGACCCCAAGACTCCCATGCATGCAGGAGCCCACTCATGACTGCCGTTGATTGGAAGACCGTGAAGAGCTACGACGACATCCGCTACGAGAAGAGCGCTGACGGGATCGCGAAAATCTCGATCTGCCGACCCGAGGTCCGAAACGCCTTCCGGCCGCGGACACTCTTCGAACTGATCGATGCCTTCTCCCGGGCCCGCGAGGACGCGAAGATCGGCGTGATCCTCTTCACCGGCGATGGGCCGGATGCCTTCTGTGCGGGTGGTGACCAAAAGGTGCGCGGAGACGCGGGCTATGTGGACGACGAAGGGATTCCGCGGCTCAACGCGCTGGATCTGCAGCGGGTGATCCGCAGTCTTCCCAAACCCATCGTGGCGCTCGTCTCCGGGTACGCCATTGGAGGCGGTCACGTGCTGCACTTGATCTGCGATCTCACCATCGCAGCGGACAACGCCCGCTTCGGACAGACCGGACCGAAGGTGGGATCGTTCGACGCCGGGTTTGGCGCCTCCTACATGGCGCGCGTCGTCGGCCAGAAGAAGGCTCGGGAAATCTGGTACCTCTGCCGCCAGTACGGCGCCCAGGAGGCGCTGGACATGGGCCTGGTGAACGCCGTCGTTCCCGTGGAAGAACTCGAGGCAACGGGCGTGGCCTGGGCGCGCGAGATGCTGCAGCACAGCCCGCTGGCCATCCGATGTCTCAAGGCGGCCTTCAACGCAGATTGTGACGGGCAGGCCGGGATCCAGGAGCTCGCGGGCAACGCAACGCTCCTCTTCTACATGACGGAAGAGGCGCAGGAAGGGCGCGATGCCTTCGTCGAAAAACGCAAACCCGACTTCGACCGCTTTCCGTGGCGGCCCTAGACACGAGTCCGCCCGCACCCGGCCCGGCCCGGCGCTGGGTTCTGGCCGCACGCCTGCGCACGCTGCCATTGGCCGTGGCGCCCGTCGTGGTGGGCACTGCGCTGGCGGCCGCACACGGTCGCGCCGCAGCGCTCCCGGCCCTGGCGGCAGCGCTCGGCGCACTCCTGCTCCAGGTCGGCGCGAATCTCGCAAACGACGTCTTCGACTTCGAGAAGGGTGCGGACACGGACTCGCGCCTCGGACCGCCGCGTGTCACCCAGCTCGGCTGGCTCTCGGCGGCTGCGGTGCGCCGGGGCGCCGCCGTCGTCTTCGGAACAGCGCTTCTCCCCGGGGTCTACCTCGCCTGGGTAGGCAGCTGGCCCATCGTCGCCGTCGGCGTGGCCTCCATTGCCGCGGGCCTGGCCTACACCGGCGGACCGTACCCGCTTGGCTACCACGGCCTCGGCGACGCGGCGGTATTCCTCTTCTTCGGTGTGGTCGCCGTATGCGGCAGCTACTGGGTGCAGGCCCAGGCCCTGCCGGTGGAGGTGATCGCCACGTCGTGTCTGCTCGGCGCGCTCGCCACCGTTCCACTCGCGGTGAACAACCTGCGGGACGTCGCAACGGACGCGCCGGCTGGAAAACGAACCCTCGCGGTGCGCCTCGGTCCGCGCGGCGCACGCGCAGAGATTTTCCTGCTTCTGGCCGCGGCCTACGCAGGCTGTGCACTCCTTCCAGGGATCGCGATCGCTCCCCCCGCAGCGCTCCTCCCCCTGGCATCGCTGCCGCTCGCCCTGCGTTTCGTGCGCCGCGTGCGCCGCGCCGAAGGGGCGGCGTTAAACCCCCTGGTCGCCGAAAGCGCGCAGCTCGCGCTGGTCTTCGCGCTGCTCCTCGCCGCGGGTTGGCTCGCGTGAAGCTCCGGGCCGCCCGCTTGACGCAGATCGCGGTGCCCCTGCGCGCGCCGCTCGCCACAGCGCACGGACGCATCCACACCCGGGAAGGAGTACTTCTCGAACTGGAGGCCCACGGCGGCGCGCGGGGATTTGGTGAAGCGCTGCCCCTCGCCGGCTTCGATCTCGAAAGCCCGACGCACGCGCGGGCAGCGCTGGCGGACGCGGCACGGCAGCTCGTAGGCAGCGAAATCGACTCGGCCGATGCGGGCCTCGGGGCCGCGGCACGGGATCTCGCCCGAGCCCCGGCCGCGCGCGCCGCACTCGACGCCGCGTTGCGCGACCTGGAGGCACGGGAAATCGGCACATCCCTCGCCGCTTCGCTCGGTGCCAACGCCCGGGCACGCGTTCCGACCGCCCTTCTCCTGGGTGCGGAACACGCGGACGGTGCCGCCGCGGAGGCGCGCCGAGCCGTCGCCGCGGGCTTTCGAGTCCTCAAGCTCAAACTCGGCACGAACGCGTTCGATGCAGATCGCGCGCGCGTCGCGGCGGTGCGGGAAGCGATCGGAAACGAAGTGGCACTGCGGGTCGATGCAAATGGCGCCTGGAGCGAAGCCACGGCCGCCGCACACCTCGAAGCGCTCGCCAGCCTCGATGTGGAACTCGTCGAGCAGCCGCTCGCGAGCGAGGCGCTCGAAGCCCTGGCACGTCTGCGCCGGGCCAGCCCGGTTCCGCTCGCCGCCGATGAGTCCGTGCGGGACGTGGCGAGTGCCGAGCGGGTACTGCGTTTCGAGGCCGCAGACGTTCTCGTGGTGAAGCCCGCCGCGGTGGGAGGCCTGGGCAGCGCGCTCTCGATCGCCCGGCGGGCCCGCGAAGCGCAAGTTGAGGTGCTGGTCACAACCTTTCTCGACACGGCGATCGGCCGGGCCGGCGCGCTCCACCTGGCGGCCGCACTTCCACCGGGGCGCCACGCCGCAGGCCTGGCCACGGGTTCGCTCCTTGCCGACGACCTCGCGCCCGGCCCCGTTCCCAAAAGCGGTGCAATCGCCCTGCCCTCGGACAACGGACTCGGATTTTCGCCCGACCCGGCTGCGCTCACTCGGCTCACCCGGGGAGAAACCCTCGAGGTATGCGCGTGAGCGCACGCAGCGCCTGGCTCGACCCGACGCGTGCACCCGATGCCACCGCACTGGTCTGTGGGGACACAGTCCTCTCCCGTTCGATCCTCGCCGCTCACGCCGACGCGATGGCAGCCTGGCTCGCGGCGCGCGGAATCGGCGCCGGAGACGTCGTGGCCGCCCATTTGCCGAACGGCCCGGAATTCGCGGCACTGCTCCACGCACTCGATCGGCGCGACGCGATCCTGCTGCCGCTTCACCGCCGCCAGACAGAAACCGAGCTCGCACGCGTATTGCGCGATGCTGCGCCCCGGATCTTGCTCCACGCAGCGGACACCACTGCACTGTCGGCGGCTCGTGCGGCGAGAGTGCCGGCGTGCGCGCTCCCCTCACCCGACACGAGCGCGCCGCCTTCGTCTCCTCGGCTCGGTCCAGCGGTGCCCGCACTCCTCCTCTACACATCGGGAACAACCGGCAACCCGAAAGGCGCCGTTCTGACCCACGCGGGCCTGCGGGCGGCAGTCGAGGCGTCGGCCCGACACCTGGGCGCGCGGCCGGACGATCGATGGCTCGCGTGTCTGCCTTTCTTCCACGTGGGAGGACTCTCGATCCTGCTGCGCGCCGCGCACCAGGCCGTGCCCTGCGAAGTCCACGAGGGTTTCGATGCCGAGCGCATCAGTCGCGCTCTCGACGGTGGGGGCCTCACCCACATCTCGCTGGTCCCCACCCTGCTGGCGCGGCTTCTCGAGGCGCGCGGAGTTCGGCCGGCACCGGCCGCGCTCCGAATCGTACTGCTCGGCGGGGCAACTGCGCCGCTGCCGTTGATCGAGCGCGCCGCCAAGCTCGGCTGGCCCGTAGCAACGACCTACGGACTCACGGAGGCCGCTTCCCAGGTCGCGACACGGCTTCCCGGAGAGCCCCATGACGCCGGCGCAACACCACTTCCCGGCATTGCGCTGCGCGTCGTAGACGACGCGGGCAATACGGCACCGCCGGAATCGCCCGGAGAGATCCTGGTCCGCGGGAAGGCCGTCATGGCGGGCTACTGGCGTCGTCCCGAAGAGACGGCGCGAACCCTGGCAGGCGGGTGGCTTCACACCGGAGACATCGGCACGCTCGATACGCGGGGCCGCCTGCGCGTCTTCGACCGCCGCACCGACCTCCTGGTATCGGGCGGTGAGAACGTCTACCCCGCCCAGATCGAAGCGGTCCTCCTCGAACACCCGGACGTGGCCGAAGCGGGCGTCGCCGGGATTCCTGACCGCGAGTACGGGAGCCGTCCGGTCGCCTGGGTCGTACCGCGCAGCACACAGACGCTCGATCCGCGCGGGCTCGCACGCTTTTGCCGCGATCGCCTCGCGGGTTATGAAGTCCCGGCGCGCTTTCACCTGATGACGGCGCTGCCGCGCACTGCATCGGGAAAACTCCAACGCCAGCGCCTCGTCGAACCTCGGGCGGATACGCGGAACTGACCCAGAACCCGCTCCCGTGCCTCGGTGTGGCTTGGGCTGCGATGTTGCCGCTGTGGCTCCTGCGCCTTCACCTTCCCGATGCGAGCAGCCTCGACACCTGGTGGGGACCCGGCTCTGCGCCGCTCGAGTGCTCCCTCTCACGCGAGCCCGACTACACCGCCTAGCGTCTACGCACCAGCGCCGTCATTCCCGTGCCGCCGGGACCTACTGACGCAGGGGATTCCGGCTCGTGAGAAGCGGCAGTCCATTCAGCGCTCTGGGCGTCGGCTGCTGGGCCGCACGCGCGAACGCATGCGAGCGTGGATCCGCCGGCGCCACACTCAACAGCACGGCTGCCTCCCGCCGCGCCTCGTCGATGCGGCCGAGCCGGAGCAGGCCGTAGACGAGCCGCCGCCGCGGCGCGGAGGCCCGCGGCCGCAGCCGCACGGCCTCGCGATCGTTCGCCAGCCCTTCCTCGTAGGCGCCCGCCAACGCGTAACCGAGTCCGAGCGTCTCGAGGGCGGCGGCACGACGCGGACTCCCGGGCCGTGCGGCCGCAACCAGTTCCGTATAGCTCCGGGGAACCATCCCCTCGGCCCCAGCCCAATCCGGGCGCGCGGCAATCACAGCGCCCGGATCGAGGCCGCGCACCGGGTCGAACGGAACCTCCTGGGAAGCGTACCAATCCGCAACGCGGGTGAGATTCTCTGCGTTGTCCGCGTTTCGCCTCAGGTAGATGGTGTGACGCAGCGACCGCGAGACGGGAATCCAGCCGGGAACGCCGTCGAGGCTCGCGGCGGTGTAGATACCGGCCTCTTCCGTGCGCGCACCGCCGGCCGGCACACCGACTCCAAAGAAGATGTCGATACCGCGACGATCGAGTACCTCGAGCCGCCCCTCGTCCGGACGACTGCCGCGGTCGGTATTCACGTTCTGGTAGTCGACGGCCACCTCGGGCGGAAAGTTCATGCTGCCGTCCATGAAGGTGTGGATTTCCGGAGCGAGGCGATAGCAGAGCAATCCGCCCATTCCGTAGGGGTGGAAGAGATTCCCCCGGACCCCCGTCGCCTCCAGGAAACGCACGCCCTCGTCGAAGAAGCGGCGCTCGGTGTAAGCGTTGGCGAGCCAGGTCCGCAGCGTCTGCGGCTGCAACGACGCCAAGGCGTCGAATCCCCCGATTACGGGGTAGAGGCCCGCGAGGGCGACTGTCGCCGCTGCGAAGACAAGATCGAGCCGCCGCGGCGACCACGCGCGAAGCCGGTGGAGTACGAAGAGGATCGGGAAGACCGCGAGCCAAAGAAAACGGATTGAGGTCAGCAGCGCCGCGATTCCGGCGATGCCGAGTACGAAACGCACGGGATCGCTGGCGTCGAGCCTCTCCGCCGTCCTTTCGCGCATCCACTGCGCGAATCCGATGGCGGCGAGCAGCGCGAAGCCGACGAGCAAGACATCGACGGTGGCCCAGGCGAGCGGGCTCACCGCCGGCTCGAAGTTCGAATGGGTGAAGGGATCGAAGCTCGACCACTCGTCGATAACGCCCCAGATGGCGCCGTCTTTCGACGCCGAAAGGAAGGCCAGGTGCTGTTGCAGGCCACGCGGGTTGAGGAGTGCAGCCACGAGACCTAGACCGAGCGCCACCGCAAGACGTCCGGCACGCTGGCGTGCCGCAACCGCATCGCCCAGTAGCCAGCGCAGCCCGACACCCGCCAGCGCAGCCGCAATGAGCAGCGGCCCCACCATGAAGACCGCGTGCACGTTGGCCCACACCGCGATCAGCACCACGGCCGCCGCCACAGCACGCCAGGACGGAAGCTTCGGCTCGAAGAGCAATGCACAGAGCAACAGAGTGGCCGCGATGCTGAAGAGTTCCGGCCGAAACTGGACGATCCGGTACCACGAGAGCACCAGGAAGACCGCTGTGGCAAGACAAGCGGGCGCGATACGACCCGCTTCACGCCGGAACAGAGCAAATGCGAGCAGCGCGATCCCAGCAACGACGATCGGGTGGACGACTCTCAAACCGTGGAGACCGACGGCGCTATCCACACCGTGAACCGCGAGGGCGAATAGCCACTGGTGTGGCTCGGGCCCGCGTTCTGCCGTGAAGAGACAGGGGTCGGCCTCCGGCCACGGGCCCGAGGCGGCGTAGGCACGACCGTGCGCCAGGTGCCACCAGAGGTCGTTCGTGGTCAGAGGCCCCGCCGCGAGCCAGAGCACGAGCGCTGCGAGCGCAACCAGGCCGACTCCGGCCGCGACTTCTGCGGCGCCTCGTACCCGCAGGGTCAGCCCTCCGAAGCAAGGAGCACGCAGAAGAGCTGCGTGCCACCGCTGGCAACCAGGCGATCGGAAACCCGGGTCACTATTTGCCGCGAGAGGTTTCCCGTGAAGCGCCTCCCACCGCGGTCGAGCCGCGTGTCCCGCTCGAAGTCGCCCACGGCTTCAAACGCTAGCGCAGCGCACTCCTCCAAGCGGCGTCCGGAGCGGGGGCCAGGCAGATCGAGATTCATCTTGCGGCTCTATCGAAACGGTGGCGCCGACGCGCTATCTCAGGGGGTGCATGCGCGGGCTGATCTTCCTGCTCCTCGCCACCTTCAGCGTGCCCGCAGCGGGGCAGGAGACTGGAACCACCTCGCCCTTCCGCATCGTCGAGATTCCAGCGCCCGGGCGCACCGCCGTCGCCGGCTTTTCCGACCTCGACGGCGACGGGCGTCACGACCTCTACTCCATTTCGCTCACGGGCGTTCCTCCCGATTCGAAGCGCGAGCTTCGGATCCACTTCCAGGATCGAGGTGGAACGTTCCGGACCCGGCCCGACTGGAAGGGGCCGTTGGTTCCCGATGCCGCGGCGTACGACGTAGTGTCGCTGGACGGGGGAACTCGCTACTCATTTCTGCTGTTGCGGCGCCATTCCGTGAGCGTTCTCTCCTTCGTCGGGCGCGAACTCCAGCTGCAAGACCTCATCATCCCCGGGGACCCGACGGCGGCAGTCGGACCGGACGAGCGAGGAATCGACCGGGTTCGCATGACGCTCGACCTCGGCAGCGGCCTGTACATCGCGGTCCCGGGCCTGGGCGAGTACATGCTCCTCACGCCCGAGGGTGAACTGATCGCCCGACTCGACGTCGGCCAGAGGGCGAACTACTTCGGACCGAATCGCCCCGGACCGCTGGTGAGCGAAAGCGAACTCGAGACCTTTCTCGACTTTCCCCGTGTCGAGGTGGGAGATGTGAACGGAGACGGGCGCTCTGACCTGCTCTTTGCCTCGCGTCACGAGCTTCGCGTCTTCCAGCAGCGCGCAGACGGCAGCTTCGGCGAACAGGCGGACCGACAATTCACACTCGGTCGGCTCTCCGAGAAAGACCTGATCCGGGGTTCCGGAAGCGTGCGCGCGGCCGCCGGAGACATAAACGGGGACGGCCGCACCGACCTCATCCTCACCACGACCACCGGCGGGATCGTCAAAATGCGCTCGGAGACGACGCTGCACTTGAACCGGGCCGGCACCTGGAATCTCGATGCCCCCGACCGAAGCTTCGTTCTGGAGCGCGGCTGGAATACCCTCCAACTCGTGGATCTCGACGGCGACGCGAAGCTGGAACTGGTGGAGGCGCGTATTCCGTTCAGCATCCTCGAGCTGATCGAGCTGCTGATGACCCGGGAGGTCGACGTCGATCTGTCCATCTTTCGGGCCGGGGCGGACGGGCTCTACCCGGAGAAACCGTGGATGGAGACCACCGTTCACATCGGCCTCGACTTCGACACCCTGACGCTGGAGGGCTTCCCGCCGACACTCGATGCTGATCTGAACGGCGATGGCATGCACGACCGGGTCGAATCGGAAGACGGCACCGAAATCAAGATCTTCCTCGGGGGCGGGAAAGAACCGCTCCAGAAGGTATCGGCGCGACAGAAACTGGACGCGCACGGCTTGCTCCGCTTTGGAGACCTGAACGGGGACGAGCTGACGGATGTGCTGCTCTTCGCCCCGGATCAACCGGATAGTTCCATTCGGGTGTTGTTGAATCGCGGTGTCCTGCCCGGCACGCCACAACGGCCGATCGACCACCAGCCGGGCACCTGAGGAAACGCTGGTGAAGCCGTGGGAGATCGAGGCACGCGAGAGCATCCGCGACCTGGTGGCGCGATACAATGCAAACGGGGATACCGGGCGCATCGACGAGATGCTCACACTATTCGCCGAGGACGCGCGCCTCGAGGTGCCCGGCGAGACGTTGCGCGGCCGCGAAACGATCCGCGCGTTCATGGAGCGCATCGCGAGCGGTTCCGGACGCAAGCCAATTCACCTGCTTCGCCACTTCATTGCCACCCACCAGATCGACCTGGAGAGCCCCGACGCTGCACGTGGCCGCTGCTACTACCAGGTCCTCACCGAAGACGGTCTAGACCACTGGGGGCTCTACGTCGATGAGTACGTGAAGCACGAGGACCGCTGGCTGTTCGCCGCGCGCAGAGCCAGCGTGGATGGCGCCGTGTCCGGCAGCTGGGCGCGCGAGAAGAGCTAGAACTCCCGCCCGAGATCATTGCTTCACACCGCCGGGCTCAGAATTCGAGCAGCTGTTTGCCGACATTGGCACCGGAGAAGAGCCGCAGAAAAGCCTTCGGCGCGTTCTCGAAGCCGCGCTGCACGTCTACCTGCCAGACGAGCCTTCCCTCGGCGCACCAGGCCGTGAGCTTCCCGGCAGCTTCGGAAAAGCGCGGGACGAAGTCCAGGACGATGAAGCCCTCCATGCGGCCGCGCTGAACCGTGAGGTTGAAGTAATTGCTGGGACCCGGAGGCAACTCGACCTCGTTGTAGCGCGAGATGGCACCGCATAGCACCACGCGCGCGTTCTGTGCGATGCGCGCGAGAACCTCGTTCAGGATCTCGCCGCCCACGTTGTCGAAGAAGACATCGATCCCATCGGGGCACAACGCCGAAAGGCGGGCGCCCACGTCCTCGCTCCGGTAGTCGATCGCGGCGTCGAAACCCGCCTCGCCGGTAAGCCAACGACACTTCTCGGGGCCACCCGCGATCCCCACCACGCGGCACCCATGAATCTTCGCAATCTGTCCCGCGATCGATCCGGTCGCTCCCGCGGCACCGGAGACTACAACCGTTTCGCCGGCTTCGGGCTTGCCCACGTCGAGTAGGCCGAAGTACGCGGTCATTCCGGTGATACCGAGAATCGACAGAGCAAAGCTGGGGTCCATTCCTCGCTGCAGCTTCGTCAGCATCGCGCCCCCTAGAACGAACTCCTGCCAACCGGCCATTCCGGAAACGAGATCACCCGGAGCGAGTCCCTCGAAGTTCGATGCGACCACCTCGCCGACAGTCATGCCACGCATGACCTCGCCGATGACAACGGGCGGCATATAGCTCGGCCGGTCCTCGATCCAACCGCGCATGGCCGGTTCGAACGCCAGGTGCGTATTGCGCACCAGCGCCTGGCCGTCGCCAGGGGCGGGAACCGGCGTCTCCTTCAACTCGAAGTCGGATTCCCGCACCATCCCGACGGGGCGGGAACGCAACACCCACTGACGGTTCACTTCTCCCATCACGATTCTCCTCGTTCGATCAGAGCAAGCAATTCAGCCAGGTCTTCAACTTCGTGGTCCGGAGGCAAACCGTCATACTCGCACCGGTGCTTGTCCGGATCTGCGACGCGGCGCTTCACCCAGGCGGTCCGCATACCGACCGCGGCCCCACCAGCCACGTCGGCGCGCAGGCTGTCCCCCACGTGGAGAGCCTCGTCGGCTGCAACACCGAGTTCGTCCAAGACGGCCCGGAAAATTTCCTCTCGAGGCTTGCGCCAACCCACCGCTTCGGAAATCACGATGGCGTCGAAGTGCTCGCGGAACCCGGCGTCTTCCACCACCGCAAGCGCCGTATCGGTGTCGGTAAAGTTCGAGCACAGCCCAACCTGCACACGACTCCCGAGTTCGCGGAGGAGCGCAAGGTGATGCTCTGGAACGAATACGGTTGAACGTATCGAACCCATGTGAATGTCCGTCAGCGCGGCCGGGAGCGCGGGGTCTTCGATGCCGAGACGCTCGGCGAGATCTTCAAACCGCTGCTGCGTCGAGATCTCACGCCCCTCATCGACCTGAACCGCACGCATACGGATATCCACGGCATGCAGTTCTCTCAGGAAGTCACCAAAGTCGAGCGGGCAACGTTCGACGACGAGTTCGTGCAGCCGCTTCAAGGAGGCCGGCAACTGGCGTCCCTCGTGCTCCATCCTCGGCAACTCCTCGAAACGCAGATCGACCAGCGTGTCGAAGAGATCGAAGACGACGGCGCGCAGCGGCATCGGTGCAGAATAGCCGCATCGGCGCGGTGGCGTAGACTCCGCCGGCGTGACGAGCGAACGTTGCCGCTACGCACCGACGCCTTCGGGTCCGGCACACCCCGGCACGCTGCTGGCGGGCCTGCTGTGCTGGCTCGATGCGAGAAGTCGCGGCGCCCACCTGCTGCTCCGCCTCGAGGACGTGGATCGCGAACGCTGCTCGCCGGAATTCGCCGACGAGATGCGGGCGGCGCTGCATTGGCTGGGAATGGACTGGGACGCAGAAGCAGTCCAGAGCCACCGCCACGCCAGCCATGTGACCGCTCTCGACCACCTGGCACACCAGGGTCTGCTCTACCCCTGCGACTGCTCGCGCAACGAAGTGCGACGGGCCGGCGTGCGTGCTGCCGATGGGGGTTGGCGCTACCCGGGAACCTGTCGCGAGAGACCGCTCCCCGCAGCGGGATGGCGCACCTGCCAACAGGCCCTGCGCCTGCGCCTGCCCGGAGCAACGGTGGCCGTGCAGGACGAGGGGCACCGGTCGCTCTGCCAGGAGCCGCTGGCCGACCTCGGGGACCCGGTGGTTCGGCGACGCGACGGGTCGATCGCCTACCACCTGGCCGTCGTCATGGACGACGGTTCCGACTCGATCACACGCGTCGTTCGCGGCCACGACCTGGCCCCCGCCACGGCCATCCACCGCGCCCTCCAGCAGGCGCTCGACCTTCCGACACCGAACTACCGCCACCATCTGCTGTTGCTCGAGGAGAGCGGCGGCAAGTTCGCAAAATTCCACGGCGCCGTCGGCTGGCGCGAACTCCGCTCGCACGCGAGCGCCGAGCGCGTGACCGGAGTGCTCGCACACGCTGCGGGGCTGCTCGAAACCCCCGAAGACGCGACACCCGCCGCGCTCCTCGCGGCGTTTGACTGGGCACGCGTCGAGCGCCGAGACCAGGTGATGCGTTGGGAATCGGGTGTGCTCTCCCTCGTGGGCCCAGGGCCCCCGGCGCAACGAGCACCCGAGCGGAGCGAGGACTAGGCTTCCTCCTCTGCCTTCGCACTGTCGGGCAGCGCAACCGGAACGATTTCGAGAGGACTCGCGTCGCGCGGCGGCGACGCCGCTTCTTCGACCAGGCGGTTCAGCGCGTCGATCAGCTGGCGTAGCCGTGCCCAGGAGCGCCGATCGAAGTCGAAAATCACACCGGGAAGCCGGGGGCCTTCGCCTTCCCCGACAGGCTCGGGCTCCACCAGCTCGATTGCACCGCGACCCACGATGTCCGTGAACTCTGCGTTCAACGCCTCGAGTTCCTCAGCGTCCGGCGCTTTTCGCACACGCAATACCATCCGGTCTCGAAGCTTCCCCGTCGAGTGATAATTGCTGTAGAACTTCAGGATCTCGCCGATGGCCTCGTCGACGTCATCGGTGATTCGGTACAAGTCCAGGTCTTCGCGAGACACGAAGCCGCGCGCCTCCACGTGAGAAACCATCCAGGCGTGCCAGTCGCGCCAGTAGCTCCCACCGGGCGCGTCCACGAACACCACAGGAAGAACCTCGCTCTTTCCCGTCTGGATCAGTGTCAGTGCCTCCGCTGCCTCGTCGTGGGTGCCAAAGCCGCCGGGGAAGAGTGCGATGGCGTGCGCCTCCTTGACGAAGACGACTTTCCGCGTGAAGAAATAACGAAAGTTGATGCACTTGTGATCGCCTTCGATCACTTCGTTGGCGCGCTGCTCGAAAGGCAAGCGGATGTTGACGCCGAAGGACGCCTCGCGGCCTGCCCCACCCTGGGCAGCAGCCATGACCCCGGAACCCGCGCCAGTGATGACCATCCATCCGGCGTCGACGATCCGCTCGGCGAATTCCCAGGCCTGCTCCCAGTCCGGGGTGCCCGGTTGAGTCCGCGCACTGCCGAAGACCGCCACCTTGCGATCGTGGGCGTATGGAGCGAATACTCGGAATGCATGCCGAAGCTCCTTCAGCGCGCTGTTGAGCAGCTTCAGGTCCCGGGCGGCGGTGCCGTCCTGCACGAGCCGCATGGCCGTGACGAGGATCTGGCGCACCAGATCCGCGTCTTCGACTGCGCCATGGATCTCCTGCGCCCGCCCCAGCGCCTCCCCGATCAGCCGCTCGAGGTCGGGATCCTTCGGCTCGTAACGTCTCCGGGCCACCGCTGGAGCGTATCGGAACTCCACGGCAGCGACGTGACACCTGGGCCACAATAAACGGCCATGAGCCCGGAAATCTTCCTGGTAGCCGCACTCGTCGGTGCGTGGTTCACGTTCAACGCCTACGTGCCCATTCGGACCCTCGGCCCCCTCGTGGTGCCGAGCTTCTTCGCCGGCTGGCTGACATCCGAGCTCGCGATGCACCACCTGGCCTGGCAGCTTCTCGCCACGGGAGTCTTCGTGCTCGCCGGAGCTCTCGATGCCTGGCCGGGCTGGGTGGGGCTCGGCGTCTGCATCGCGTCCTGGGCGGGACTCTGGGGCCTGACGCTCTACGCCGACCGCGCCTCGGGCGCGGTCGAGGCCGCACTGGTGGAGGGGTTGGGCCCGGGCTACCGGGACAGCATCGCGCCCGACGTGGCGAAAGCCATCGAGAAGCCGTTACGCCCCGGTCGGAAAATGGTGCCCTTCCTCCTCTTCGACCCGGAGGTGAGCCGCACCGGCGGGCTCTATCACACTCCCGAACTCGGTGCGCACGGCGCCCTGGACGTCTACGGGTCCAGGAACGCCGGCGAGCACGCGCCGGTGCTGCTCCAGATCCACGGCGGAGCGTGGATGATTGGGGAGAAGCGCCAGCAGGGGCTGCCGCTGATGCTCCAGGCCGCCCGCGCGGGCTGGGTCTGCGTCGCTTCGAACTACCGACTGTCGCCGGCGGCGACCTTTCCCGACCACCTCGTCGATGTGAAACGCGCGATCGCCTGGATTCGCACCAACATCGCGGAATACGGAGGCGATCCCGACCTGATCTGCATCACCGGGGGCTCTGCTGGCGGGCACCTCTCGAGCCTCGCGGCGCTCACGGCCAACGATCCCGAGTACCAGCCCGGCTTCTCCGAGGTCGACACGAGCGTCTCCGCCTGCGTGCCCTTCTACGGCGTCTACGACTTCACGAACAGCCGCGGAAAGCAGGCGACCGACTCACAGCACAAGTTCCTGGAAAAAATAGTGATGAAATCAAGCCGTGCCGAGCACCGAAAGGACTGGGAGAAGGCCTCGCCGCTATTTCGGATCCACCCGGGCGCGCCGCCTTTCTTCGTGATCCACGGGAGCCTCGACGGTCTCGCCTCGCCCGCGGAAGCGCGCCTCTTCGCCAGCCTCCTGCGCGCCACCGCCCACGAGCCCGTCTGCTACGCCGAGATTCCCGGGGCGCAGCACGCCTTCGAGGTCTTCCACTCCAAGCGCACCACGCAGGTCGTCCGCGGGGTGGAACGCTTCCTCGGCTGGGTCGTCTCGCGCAAACGGTCTCAGGCGCCGCGGCTTTCGGGTGCCGCCACGACCAGCAGAACGACGTAGCGACCCCAGGGCTCACCTTCCCGCTTGCGGTGACCGACCGCCACAGCCACAGCGAGGCTCGGATCTTCCAGGTACTCCGTCGGGAACTCGAGCTCCTCGATGTCGGCGACCTCGGCGATCCAGCCGGAAACGGGCCGCCGCAGCACGTTCGAACTCTCCCGGATCAGCACGCTCATGACATCGCTCGGATCGAGACCCGCCTGAACCCGCATCGCCGCCTCGTGACACAGCGGCGTCACATCGACGAGCCGCTCGGGTGCACTCCGCCCGCGCGCGCGGCGCTCACTCTCGAGCTGTCCGTAGACTCGACGCGCCATCGAGTCGTGAGCCTGGGCAGTAAAGAGCGCGTAGGTGCCAAAAACCGCCGCCATCGACTCCCGGCCCGGTTTGATTTCGAGCATGGGTCCCACCGCCAGACGGTCGGCCCTGGCGTCGAGCAGCACCTCGCGTCCCGCCGGAAATGCAAGCGACTCGGAAATCAAGTCACCGAGATCATTCGAGCGCATGGTCCACGCTGCAGTGAAACGACCGGCCTCGACCATTCCCTCCACACGCCAACCGGCCATCATGCCGAGAACGACCAGATCCATTTGGGCTTCGGGATTTTGGCCAAATGCTGCAGAAAAGAAATGCGGAGCGAGTTCCTCGGCCAGTTCACTTTGGGCGACGTCCAATTCCACGGGGTCGAGTCCCGCACGGCCTCGAATCTGGTTGAGCAGCGCGACCAGGCCGTCGGGCATCTCGTCGACCTGGATCACCGGCCAGGACTCGGCATAGCCGGGGCGCCGGTAGGTCTGTGTCGTACTCGAGCCCGGCCAGATGAGCGCCAGGATGCCGGGAGTTCCGAGCAGGCGCCCCGGTCGCTGGGAATCCACCGACAGGTACGCAGAGACGTCACCCGGATCGACCTCGCATACGAAGTGAAAGCGCGGCAAGATCGAATCTTCGACCTGCTCGCATTCGGCGACTCCAAAGCGGCCGCGGTTCACGCGGACAGTCACCTCCGCGACATTCTCGAGGACCTCACCGCGGAGCTCGACCCGCCCGTCGACTGCAAACGGATCGAAGGGCTCTACTTGAACCGTGCGAATCCCATAGGCCACCATCACGACCACATGGTCATCGCGCTTTCCGTACCAGATTCCCGCGGTTCGCGGACCACCGCCCAGATGACGCTCGAGCGTCTCCTGCACCGACTGCTTCCAGCGGGTGAAGACCTGACCCTCGTCGTAGTGAACGGGCACATCCTGGCTCACCCACGCCGTTCCAACGCGCGTGACCGAAGTGTGGCAACGCGCTGCGATGAAGCGCTTCAATGCCTGGGGTGGCTGGCCCCGGTGCGCCAAATAGAAACGACCCAGTTCGCGGGCAACACAGTTCATGCCCTCGCTGGGGAGCACGAGCCCGGCGCGCCGGCGCGCCGCCTCGTGCAGCAGGGCACCCCACGGCCCCGTGTCGGTCGACGGCAGGGCACCGACCTGCTCGGGAAACGGTCCCTCGAGGGTCCATTCGTCGACAGGGTGAATGTCGAGTCTGAAGATCTCCACCGGCTCCGGTGAATCACTCAATTCTTCGAGCGCTTCGCGGGTCGGAAAGGGGCTAGGCCCCTGCCTGGGCGAGGCCTGCGGCGGCTGCCCGGGCGAGGCCTGCGGCGGCTGCCCGGGCGAGGCCTGCGGCGGCTGCCCGGGCGAGGCCTGCG
>PBYF01000116.1 GCA_002729515.1 Deltaproteobacteria bacterium
CGCCCCGTACCGGGGCCTCTTCCCCTCGCCCCCTCTATTTGACAGAATGCCTACTTATCGGACCCAAGGAAAACGCAGCTTGAACTTCCTATCTGCCGCGGAAGCCGGCTTCCGCGCCGGGCGGGTCCACTTCTCCCGGGTCTGGTTGCTCCACGTCCTCGGAGCCTTCCTGTCCACCTGAGGTCGATCTGGAGTCGCGCGACGCCGCCGTTACACCGGGTCGCACAGGGGCTAGTCTCGGTGCCATGGACCGTACGAGGCGTTCACTGCTCGTCGGGCTCGCCTCACTGCCGTTGAGCGCGATCGGCGCGAGGCTCGGCCTGGCCGCGGACCCGCGCCCGGCGCGCAAGCAGCGCGTCCTCGACGGGCCCATCGGGCTGAAGTCGGGTGACGTGATCGAGAACCTGGAGCTCGTCGTGGGCCCCCGCTTCCGCTGGAAGCCGCACTTCGGGGTGATCTGGGGATCGAACGTGCAGGACGTGCTCATCCGAAACGTCAGCATCGTCGGTCCGCAGACGTGGGCAGAGCGATGGAATGTCTACAGCGAGCCCAAGGGTGCCCCCCCCACCGGCATCCCGACCCAGCTCAACGGCATCCGGATGCACGGCGCCAAGAACGTGACCATCGAGCAGGTAAGGATCGAGGGCCTGCCGCGCTACGGCATCACCGGCTTCGGCTACGACGACTGCGTGATCCGCGACGTCGAGGTCACGCGCTGTGTCGTCGGGATCACCATCAAGCACCTACGGCCGAGCCACCGCCTGCTGGTCGAAGGGATCCGCGTCCACGACACATGGGGCCCGGCGCACGGCCTGTGGAAGGGACGCGGTGGCGGCGTCCCCAGCAAGGTTCACCCCGGTGCGCACACGGGCGGCGACGGCATCGTGCTCGACACGGTTCGCGAGGGAATCCTGCGGAACTGCGACGTCCGAGGGGAGCACTATGGCAGCTACAAGCTCGTGAATCCGATCGACTTCGAGGCCCACCACCTCGAGGGCATGAGCCTCATGGTGCAGGGCACCTCGGACAAGCAATGGAAGATCCACAAGGAGCCGGCCCGCAAGATCCGGCTCCACGACTCCACCTTCGACAAGAGCCGCGGGAAGTCGGGGAAGATCCGCAGGGATGGGAACGTGCTTCAGATCTCCTGGCACGTACACGACCTCGAGGTCGAGCGCTGCAAGCTCAGGGCAGACGGCATGGGAGGCCACGGAATCCAGCTCGCCCTGGACGCCCATGCGCGGGTCGTGGACTGCACGTTCGAGGGGTTCAACGGCATGCGGGGCGGCCAGCCCTGCTTCGCGGCCGACGTCTACGAGGACAGCTCGCTGAACGCCGACTTCGAGCAGCGCAACCGGTTCGTGAATCAGGAGCGCAAGGTCAAGAGGCGGTGACCCCCGCTCCGGATGACCGCGAGGTCGTCCCCTGCGATAGCGCCGCGTCGTGGGCGCGCGGAATGCCCGTACTCCTGGACTATCCTGAGGCGGGGGAAGAGCCGGAATGTCGCCGCGGCGAAAGTGGCTGCTCGCATATCTGGGCCTGGTCGGCCTCGCCCTGACGACAGCCGCGCTGCGCCCGGTCGCCTTCCAGAAGATCAACTCGATCCGCGCGGGAAGCCCTCCCCCGCTCGCCGCGGGCGAGGCCCTCGACGTCGCGGCCGTGGTCGGCGCAATCCCGTATCGGGAGGGCGCGGCCTGGAGCGTCCTGCCCGCCGAGAAGTACCGCATGACCATCGAGAGGGGGCTGGGAAACTGCTCCCAGAAGACCTTCGGGCTCGCCTGGCGTCTCGACCGGGAAGCCAAGCCCTTCCAGGTGGTGCACATGCTCCCCATCGATTCGTTCCTACGAGGCGGCGGTCACACCGTGCTGCGCGCTCGGATCGACTGGCGCGATCCGGAGGCGATCGCGATCGTGGATCTCCGCGAGGGCGCCCTGCCCTTGAGCGGCGACCGGCCGATCGACGTCGCCGACCTGGCGGCCGGTCCGATCGAGTCGTTCGGCTTCGCCCAGCTGAACCCCGGAGGCGAGGATTCCTCGCGCTACTACGGCCCCCCCCTCGAGCAGGCCGTGGTGGGAGTGATCCCGGGTGAAGAGGTCTCCCGCTACTTCCGGTTCCTCGAATCGGTCTACGTTCCCCTGGGATCTGCCCGGCTCGAAAAGCTCGGATACGATGGCCTCGCCATGCTCCTCGGCTTCTTCCCGACGATCCACGTGGACGACACCGCCCGCCTGCTCGAAGGCCGCGCCCTGGAAACCGCGTGGTCTCGCGGCGCGCTCTGGATCCTGCGCTCGGCCCTCGTGATCGTCCCGCTCTTCGTGCTCCTGGAGCTCTTCGCCCGCCGTGCACGAGCCTGAGCGCGAAGAGCCCACGGTCCCGGCCTACCGGGCGATCGCCCTGCTGGTGGGCGCGCCCGCGTTGGGTGCGACCCTGGGCCTGCTGCTCCTGGTCACGCTCGTGCTTCCCAACATGTCCCTGGGTGACCTCCAGCGAATCATCGAGCTCGGTCGCCACCTCGACGAGCCCGCGCCGGCTGACCGCGTCGTCTTCCTCGGCGACTCCATCGTTCGCGACGGGATCGATGCGGCGATCGTGCGCGACGCCGCATCCCCGGGGTGGCAGGTCGAGAACCTCGGGCTGAGCGGCTGCGGCCTCAACGAGTGTCGCGTCCTGCTCCCGCGCCTGATGCAGACGCGCCCGAGCATCGTCGTGACGGGGCTCCACGTGAGGAGCCTGTGCACGCTGGACCGCGTGGGCCCCGACAAGGGCTACGCCTACGCCTACGCGGGCTTCACGCGTGCCTGGCCGGACCACTTCGCGTTCGCCGACTTTCCGGGGATGACCCCTCCGACCTTCGACGCACTGCGGTCGACGCGGCTCGCGCAGTGGCTGCATTTCCGGACCGCCCCCGCCAACTGGTTCGACCACCGGATGCGGGTCGCCGCGCGCGACGATCTTCGATCCGGCTACGAAGCCGACTGGGTGCACCCCTTCACACGCACGGGGTCGATCCACGGGCCGCGGCTCGAGCGCCACCTGGCGAAGCTGGCCCGGGGGCTGACGCGCTGCGCCGACGGCGACTGGGAGGCGGCGGGGGCCGTCGCGAAGCGCCTGAACGTCGAGATCCAGGGCCAGGGCGCGACGCCGATCCTGCTGCTCCTGCCGGTTCACCCGCGGCTCAGCGAGCTCGCGACCCCGCTGCTCCCGAGGCTGAATAGCGTCGCGAACCGGGTCGCGGCAGAGACCCGCGGAGCCGTCGTCGATGCCAGCGCACTGCTCGGGGAGGACGCCTTTGCCGACGCCGTCCACCCGAACGAATCCGGCCGCGCAACGCTCAGCACCCACGTCGGCCGCCTCCTACCGGCGCCGGACGGGCGATAGCGGACCGCATGCTCTTCCAGACGCCCGAATTCCTGATCTTCTTCGCGGTGGTGCTCCTGGCGATCGCGCAGCTGCGACGCCGGCGGGACCAGCACCTCTTCCTGCTGCTCGCGAGCTACGTGTTCTACGGCTGGTGGGACGTCCGCTTCCTCGTCCTCATCCTCCTGAGCTCGATCATCGACTACGCCGCGGCCCTCGGGATCCGCGGCGTGCGGCTCTCGTAGTCCACCCGAATCTGGATCTCGGCGCTCTTCCTGGGCTTCTCGGGCGCCTGCATCGGGCTGGACTGGCCGGCGCTGCAGGCAGGTGGAGACATCACTCTCACGACGTTCCTGGGCGCCCGCTGGCCCGGCGCGCGTGCCGCGTGGTTGGCCTGTCTGGGCTTCGGGCTCGCCGGTCCGGTCCTCTACGAACGAGCATTCCGCTCCGATGAGCGCCACCGGCGCAGGGTATTCCTCCTCACCAGCGTCGTGGCGAACCTCGGCGTTCTCGGCTTCTTCAAGTACTACGACTTCTTCCGCGACAACTGGACCGGGCTCGGCTCCGCATTCGGCCTGGAGTGGGCGCCGCCCGTCCTCGCGGTCGCTCTCCCGGTCGGGATCAGCTTCTACACATTTCAGACCATGAGCTACACGATCGACGTCTATCGCGGACACGTGGAGCCCGAGCGCTCGCTCCTCCGCCTGGCGCTCTACGTCGCCTACTTCCCCCAGCTGGTGGCCGGGCCGATCCTGCGCCCCGCGCAGTTCCTCCCCGCACTGGAGAAGTCTTGGAGCCTGCATCGCGCGGCGATCCTGAGCGGATTCCACCTGGTGCTGGTGGGACTCTTCAAGAAGGTGTTGATCGCGGACCGCATCGCGCCCCTGGTCGACCTGATCTTCTCGGACCCCGGGACCGCACCGAGCGTGGTCGTGATGCTGGGGGCGGCCATGTTCGCGGTCCAGATCTACTGCGACTTCTCCGGCTACACCGACATCGCCCGTGGGGTCAGCCGGATGTTCGGCATCGAGATCCCGCTGAACTTCGACTTCCCCTACTTCAGCCGGTCGATCACGGAGTTCTGGCGGCGCTGGCACATCAGCCTGTCCTCCTGGCTCCGCGACTACCTCTACATCCCACTGGGCGGCAATCGACTCGGCGTGGGCCGAACCTACTTCAATCTGCTCGCGACGATGGTGCTCGGCGGGCTCTGGCACGGCGCCGCCTGGAACTTCGTGCTGTGGGGTGCCTACCAGGGGGGTCTGCTGGCGCTGAACCGCTGGCTGGCCGAACGCACCGCCCACATGGACCGGCTGAACACCCGACTCGGCAGCCGGCTCGGGCAGACGCTGAGCTGGGCAGTCACCCTCTACCTCACGCTGCTCGGCTGGATCATCTTCCGCGTTTCGGATCCGGTGAAGCTCCGGACAGCGGTCGAGGGCTTCGTCCTCTTCGACGGCAGGCTGGAGCTCGGGGCCATGGGCCTGGGCAACGCCGCGCCGTTCGGAGCCGCCGTGGCCTTCGGCGTCTTCGCCGTGATGCACGCGATCGGGCGCTTCTGGAAGCGCTGGCCGGACGCCCTCGACGCCCTCTCGCCCCGCTTGCTCCCGGTCGTCTACGCGGCGCTCGGCATGCTGTTCTTCTTCCTCTGGCCGACCGAGAGCGCACCCTTCATCTATTTCCAGTTCTGACGGATTCGACACCCGGGAGGCCCCTGCCCTAGCATGGGATCTGCCCCGAAGGACTGCTCGGGGCTGCGGGTACAGCCAATCAGGAGAGGCAGGAATGATCTCGAGCTTGAAAACGGCCGCGCGGAAGCCCCCGGCGGTCCTTGCCCGGACCCTGCTGGACCGGTCCAAGATGCTCTTCTGTCGCATCTTCGGGATCCGGTACCCGGTCCGGAAGATCCAGAACTTCGAGATGATCCTCGACTGCGAGGACCGCGGGCTCTCCCACCAGCTCCTCAAGTACGAGGTGCGCGAGCCGGACCACAAGTTCCTGATCGAGCGCGAGCTGAAGCCGGGCATGACCGTCCTGGATTGCGGGGCGAACATCGGATACTACGCGCTGATGATGGGCAAGCAGGTCGGCGACAGCGGGCGCATCATCGCGGTGGAGCCCTCGCCCAACAACTATCACCACCTGAGCTTGAACGTCATCCTGAACCACATGGAGCACGTCATCGAGACCCGTCACATGGGCGTGTCCAACGAGTCGAGCATGGGACAGCTCTTCCTCTCGAAGCACTCCAACTGCCACACCTTCCACCCGCCGAGCCAGGCGACCCAGGAGGCCACGACCGGCCGCTCGATCCCGATCCCGCTGCGCTCGATCCCCGACATCGTGGAGGAGTTCGGGAAGTTCGACTTCCTGCGCATGGACACCGAGGGCTTCGAAGTCGAGATCCTGGAGGGGCTCGTGCGCGCGCTGGAAGACGAGAGCTTCCGGCCGACCCTGCTCTTCGAGACCCACCCCGGCAGCTACGACGAGCAGCACGATTTCTGCAAGCCGATGCGGGACCTCTTCGCCCACGGCTACGAGGTCTCCCACGTGGTGGCCAACTTCGCCTCGACCACCGGGGGCGCCGAGTTCGCCCGCCGCGGTTACGGGCCGGACCACGTGATCGCGACCTTCACGGTCAATGACGACCGGGCGATCTACGTGAACGTCACCAACGACGATGCTCTCGATCTGGCCCAGACCGACTTGGTGCGCGCCCTGCTCATGTCCTGCGACTCCAGGAAGTCCGGAACGAGCTGACGGGAACCGGAGCGAGATGCCATGCTCGGCCGGGTCCGCTCCCTTCTGAGCCGAATCCCGTTCCTGCGGTCGGCCCTCGACCGCTTGTCCCTGCACAAGACCGCCCTGATGGATGCGCTCCACGACCTGCGGCGGCTGTATCGTTACTCGCTGGCATCCCGCCCCGAGAAGGCCGACAGACAGCGCCTCGAGTCTCTCCTCGTCTTCTACTACCACAAGGTGGAGAAGGGCCTGGCACTCCCGGAGGTCCGACCCGTCTTCGGGCTCGGCTACATGGACACGCTCCTCGACCTGTTGGACGACTGGCAGCGATCCGTCGGGGATCGGGATGCGGTCGCGTACCAGGGAGCCTGCGCGGCCCTTGCCGCCTACTGGGAGCACTCCCGTGGGGCGCTTCCGGACGCGGCGCCCGAACTCGCGCGGCGCATCGAGCAATTCCTGACGAGCCGGGAGGGGCCGAGCATCGATCCCGCGCTCGGAGGCACCAAGACCTTCGAAGCGAGCGAGCTGCGCGAGTCGATCGCGGGGATCGACTTCGAACGCCTCGCCCGCGCTCGCCACAGCGTCCGTGTCTTCGCGGACCGGCCGGTCCCGGAGCAGGCCATCCAGCGGGCGGTACGCATCGCGCAGCGCAGTCCGTCGGTCTGCAACCGACAGCCATGGCGGGTTCACGTGTTCACGTCACCGGAGGACAAGGCGGCCGTCCTGCGCCACCAGAGCGGGAACGCCGGCTTCGGTCACCTGGCCGACCGCATCCTGCTCATCACCACCGACCTGCGCTGCTTCGTCTCGAGCGGAGAACGGAACCAGCCCTTCGTCGACGGCGGGCTCTTCGCGATGAGCCTGGTCTACGGCTTTCTCTCCCAGGGGATCGCGTCCTGCTGCCTCAACCTCAGCATCTCGCGAAGGCAGGAGCTCGGGCTGCGTCGTGCCAGCCGCATCCCGGATTCGGAGTCCCCCATCATGATGCTGGCGATCGGCTACCCGCCGGAGTCCGTCGAGGTCGCTTCCTCGGCCCGTGAGCCGCTGGAGGCGATCCTCTCCTTCGACCGGCTCAACGGCCCGGAAGAACCTTCTTGAGGTGCCGCGCCGCCAGACGAGCCCGGTCCCGATAGGCCGGCATCACCCGCGCGATCTGCGCTCGCACCTCCGCCTCCTCCGACAGGAGATCTCCCACGAGAGCGGCCAGCGTGGGGGCGTCGAGCTGCCGGAGCTGGATCAGCCAGCGGTCGTGACCGAATACGTCCTGGTTGATGCCGCGCGCCTTGACGCTATAGCCGACGGAGATCGTGGGCACGCCGGTCGAGAGCGCAGCGATCGTGGCATGAGTGCGCGAGCCGGCGAACAGCCGGAGCTGGGAGATGATCCACTTGAGCTGTCGGGCGTCGTAGTCGGGTCCCACGACGAGCACCCGCGAACGATGCGAGGCCCGCAGCTCTGCGGCGACGCGGCTCAGGAATTCGTGGTCGTCGTTTCCGGGACACACCACGTGGGGAACGAGCAGGAGAGGCAGATCGATGGCGTCGAGCAGGGAGGCGACACAGTCGCGACAGTGGCGCAGCCAAGCCTCCTCGTCCCCCCAGTAGCGGGCGAGAAGAGGCGCGAGGTTGAGCCCCATGCAGCCCCGCTCGAGCCACGTACGCAAGACCGGCTCGTCGACGGGTGCCGGCTGCAGCTCGAAGGCCGGGTCGGAGACGGCGACGACGTTCTCCGCCACGCCGAGGCCCTCGAGATAGGCCACGGTCTCGGACTCACGCGCGCAGATCAGGGTCACGCGACGCAGCTGCTCGGCGGCGCGCGCCTCGAAGGCCGGATCGCTGTCGAAGGGACCGACCGACGCTCCCCACAGGACCAGAGGCGTACCGCTGCGCAGCACCGCCTCGTTGGCGTTGAAAAAGGGCCACGGCACCCCGTAATCGAACGAGTACTGATCGCCCCCCAGCAGGAGCGCGGCGCTGGAATCCGGGAGGAAGCGCTCGATGTCCATGCCGGAGCGCTTCAACACCCGCCGCTCGAGCTGCTGGACCAGCCAGCCGGGGCTGAAGCGCGGCGCGGGCGCGCGCCCCAGCGGTGGGGCGTGGATCAGCTCCGGCTCGGCGTCCGCCGAGGTTGCGGCGCGGGAATCCGGCGGCGGCAATCTCGAGTTGGGGGCGTTCACGAAGCGGCAGGCTCCGAACTCGTCGTGGAGCAACCGAGTCGTCGAACGCAGAATCGCTTCGCAGCCCCGGTTCTGGATGGCGCCATTCCCGAACAGCAGGAAGAGCGGATGCGAATCGTTCAATTCGTGACCCCGGAACGCACGCGGCGCGGACGATACCCCAATGCCCCGGGGCGACGAGGGACGGACCCGGCCCCGACTCCTAGCCCTGGCTTCGCGCGATCCTTTCCAGGATCCTGCGGATCGGATCGGGCAGCGACCCGGCGATCCGACCGACCAGCGTCCGCACGTACTCGGGCGCGATGAGCGTCGCCATCAGGACGGGGTACACCAGGCCTCCCGCCACGAGCTGCATCGCCAGCACGAGCGCCGCAGGCAGGCTCGGGCCGCTGACGTGACCGATCCACACGACCAGGCCCGCCATCAGCAGCGCCCCGACCGCGGGCGGTACCAGGTCTCCCACCAGCTTCGCGCGACGTACGCCCACGATGTCGTGCAATACGTACAGCGTGTACGGCGCCACCAGGTGAGCCCGGATCACGTACGCTGCGACCACGCCGACGAGGCCGAAGTTCACGCCGATCAGGACGGCCACCACGTTGGCCGAGGTCTGCGCGAAGCTCACCCGCAGCGCCTGGTCGGCCCGCCCGACGGAAGAGAGCACCATCGGCGCGAAGAAGACGAGTGTGTACATGGCCACGATCAGGCACAGCACCTGTCCCGGCACGATGCTCGGCTCCCATCTCTCACCGAAGACCAGCGGGATGAGCACGGGCAGGACCGCCGCCAGACCCAGGAACGCCGGGAACGTGAGATGGGCGGTCGCCCGAACCAGATCCTCGAAGGCAATGGCCAGGCGAGCGCGATCCTGCTGCATGCGCGAGAAGATCGGCAGGGCGTTGGTCTGCAACGGAGTCAGGCAGATCTGGGTGACCAGGTCGAAGAGCTGCCGCGCGACGCGGAAGTAGCCCGTGGCGGCCGCGCCGAGAAAGAACCCGATCGCGATGTCGATGAACCGGGTGTTGACGACCGCCAGCACATGGGTGCCCGTCAGGTTCGAGGTGAAGCCGAGCATCTCGCGGAAGCTACGCGTGTCGAAGCGGACACGCGGCAGCCAGCGGTAGCCGAGCCAGGCAAGGGCGGTCAGGCCGAGCTCCGTGGCGACGAAGTACACCACCAGACTCCACACACCGTAGCCGCGCACGGCCAGGACGATTCCTGCGGTTCCGGAGAGGAGCGTCGAGACCAGCGCGCGGATCGCCAGGGTCCGGAAGCCGAACTCGCGGCGCAGTCGGGCTTGATGGATGCTCCCCAGAGCGTTGAACGCGACGGACAGCGAGAGCACCCGGAGGACCGGCGAGAGCTCGGGGATCTCGAAGGCTGCCGCCAGCCAGGGCGCACCGGCCAGGCTCAGCAGGGTCAGAAGCAGGCCGATGAGCAGGTTGGCCCAGAAGGCCGTGTCCGCTTCTGCTTCCGTCAGCGTCTCGCGCTGAACCACGGCGCCCGGAAAGCCGCTCAGGAACCCGACGATCACCATCACCAGGGCGCTCGCCAGCGACGCGATCCCGATCTCCTCCGGAGACACCAACCGGGCCAGCACGATGAACACGATCGAGCCGAATGCACGCTGGCCGCCGATCTGGACGATGGCCCAGACGGAGCCGCTCAGGGCCCGGCGCGCTAGCGACATGTGGCAGGAGCTCTCCCGAACGATCCGAGCCGCAAGAATCGTCGTGAACTCAAGAGATTTCCAGCCCCTGCCGATCCCGATTCAGGGCGTCGCCCGCACGACCCTGCCTGGCGACTGAACGAGAGTAAGCTCGCGCCATGAGGACCAGCCGAATCCAGCCCGCGCCCGACCGTTGGACTCCTGGTGCCGGGCCGCTCGCAGCGTCGCCGCGCCGCTCCCTGGCGGGCGCCCGCAGCATCTGGAGCCAGCCCGACCCGTGAGGATCCTGCACGTCTGCCCGTGGCCTGGTCCTCCGCTGGGGGGCGGCACCCTGAACATCCACCACCTGCTTCGGAACCTGATCCCGCGGCACGAGTCGGCGTTCGTGCTGCTTCGCACCGCCGATGAGCCCGAGCACGGCCAGGAGGAGCTGGCGGCGGCGGGCTTCCCCTGCCAGCGCTTCGATCGGGTGACGGTTCCCGTCCCCTCGCTCGCCGAGCGCGCGCGGGGCGTTCTCGAAAGAGCTGGCCCGCCCGGGACCTCGCTGCTGGAGCGGCAGGTGGGACCCGAGCTGCGCGCGAAGGCCGAAGCCCTGGTCCGCGAATGGAATCCGGATGCCCTCGTGCTGTGGAGACGATTCTTCGCGTCTCTGCTCGCGGGGGGTCCGGACGTGCCGAAGGTCCTCTACGCGGGCGACAGCTCCAGCATGGTGCTCCGCTCCTTCGCGGAGAGCGCCTCCAGCCCCGTCAAGCGCTGGCTCTACGCCGACTACGCCCGGCGCCACGCCCGCTTCGAGCGCGACTACTTTCCCCGCTTCGACCAGGTGATCTTCATCGCGCAGCGCGACGCCTCCAACGCCGACCTGCCCGAGGGCACACCGATCGCGATCGTGCCGAACGGGGTCGACTGCGAGGTGTTCCGCCCGGGCAGCGCCGAAGCCGAGCACGCTCGGCCGTTCCGGATCGCGTTCCACGGGGTTCTCGACACGGCGCCGAATCGCGACTGCGTGCGAGTCCTCGATGAGGTGGTGGGCCCGCGACTGGTCGAGCTTCTCGGTCCGGAGGGCTTCGAGCTGCGCATCCTCGGCGGTCACGGTGACGATCCCGTCTTCCGCTCCGTGGCGGGGAGACCCTGGGCAACCCTCGCCGGCTTCGTCGACGACATCGCCGAGGAGCTGCGCGGCGCGGACGCCTACGCCGCCCCCCTCCGCATCGGCGGGGGCATGAAGAACAAGGTGCTGGAGGCCATGGCCTGCGGGCTGCCGGTCGTGGGAACCGAGGAGGCCTTCAGCGGCCTCGAGGTGCAGGAAGGCCGCGAAATGGTCTGCTGCGGTCTCGACCGGGTGGGCGACGAGCTCGCCCGCCTGGCACGCGACCCGGCCGCGGGCCGCCAGCTCGGTGCGACCGCGCGCGCGTGGGTGACCCGCAACGCGGACTGGCAGGCCTCCGGGCGAGCGCTCGAGAAGGCGATCGAGCAGGCGATTCGGTCGCACGGGCAACAAGCCGCGCGGGCTTCATGACGGTGCTCGCGCCGGACCCGGTGGCGGACTGACGCCCGAAGTGGGCCAAGTCACGCACGCCGAGCCCAGGAGCCGGAATCCCCGCGGGGAAGCACCCGAGCCCCCTCTGCAGACGGGATTTCGGCCGTCACCCGAGGCGGTGCGCGCCGCACATAGTGTTACGCTCTTGTGCTCTTTTCATGACGGATGCATGGGGACCGGATGAACCAGCTGGAAGCCTTACTGCCTTCGGGGGCCCCGCTCTCCCTGACCGCCCTGGTGATCAACCTCGGCGTGGGTGTGGCGCTCTCGGCCGTCCTCCGCTGGCATTTCGTCCGCTTCGCCTCGACGCTGGCCAACCGGTCCGAGTTCGCCCAGGTCTTCCCCTTCATCACGCTGACGACGGTGTTGATCATCACGATCGTGAAGTCGTCCCTCGCACTGTCCCTGGGCCTGGTAGGCGCCCTGTCCATCGTGCGCTTCCGCACGCCGATCAAGGAGCCCGAAGAGCTGGCGTATCTCTTCATGGCCATCGCCATCGGGCTCGGTCTCGGCGCCGATCAGACCGTGCCCACCGTGCTGGCCTCGCTGCTCATCCTCGCCGTCATCGCGCTGTTCCGCTGGCAGCATCGCGACATCGAGCAGAAGAACCTCTTCCTCTCGATCTCGTCGCCGGCCGGCGAGACCGAGGGAGAGGGGTTCCTGCAGAGCCTCAACGAGGTGGTCCAGCGACACTCGAACGCGGGGGACGTGCGGCGGGTCGACGTCCGCGACGGTGCCATCGAGGTGGTCTACTTCCTCGATCTCGCCAGCAGCGGTAACCTGACCACTCTGATGGATGACCTTCGCGGCTCCTTCCCGGGCGCCGGCGTGACCTTCATAGACCAGAACCGCCTCCCCAGCCTCTAGGCAAGCCATGAAGCTCGGCTCCACTGCGCCCGTCCCGCCGCGTCCGCCGCGGAAGCGACACCGGGTGCTGTGGGGCGCCGTTCTCCTGTGTGGTTTCGCCGGTTGGTCGGGCCTGGTCTTCGGGGCCGGGTTCGGCTGGAGGGACTTCATTCGCCCTAGTCTCCAGAACCTGACCGGACAGACGAGCATGAACCTCGTCGTGAAGTCCTTCACCGGCGCACCCCGCCGCTGGCTCGCCGCGCACCTGGACGACGCCGAGGTCGACAAGATTCACCTCGACATCAAGTTCAAGCACATGCACAAGATCCACCAGAAGCGCGAGGAGGCCCTGGCGCAGAACCTCCTGGTGACGGGCGCGGACGACCTGGTACCCGCGGAGATCCGCCTGGGTGACCGGACGGTGAAGGCCAAGGTGAGGCTCAAGGGAGACCTCCCGGACCACCTGGAGGGCGACAAGTGGTCCTTCCGCGTCCAGACGCGGGGTGACGACGTCCTCTGGGGCATGCGACGCTTCTCGATCCAGGCGCCGCGCACCCGCGGCTTCCAGGCCGAGCCGCTGTTCCTCGAGACGCTCCGCTGGTTTGGCGTGCTGGCCCCTCGCTACTTCTTCGTCGACGTCGCCGTGAACGGGAAGGACATCGGCCTGATGGCCGTGGAGGAGCACTTCGACAAGCAGCTACTGGAGAGCCAGGGCCGCCGAGAAGGCGTCATCCTGAAGTTCGACGAGTCCCTCTTCTGGGAGAACGTCCTGCTGAACGGAAGCCACGGGCCGTTCGAGAACTATCACAACGCACCGATCACGGCGTTCAAGAAGGGCACGATCCGGAAGTCCGAGGCCCTAAGCCAAGACTACGAGCTGGCACGTTCGCTGCTTCGCGGCTTCGTCGAGGGGAACCTGCCTGCTTCGGACGTGTTCGATGCCGAGCTCCTCGGCCGCTTCCTTGCCGCATGCGAGGTGTGGGACGCGACCCACCCGTGCCGCTGGCACAACCTGCGGCTCTACTTCAATCCGATCGATCGGCAGCTGGAGCCGGTCGGCTTCGACGGCAACCTGCACGTCACCTGGCTGGGCGATCGACTGCTGACCCAGCAGGAGCCGATCACCCGCGACATCCTGGCGGACCCCGCGGTCGCCGAGAGCTTCGTGCGGGCCACCCGGGAGCTCGCCGGAGCACTCGACGGCGGTGAGCTGCTCGATCGCCTGAGAGTGCTGGAAGCACGACACCTAGCAGTGTTGAATCGCGAGTTCCCGTTCCGAACGGCAATGGACTTCGGCCAGGTCCAGCAACGTGCGAACGAGCTTCGCGACCTCACGCCGGAGCGGCTGGCCGACTTCGAACGCGTGCCTCGCGGCAGGGACCGCGGCTATCCCGCCCTCGTCCACGCCAACGTGATCCAGGGCGACGACGGTCCGGTGCTGGAGCTCGCCAGCACCATTCCGGTCCCTGTGACAGTATCGTCGGTACGTGTCCGCGGCGGGGAGATCGACAGCGCCGACGGGTCGCTGCCGGGCTTCCCGGTGGTCCTGCGCCCCACTCCGCTGGGCGCACCGCTCCGCTGGCACAGCATCCGCGTCCCTCCGGTGCGCGGCGCCGACGTCTGGCAGATGGAGGGGACCGCGATTGCAGAGGGTCAGGACCGGCCCCAGGCCTTCATCGCGACCCGATCGGTGCCCGCGGCGACGCAGCCGCCCCTCCCCCACCTGACGCCTGAAGACGTGCTCGAACTCCACCCGTTCCTGCGTCCGGCGCAACGGGCCGGCTGGCTCGCGATTCAGCCCGGAAGCTGGAACGTGACGCGCAGCGTGATCCTGCCGCGAGGCATAGGGCTCGAAGCCGGCCCGGGGACGACGCTGCGATTCGGCTCCGACACCGTTCTCGTCGCGCGCGGGCCGGTGGAGCTTCTCGGGACGGAGGAGGCACCGATCCGGCTCGAGCCAACGGACGACAGCACGGCCTGGCCCGGCCTGCTCGTGTTGGGGGCGGAGAAGGAATCACGCTGGACCCACGTACAGGTCCGAGCGACCCGCGGCTTCGATCACGAAGGCTGGAAGCTCACCGGCGGAATCACCTTCTACGAGAGCGACGTGAGCCTCACCCATTGCCACATCTCAGACAGTCGAGGCGAAGACGGCCTCAACATCATCAGCGCGCGATTCGTGCTGGACGACGTGGCCATCACAGAGACCGCATCGGACGCCTTCGACGGAGACTTCGCCGAGGGAACGGTTCGCGGAGGACTCTTTCGGAGCGTCGGCGGCGACGGCATCGACGTCAGCGGGTCGACGGTCGTCGTCGAAGGCACCCGTCTGGTCGAGGTCCGTGACAAGGCCGTCTCCATCGGGGAGGGCAGCGCGCTCGCGGCGAAGGATCTCGTGATCGAGAACGTGGGCACCGGTGTCGTCGCCAAGGACCTCTCCAAGGGGTCCATCCAGGATTCCGAGCTGCGCGACATTCATCACGTCGCGCTGATGGCCTACGTGAAGAAGCCGGAGTACGGCCCAGCCGAGCTGAATGCGGAGCGCCTGACGGTGGAGCGAGCTGCCGAAGTCGCCGTCGCCCAGATCGGCAGCCGCGTAACCATCGACGGCGTCCCGGTCGAGGAGAGCCCTTTCGACGCCAATGCCCTCTACCAGGAAGGGTACATGAGGAAGCGGCAATGAAGGCGGCGGGCCCCGCCCCCGACGAGCGCGTCTACCGCTACGAGGTCAAGTTCGTGGCGCCGACGATCCGGCGGTCGGCAGTGGATTCCTGGGTCCGCACCCACGGCGCGGGCTTCCGCGTCGCCTACCCGCCCCGCCGGATCAACAACGTCTACTTCGACGACCACGACCTGCGAACGTTCGACGAGAACCTGACCGGCATCTCACGGCGCACCAAGGTGCGCTTTCGCTGGTATGGCGCCAGCCATGAGGAGCCCCCCGGAACCCTCGAGCTCAAGTTCAAGCGCAACCGCCTCGGCTGGAAGGAGAACTTCCGGATCCCCTCGCTCCGGATCGCGGGCGAGCCCTGGAGCCAGATCCTCCGGAAGCTCCGCGGCCAACTCCCAGTCGAAGGCCGCGCGTGGATCGATGCCCACCCCCAGCCCGTCCTCGTGAACACCTACTGGCGCCGCTATTTCGTCTCCTCCGACGGCCGGGTGCGGGTGACCATCGACGAGGACCAGCAGGTCTACGATCAGCGTTTCCACGCTTCGCCGAACCTCACCTCGAGGGCGAACCTGCCCGACGCCTTGATCGTCGAGGTCAAGGGTGACAGCGACGATTACGCCCTCGTCGGCCGGGCGATCCAGGGCATCCCCCTGCGCGTCGGGCGGCACTCCAAGTACGTAGTCGGCGTACAGAGTATCCTCGTGGAAGGCTGACGAGAGCAGACGTCGTACTCAGACGATCGGATCTATCGATTGGAACCTCGGACACATCTGGAACCCCGAAGGACGAGACGGCGTAGAGCCGTCCTGGCCGGGATTGCAGCGGCTCTGCTCGCGGCGAGCACGTCGCAAGGGGCAGAGCCGACGGTGGTCGCCCACGCAGCCGGCAAGGGGCTGTACCCCGAGAACACCATCCCGGCCATCGACAGCTCCTTCGACATCGGATCCGATTGGGTGGAGATCGACATACGCCGGACCTCGGACGGCGTGCCGGTGTTGATGCACGACGCAACCGTCGATCGCACCACCGATGGCACGGGCTTGATCTCGGCGCTCTCGCTCGTCCAGGTCCAGGCACTGGACGCGGGGTCGTGGTTCGCACCGGAGTACGCCGGGACGCCGGTTCCCACATTGGAGCAGGCGCTGCAGGAAGCGCTCGGGCGCGGCCCCGCGCTGCTCGACATGAAAGACCCGCTGATCGGGGCAGTCGTGGCAACGGCGCTGGCGAACGTGGGCGCAAGCCCCTCGGACATCCGATTCTGGGCCTCGACGTCCGCCGAGGTCACCGAGGCGAATACCCACGTTCCCGGCGCACCCGTCTTCTACCAGATGTTAAGCGGTGACGAGACCTCGGTCCAGAACATCCTCGCCTTCGGCGTGGACGGCATCTCGATTCGCTGGGAGATCCTCAGCCCGACGATGATCCAGACCGGGCATTCCGGTGGAGTCCCGGTATTCGTCTGGGGCACGACCAACGTCCAGAACATGGCCACCGCGCTCGCCTGGGGAGTGGACGGGATCCACGCGAGCTTCCCGGATCGCCCGATCGACCTGATCTCCACTCCGGACTGCATGGATGGCGCGGACAACGACCTCGACGGTTTGACCGATCATCCAGCGGATCCGGACTGCACGGCTCCTGAGGACACCTCGGAGGCCGTGAAGGTCCCGGCCCTCGGGACGATCGCGACTGCGATCAGCGCGTCGTTGTTGCTCGCGCTCGCTGCACTCCGCCTCAGCCGCAGACCCGCGGTGTGAGCCCCGTCCAGGAGCGCACGGGGAGGTCGGCCTGGGTCCTCGTCAAGCCTTCTTGTGCTGAGAGCTCACGAGAAAGCTGCCCTGCTTGCAGGTCGTCAGGAAGAAACGTCCGAGCCAGTCGGGGAGCAGTGAGCAGATGCGTTCTTTGAGGTTGCTCCCAGGAATCGGCAGCAGCTCGTTCTGCTGGCCGTAGATGATCACGTCATCGACTTCCATGTACTGCGAGACCAGCGCGCGCCAATCCGAGATTCCGTAATAGCGGGCGATTGCGCCGTCGGTCCCGCTGGTCTGGACCACATGGCTCAGCGACTTTCCCTGGAAGAACTTGCCGGTGAAGATGCCGGGAATCAGCCCTCGGTAGATGTAGTAGAACCAGAGGCTCCGGTGATACACCATCGTCACGCAGCGGCCGCCGGGCCGCAGGACGCGATTGATCTCCGAGATGATCTTGCTGGTATCCGCCGAATGATGGATCACACCCCAGGACCACACGAAGTCGAAGCTGTCGTCCGGAAACTCGAGATGCTCCGCGTCCATCTGCTTCACGGTGGCGTCGATCCCGAAACACTCCATGCGACGACTGGTGGACTCGATGGCGTAGTCGGTCAGGTCGATCCCCGTGAAGGACCTGGCGTGACTCGCCAGTAGCTGGGCATGGCTTCCATTTCCGACGCCGATTTCGAGCACGTCCTGCTCGGCGAGGGCTTCGAAGTCGATCAACGGATCGAAGGGAGTCCTCCTCCAGGGCATGTATGCGCGGACGGACTCGAAGAATCGACGATCGATCTCCACGTAGAACTCTCGGCTGAACTCTTCCGCCCCCACGTCGTCGAGCCAGTCGTATCGCATGGGATGCGACTGCCACCACGAGCGATTGGCTTTCTGCCACCGATCGTGCTGCGTGTCGTCGGTGGGGAGGTCAGTCGGAGTCTTGAAGTCTTTCGGTACGCCTTGCTCGAAGATGGACATCGGGGAAAAGCCTCGGAATCGAATCTGAAGGGTGGTACCCGAAGTGCGGATCCCATGAGTTGCATCGGCCCTGGATTATAGGGATCGGGAGCCGATTTTCCGCGAAGATCTCCTCCGACCGAGCCGCTACGCCGGCCGAGGGCGGGAACGGACCTCTCTCCTCGAGGACGCGGGGTGCGACCCGGGCGCAACAGAGTTCCTCGGAAGCTGATCTTGAAGGGCAAATCCGATCCGGACCGGAGTATGGCAGACAGCCCGCGATGGCGACAATGTTCACTCGATGCGGAGCGGTATCGCGTCGCGAGCCCGACTCCGAGGGCGCAGAGGAGTGCCGCCAACGCCTCGGCGGTCGAGCTCCCAGCCACCCTTCCCTCGAGGCGAGCGTGGATCCCCTCGCTCGATACATCGGCACCACGACCCAGCAGGCTGTGGAGAGCGGGCCGTAGCTCGAAGAAAGGCGCGCCTCGAGGCTCGCTGGAGCTTCGCGCGAGCGACGCAGGGCGAGTCTCCATCAAGAAGCCCGATTCGGGGCCCAGGAGTGCCCCGAACCCTGGTGCTTCCGAGGACCGGGTGCGGCCCCACGCTGGCTGTCAGACAGTTCGCGCCCTCGTTGAGAGACGCGTGTCCTTGCCACGTGCAACTGATACCTACCCCTGGGAATCCGGCTCCGGTTTCCGCAAGCTCACACTCGGAGGACCGGTGTGACGCGTGGGGTAGAAGAAGGAAGCAGGCGCTGGAAGCGCCGATTGGCGTTGCTGGTGTTGAGCGTCGTCGCTGGAGCACTCCCCCTCGGTCTCGCGGAAGTCGCGCTTCGCCTCGCCGGCTACGAAGCGATCTACGACGTCTACTCGAAGCCATCGCTCTTCTGGCAACACGACGCCCTGCTCGGCTGGTCTCACACGCCGGATTCCTCGGGCGTTTACGTAGGCCCCAGGCCCTGGCCCATCGAGTTCGAGACCCCGATCACGATCAACTCGCTGGGGTTGCGTGGACCGGATCTGCAACCGCGTCAGCCGCGCGAGCTTCGGATCCTTGCACTCGGCGATTCTCGAACCGCGGCGTTCGAAGTTCCGTACGAGCAGACATTCACCGCCCTCCTCGAGCGATCACTCACGGAGCGGCTGCGTCGGCCGGTGCGCGTCATCAATGCAGGCGTCCGCGGGTACGGGACGGACCAGAGCCTGCTGTACTTCCGAGACCGCGGACACCGGCTCGATCCCGACGTGATCCTGTTCCTCTCGGCGAACAATGATCCGACGAACAACATGACGATTCATCGGATGCGACGGCCTTTCGGAAAAGCCGCATTCGCACTCGGTCCGGGCGGAGCACTCGAACTCAAAGGCTACCCGGTGCCCCGGTTTCCCCATTGCTCGTCTTGGATCATGACAAGTGACTTCCAACCCAGACGCACCGATGGCGTCGTCAATCGAGTCGCTTGTCATCTTCAGATGCGGGTTGCCGACCACTCGGCGCTGTTCACGCTCGCAGCAATGCGTATCCGACAGAACCCTCGGCTCCTCCAGCGCCTCTATCGCCTGGGTGTGCCGAAAGAGGCCAGGAAGATCGACGCTCCGACGGCTCCCTTCATACTGACCTCGCGACTCCTTCGGGAGTTGAGCGCCGAAGCAACTCGCCACGGCGCAGGTCTCGCGGTCTTCCTGACCGCCGACCAGGCACCGAAGCTCGACACAGCGGCGATGGATGCCGCCGGAATTCGAGTCGAGATCGTCCATCGGAACCTCGAGGAGGGAATCGATTCGCGCTCGATCCGGTTCCTGAACGACTCTCACTACAACGAGGCGGGTCATCGACTGCTCGCAGCACGCATGGAGCCTGTCGCCCTAGACCTGCTGCTTGCGTCCGAGCGAGGCGAAGCGCCTCGTTAGGGCCTCACCCCTTGCGACTCGCCCCTCAGCCCGGCTCCAGGCCGCAGTCGCGGATCTTGTGGAGGAGGGTCTTGTAGCTGACGCCGAGCAGCTTGGCGGCCTGCTTGCGGTTCCAGTTGGTGTGGTGCAGGACGCGGTCGATGGCCTCGCGCTCGGCCTCGAGCGCCGCGCGGCGGCCGACCTCGCGCAGGGGGAGGTCGCCGGCGTTGGCGGCGATCTCGTCGATCACCTCGCGCAGGCGGCTCTCGCCGCGCTCGCCCTGGCCATAGCGAGCGATCTCGTCGATGATGATGTCCTCGTTCTCGAGCACGATGATGCGCTTGATCATGTTCTCGAGCTCGCGGACGTTGCCCGGGAAGGGGTAGCGCTCGAAGCTGCGCATGAGCCGCTCGCCGAAGTCGGGGCGCGGCCGGTCGTAGCGGGCCGAGAAGCGGGTGGCGAAGCGGTCCACGAGCTGCGCGATCTCCTCGCGACGCTCGCGCAGCGGCGGCAGTGCGACGTTCACCACGTTGAGGCGGAAGTAGAGATCCTCGCGGAAGCTCCCCTCCTTCACCATCTCGTCGAGGTGCCGGTTGGTGGCACACACCACCCGCACGTCGACCTTGATCTCCTCGTTGCCGCCGAGCCGGGCGAAGGCGCTGTCCTGGAGCACCGCCAGGAGCTTGGCCTGGAGCACGGGGCTCATCTCGCCGATCTCGTCCAGGAAGATCGTGCCGCGATGGGCCAGCTCGAACTTGCCCTGCTTGCGGTGGGTCGCCCCGGTGAAGGCACCCTTCTCGTAGCCGAAGAGCTCGCTCTCCAGCAGGTCGGTGGGGAGCGCCGCGCAGTTGACCTTGACGAAGTTCCGCCGGACGCGGGTCGAGACGCCGTGGAGCGTGCGCGCCGCGACCTCCTTGCCGACGCCGCTCTCGCCGTGGATCAGGACGGTGACGTCGGTGTCGGCGACCTGCTCCAGCAGGGAGCGGACGCGCTGCATGGCCGGACTCGCCCAGATCGCGCCCCCGGACGAGCCACCGAGCTCGTTCACCAGCCGGTCGCGCTCTTCCAGCAACGCGCGACGCTCGAGGACGTTGCGCAGCGTGGCCTCGAGCTCGTCCTCCTCGAACGGCTTGGTCAGGTAGTCCGCCGCCCCCAGCCGCATGGCCTCCACGATCGTGCTGGCCTTCCCCGAGACCGAGAGCATCACCACCGGCAGCGCGGGGTCGGCCTCGTGGATGCGCTCGAGCGTCTGGAGGCCGTCCAGGCCGTCCATCATCACGTCGAGGATCCCGGCGCGACATGCTCGAAGGGCGCGGCCTGCGCTCGACCTCGGAGTGGTGGCTCGAACGTTACTGAGCCTGGATCCACCGATCTGATCTCGACGGGAAGTCGATGGCCCTGCAGTGGCGGTAGTCGGGGCCCGTACCGGGGCCTCTTCCCCTCGCCCCTCTATTTGACAGAATGCCTACTGATCGGACCCAAGGAAAACGCAGCTTGAACTTCCGGCTCTTCCGGGTTTTGTGTGGGTCCGATAGGGGCGCGAACCGACGCGGATTGCGGGTTGGATCGA
>PBYF01000117.1 GCA_002729515.1 Deltaproteobacteria bacterium
GAACCGACAGCGGCGTCGGCGGAACGGGAATTGCCGGAACCGACAGCGGCGTCGGCGGAACGGGAATTGCCGGAACCGACAGCGGCGTCGGGGGTACCGGCATCGACGACCCGGACAGCGGCATCGGCGGAACGGGCATCTTCGGAACCATCACGGGCTTCGCGAGCGTGTGCATCAACGGCCTCGAAGTCGAGTACGACGAGAACGTGCCGGTCACGGACAACGGCGAACCCGCCAGCGCGTCGGATCTGGCGGTGGGGCAGGTGGTCTGGATCATCGCCACCGACCACGGCGATAATCTCGTGGCGACCTCGATCTCCATGCTGAGTGCAGTGATTGGAACGGTCGAAAAAGTCGATGCCGAGGCGGGAACGTTCCGCGTGGATGGCGAAGACGTTCAAGTGCCCCCGTCTACCCTGGCACTCGGGGAAAAGGACGGCCTGATCCAGCCGGGTGCCCGCGTCGACGTCAGCGGACTGCGCCGGCCGGACGGACGGGTGATCGCCTCGCGCATCGAGCGCGCCGGGCCCGAAGCGCGGCGTGCCGCGATGCCCAGTGTCGGGATCCTGCTCGGCACGATGCCGGCTGTGAGAAACCTCTCCGTCCAAGGCTTTGCAGGCACGCGCGCGGGCGATCATCACTTCAGCCTCGACGGCATCGAGGTGGAAGCCTCCCTGGAACTCCCGCGCAGTGCTGGAGCCGGGCTGCGGGTGACCGTCAAGGGTCCCGTGCAAGGCAAGGTCCTTCGAGCCGAGCGCATGAAGATCGAGCGCCTGATGCCCCAGCACCCGGAACGGTCGCCGACTTCCGATCTGCGTCCGGTACCGAAATCGCTGGTCCCCGAAAAACCGAGTGAGTCCCATGGGTTCGGCTCTCGACCCGCAGTGTCCCCGCGGTCGGACGCGGCAGTCCGACCGGAGGTGGTTCGGCCGGAAATCCCCCGACTGGACATGAAGATCGGACCCGTGAAGCCTGGCTCCTGAGCACCGTCAGGGGACGCGCACGAAGACGCTGAACTGGAGTCCTACTCCGAAATCCGGACTGCCATTCGAGAAACCGACGACGCCGTACGGTCCCACCCGGAAGCGTCTGCCCACGACCGCCCAACCGAACGGCACGAGTTCCTGGATGTCCTCGGTGATCGCGGTTGCCGAACGGCGCCAGTCGTAAGAGATACCGATGCCATAGCGCTCCGCAATCCGAAGGCTCATACCCCCCGACGTGAACGGGCCGTCGCGCAGCGAGAACTCGGGCGAATCCCCGAGGATTCGGTAACCCGCGTGCGCAAACAACGAAATCGGACCCACTCCCTCGTGTCCCAAGATAGAGTGGAGACTGAAGCTCTTCGCCAGCCCGGCCTGCACCCCGGTGTCGAACTCTCCCGTTCCGAGGCCATTGTCGCGATCCGCAGTGGGGAACTTGACCCGACCCCCCACCTCGAACATGGGGAGCATCGAGCCGACCTCGGGCAAGAGCCGCCAGGTCGCTTCGAGCACCACGTCGCCGATCCCGTCGCGAACCCCCGTTTCGATCACCGGTGTCACCATCGGCACCCCATCGATGATGAAACCGGGGCCGTCTGCGCGCAGATAGGGAATCGTGAGCCGCAACTCGAGCTCGTCGAGAGGAGTGGGCGTGACGGGAAAGCGCTCCCAGCGGTAGGCGAGCTGCGTCGGCACGAAGAGAATCTCGGTGTCGGGGCTCGCCCCGTAGCTGCCGGTGCTCCAGTCGACTCCCGTCGAGAACCACAGCGTCCCGGCGAACCAACTCGGCGGGGGCGGCAGCGCCGCCGCCGGCACCGGCGCCAGCCACGCCGCGGCAAGCGCCGCTGCCCAACTGCTCCGAAATCCCCCCACGAGTCTCCAATCGGCCGGACGGGCCCTGTCCCGTACTATAGTTCCGGTATGGCCTCGGAGGACCTCCTATTCGAACTCGGCGACGACGGCGTCGCCGTGATCACGCTCAATCGCCCCGAGAAGCTCAACGCTTTCTCGAAGGCGATGGGCGAGGGGCTCTCGGCCGCTTTCCGGCGCTGCGACGAGGACGATGCGGTGCGCGCGGTGGTCCTGACCGGTGCCGGGCGCGCGTTCTGTTCGGGTGCCGACATGACCGTCGCCGCGAAGACGTTCGATCTCACGCAGACCGGGAACCGCCCTTTTCGGGCGGCGGCCTTCGCGTTCCCGGCGTTTCGCGTGCGCAAACTCGTGATCGCCGCCGTGAACGGTCACGCCATCGGCCTCGGCATGACGATTGCCATGCAATGCGACGTCAGGATCTTCGCCAGGGAAGGGAAATACGGAATCGTGCAGGTGCGCCGCGGCGTGATGGGGGACGCCTACTCGCACTGGACCGTCACGCGCGCGGTCGGACTCGCCCGCGCCGCCGAGCTGCTGCTCACGGGTAGAACCTTCCCCGGCGAAGAAATGCAGCGACTCGGTGTCGCGTCGCAGCTGCTCCCGGCCCAGGAAGTCCTGCCCGCGGCGCTCGAACTCGCGCGCGACGTCGCCGTCAACGCCGCCCCCGTCTCGGTCGCGGTCTCGAAGCGGCTCCTCTGGGAGGCGCCGATGCTCTCGCCGCAGGAGGTGGAACAGAAGGAGACGGCGCTCCACCACCACCTCATGCCGAAACCCGACGCCATCGAAGGCCCCGTGGCCTTTGCCGAGAAACGCACACCGGACTGGAAGCTCCGGGTCTCGAAGGACTGGCCCGACTGGCCTGAGTAGCCCGGAGCACGACCAGGGCCGCAACCCCAAAAAAAGAGTGGCACTCCCCTCTCCCCGGACCTCTGCCAAATGATGGCTCAGACAGCTTCGGAGACCCGAGAAGGCCTTGACGGCCAGGTCACTGCAAGTAAAACTAGCGCTAGTTAGTTTTTTGGGATTTCGAACTTGCCCCTTGCTTCTGCAGCCGATGAACCGTTGCGGCCCCGTCGCAAGGGTGAGGTCACCGCCGAACGGATCCTCGACGCCGCCGAGGAACTCTTCGCCGAGCGCGGCTACGAGGGGACCACGCTGCGCGACGTCGCCGATCGGGTCGGGATCCGCAACCCGAGCCTGTACAACCACTTCGACGGCAAGAAATCGCTCTACGGCGCGGTGCTCGACCGGGGCATCCGCCCGGTCACCGACTTGCTTTCCGAGTTCGTCGACAAGGGCGAGGACCGGGGGCAGCTGGTCGCGCGGGTCATGGAGGTGCTGTCCCAGCGCCCTAACCTGCCGCGTCTCGTCATGTACGAGACCCTCTCCGGCGGTCAACGGCTGACCCCCATGCTGCGCAGCTGGATCGGCCCCGTCTTCGCGCGTGGAAACGAGATGGTCGAAGCGCCCGAGGGCGGCTGGGATCCCGAACTCGCGCCACACTTCATGCTCGCCATATACCACGTGCTGGTCGGCTACTTCGCCACCGCTCCGTTCTACAAGGAACTGAACGGCGAGAACCTGCTCGAACCCGAAGCGCTAGAGCGCCAGAGCCGCGCGCTCGTAGAACTCACCACCCAATTGTTTTCGGACCGCACCCGGTCCTCAGACTGAAGGAGACCCCGACCGTGGACATCGACGTCGCTTACACGGAATCGCCCAACTGGAACGAGGAGAAAATGCTCGAACGCTTCGCCTGGCTGCGGGAAAAAGATCCCGTCCGCTGGTCGGAGAAGGACCAGCTCTGGCTCATCGCCAACTTCGAAGACGTGGTCTACGTCTCGAAGCACCAGGAGACCTTCACTTCCGCCGAGGGTGTGCGCCCCACCATCCCGATAAAGATCGGCCTCATCGACGAGGAAGAGCCGCGTCACGGCGAACTCCGAACCCTCATCAACCGCGGCTTCACCCCGCGCATGGTGAAAAAGCTCGAAGAGACGTTCCGGCGGCTCACCACCAAGGCAATCGACGCCGTGGCCGCGGATGGCCAATGCGACTTCGTGAGCAGCATCTCGGTCCCGCTTCCGCTGTGGATCATCGCCGCGATGATCGGCATCCCGGAAGAGGACTACGACCGCTTCCACAGCTGGTCCGACGCGATGATCGGCGCAGAGGGGAACCTCGACAACCCGGAAGTCACAGCGGCGGGCGGGCGGGCCTACGTGGAATACGGCAACTACGTGCATCCGATCCTCGATGACCGCCGGAAAAATCCCCAGGACGACCTGGCGAGCATCCTGGTGGGAGCCAAGGAAGACGGCCTGCTGCGCCGCTACGACGAGAACCACTGGCCCAACGGCCGGCCGATCCACGTCACCGATGATCACATCGAGCTGGGAAACGACGAACTCATCAAATTGATGGTGATTCTCCTCGTGGCGGGCAACGAGACGACGCGCAACGCGATCTCCGGGGGCATGCAGCTCCTGATCGAGAACCCGCAGGAGCGAGACAAGCTGATCGCCGACCCCAGTCTCATCAAGGGGGCCTGCGAGGAAATGGTGCGCCTCGTCTCGCCCGTGCGTTCGTTCAGCCGGACGGTGGTGCACGATACGGAGCTGCGCGGCCGCAAGCTGCTGGCCGGGCAGAAGGTGCTGATGCTCTACCCCTCTGCAAACCGCGACACCGCGGAATTCGAGGACCCGGACACCTTCCGCGTAGACCGGAACCAGAGCCACGTGGGTTTCGGACTCGGCAATCACTTCTGTCTCGGCGCAAACCTGGCCCGCATGGAGATGCGCATCGTCTTCCAGGAGGTGCTGCGACGCCTCCCCGACATGGAATACCTGGCCGGCGGTCCGACACTGCGCGCGAGCGCGCTGGTGCGGACCTGCGAATCGATGCTCGTGCGCTACACGCCCGAGCGCCGGGCCGAGGACGCCGCCTAGGAGCGTTCGTAGCGGAAGCGGCCGTCGAGACTCCACATGCGGTGGCGCGCGCCGGGGGCTTCCGGGTCCTTCGCCTCGTAGCCGGCGTCTCCCGGGTAGAGCATGCAGACGCCGTTCTCGATGGGGCAGATGCAGGGGCGAAAGACGAGCGGCGTTTGTCCGTCGAACGCGGCACGCGCGCTTTCGGCTCGGCTGTAGGGTGTGAGCCAGTCCACGCTCACGTACGTCGGCGGCACCAGCTGTATCTCGCCAGCGTGATGGGCCTCGAGCGCCGCCGCGGGCAGAAACCAGCGGTGACTCGCGATCTCGCTGCCGTCCACCCGAACCGGCGTGTCCGCATCTGTCTGCGCCAGGAAGAAGAGCGTGTCGAAACGCTTCGGAGCGATCTCCGGGGTGATCCAGCGCGAAAAGGGCACGAACGCAGCTGCATCCAACACGAGCCCCGCCTCCTCGATGGTCTCGCGCACGGCGGCGCGCCGCGCCGCATCTCCCCAATCGTTCGTTCCCTCCACGTAGCCGTCACGCCCGTCGAGCTTTCCGCCGGGAAATACCCAGACGTTCTTTCCCGTGTTGCGCTCGAGGAGCAGGACCTGTAGTCCGTCGGTCGTGTCGCGAACGACGACCACGGTGGCAGAGGGGAGCGGCTCCGACATGGGTTGGGGAGTCTAATACACCCGGCTGCCGTGCCCCGGGGCCTTCGACCCAGGCGCTCGGATCACCCCGGAGATCCCTCCGAAGCGCTCCGATGTTCGGCAGCGCGGACCGCGACGCCTCCGCCAGCTCCCGGAGCGGCGAGTGTTCGCCAACCACGGCGCGCTGCACCTCCCGGCTGACGAACGCGGTGTGCGCGGGCGACACGAGCACATCGAGATCGAGCGGCGTCGCTGCCGGCATCCACTTGGGCCCGAACGCCACGGTGGTGGCCTGGCCCTCTGCCGAGTCCGGCGCGATGCCCGTCGAGAGCGGCGTCGCACTGGCCTACCGGCGTGAGATCGAAGCGGCCCCCGACCCCGAGAGGCGCCGGGAACTCGAGGACGAGATCGCCGCGGCCCAGTCCGTCTTCCGGCGCGCCGAGGAGTTCGGCGTCCACGACCTCATCGACCCGTGCGAGACCCGCCCCCGGCTCTGCGACTGGATCGACCAGACCGAGCCCCAGCTCGCCCTTCACACCGGTCCGCGGAGCTACACGCTCCGCCCCTAGGTACCCGATGCCTCGCCGCCGGGGACGCCGCCGGTTTTTACGAGAACCGCCTCGACTTCCTTCCGCCGTGCCTCGTCGTGTATGTACCCCACCGTGGCAATCAGAAGCCGGCGAGCGTCTTCAGACCTGCCAAGAGTGTGGTAAGCGAGAGCCAGATCGATACAGATATCCACCGACGAGGGGAGCATCTGGTGCGCGTGCCGGAGCGTCTTCAATCCCTTCTCGGTCGGCTGGCCTTCCAGCAGAAACGTCGCGCCGTAGCCCGCGTAGGTCTCGGGGATGGAGTCATCGAGCTTCCAGCTCTTCACGTAGTGGCTGCGGGCGCGCCGCGCCAGCTGCGCGCGCTCCGCCTCGTCCGTCACCTCCCTCGCCTGCCAGTGAAGGAAGTTGGCGTAGTCAAGGTGTGCCACGGCGTCGTCCGGTATGGCTTCGAGCAGCGCACCGTATTCGGCCTCGGCGTCCGTCCAGCGCCGCGCCAACACGTGAGCGTTCGCAAGCCCGAGCCTGGCGCGTGAGCTGGCCGGCTCGACTGCCAGGGCATCCTGGAAATATTGAAACCCCAACTCCGGGCGCCCCCGAAGCAACGAAAGCTCGCCCAACGCTGTGGCGATCTCCCCTCGAGAAAGCGTGCGGAGCGTCGGACTTGCACCCAGATCGAAGTGTTCGATCCCAGCGACGAGGGAAGAGAACCTGCGTTTCTTTACATATTTCTGCAAATCAGCGTCGAGCTGATCCACACTCATACCGAACGCACTCTCCACGGCGTCCTCGACGCTGCGTCCGCGTTCCCGCGCGCGGAAGAACGTGGTGAGTTCTCGAGTTGCGTTCCCCTTGCCGTCGCGCCCGAAATTGAGATAGTGAACGAATGCCCACGATTGGCCGTACAACGTGGCCACTGAAACATTCGTGCGATCCTTCGTGGCAAGCAGTTCCTCGAGCGGCACCCAGGTCGCCATTCTGAAACCCCACAGACCACCGGGCGGAGCGCCGATCTCGACATCTTGGTCCTCGAGTGCGGCCGTGCCCAAGAACTCGGCAAAGCCCTCGTGATACCAGGGCGGATAAACGAAGTCTTCGTGATTTGCGAGCAGGAAGTGAACGTACTCGTGTTGAATCACTCGGGTCGCATTTTTGCGCGCGGGAGATAACACGATGATGTTCTGCCGCATGGTCTGAAAAAAAGTCCAGCGCTGTCCCGAGGTGCAAAGGCCCGGTAGCTCGTTGCGGTGTCGAAAGCATAGACGCGAATCGGAACCTGCGAAGTCGAGAGCGGTCGGCCCACGACAAACTCGACAACCGATCGGAAGAGCTCCAGGTCACGCGCCAATTCCAGCGTCGCGCGTTCACTCTGGCAACTCCAGATCGTAAAATTCGGGGTGCTGACTTCGACCCACGTGCGCTTGTGGACAGTCCCGGGGCCGGCACACCCGAGCCCCAAGAGAAAAAGCAGGGTCGTCGCAAGCACACGTCTCACTCCAGTGAACGTACCAACGCAGAGTCCAAGGACAACACCCACACGCCGTAGCGCCGGCCGTAGTAGAATGGTGGGATGCGCACCATCGTCATCACCGGTTCTGCATCGGGTCTGGGAGCCGCGCTCGTTCGCCGGCTCGAGAGGGACGGACACCGCGTCATTGGGCTCGACCGGCGCGACGCCCCCATCGTCGCCGACCTCGGCACGCCCGACGGGCGCGCTGCGGGCATCGCGGCGGCACGGGAGGCCTGCGGAGGGAGTCTCGACGGACTCGTGTCCTGCGCCGGCCTCGGCCCCTACGACGACCCTCAAACCATTTGCCGAGTGAATTATTTTGGTGCTGTCGCAATTCTCGACGGGTTGAAACCGGAGCTCTCCCGGGGTAGCGCACCCGCCGCGGTTGCGATCTCGTCGATCGGTGCCGCGGCCGAGATGTTAATGCTGCCCGAGTACCTCCAGGCCTGCCGCGACGGCGACGAGAAGCTGGCCCAGGGGATCATGGCCGACAAAGACGGCACCACGTCGTACTCGAACGCCAAGCGCGCGCTCGCCGAGGCGGTGAAGAAGCGCGCCGTCGAGTGGGCACCCGAGGGCATCCGCATCAACGCCGTGGCGCCCGGCAAGATGGACACCCCGATGCTCGACCGCCTGCTCTCGGACGCAGCCCACGCGCCGGCCATCGAGGCCATGCCGGTACCCATGGGACGCCACGGCAGCGCCGACGAGATCGCCGGGGTGGTGGCCTTCCTGCTCGGGCCGGACGCGAGCTATGTCCAGGGGCAAGTCATCATCGCCGACGGCGGATCGAATGCCCTGCTCGACCCCACGCGGGTCTAGCGCCCGCGGCACTTCGGCTCTCGCTCGCGCGAGCCGGCTGTGGCTCGAGCGCTTCCGCTTCGGGCCGATCGAATGAGCGCGGCGGTGCGCGACCTGCGGCGCTAGCGAGGTGCCCCTCGCGCCCTAGGAGGCCCCGGACTTCTGGCATTTGAAAGCCTGGGTGCACCAATGGCCAGCGTTCATGCAGATGATGAATTTATTCTCCTGGCCGCTGCCCTTCGGAACGCGTGCCGGCTGCAGATTGGCCCCGACCTCCGACAAACACTCGGCGCGTCTCGCTTTGAAGCCACCCATGCTGTCGGCACCGCTCTCGCTGTACCAACTCGAGTAGGGCCAGGTCGTAATCGGACCCGACGCACAGCCCGCGAGCAACAGCGCGCCAATCAGTGCCCACACGATGCTTCGTATGCTCATGATGAAACCCCTGGCTTCCAGTCCTCACCCCGCCGGCGCCACGGATTGTCTCCCTCATGGGTGGGAATCGCCACTCGCGCCGTGCAGACCGTGGTGGTGCGTCCGCCGCTCACGAGTTCGAGCTCGACCTCGGCCCAGGTGCACCCCGCATCGTCGGTGTCGACGCCCGTCACCGTGCCGTTGAAGACCATGGTCTCGCCCGGGAAGACGGAGTCCTTCATGCGAAACCGAATCCAGCCCATGCGCCCGTACGGTCCGGTCCAGTCGGTGACGTAGCGCTCGAACCAGGCCGCCAGGTTCGGCGTATTCATGAAGATGTCGCGCACGCCGTTGTTCTCGGTGGCGAACTTGTAGTCGTGGTGCTGGGGCCGCCAGTCGCGGCTCGCCATGGCACCGAGCACCACGGTCACGGGCGAGACGTCCTTCGAAAGCTCGGGGAGCAGGTCGCCCGGCTTCACCTGATCCGCTGTCAAGGTCGGGTAGCTCATCACGAATCCCTCCGGTAGCCGTAGCCCGTGTAGGTCTCGGTGCCCACCCATTCACCGCTCTGGTTCACGTACTCGACATCGATGTCCCAGAAGCGGCCGGTGCCGAGCTTCGTCTTCTTCTCACCGCTCACCTTCCGGAGAACCTGCCAGGTGCGCAGGCGATCGCCCGGCCGCACCGGCTCACCGAAGGTGACCGTGTTGTCGCTCATGACCGCCTCGGGCAGCCCGAAGATCTCCTTCAAGTCGAAGTGCACCTGGAGCGGCATCACCTGCTCGGTGCGGTTCGGGGCCCAGAGATGGGGCCGGAACCACACCGAGATCATCGCCGGCGGCGCGATCAGACCTTGGGTGATCTCGTTCGCCGCCTTCTCGTCCCAGTAGATCGGGTTGCCGTTCTCCACGGAAGAGCACGTGGTGTAGATGTAGCCCGGCTCCACGTCGAACTCGCCCTCGATCTCGTAGCGCTTCTCGCCGATCCATCCCTGGACTTCGGCCGGCAGGTCAGACACGGGTTCCCTCCTTTTGCGGTTCAGGCAACGACGCCGTCAGCGCGCAGCTGCTCGATCTCCTGGGCGGAGACACCCGCTTGCCTCAGGAGATCCTCGGTATCGGTCTCGGACGCCACCCGCGCATCGACGGGTCCGTCGGGTTGCTTCATACCGGCGAACGCCGGGGCAAGCTGACGGAACCTCGCATTTTCCGGGTGGCGGGCCTCGCAGAAAGCGCCGCGGCCCTGGAGATGGCTGTCTGCGGCCAGCTCGGCCATCGTGTAGACAGGCGCCACACAGGTGTCGTTCGGCGAGAGGTCCGCCACCCACTCGTCGCGCGTCCGCTTCGCGAAGGCCGTGCGGAAATCGGCGCGAACTTCGTCCTGCACGGCATCGTCGAGTTGATGCTCGAGCCAGCGCTCGCAGCCGATCGCCTTGCACAGATTCGCAAAAAAATGTGGCTCGATGGCACCCACCGAGAGCCATTTTCCGTCGGCAGCTACGTAGGTGTCGTAGCAGGCGTAGCGGCCGGTCAGGATGTCGTGTCCCGGTCCCGGATCTGCACCCGTCGCCAGGTGCTGATCGACGTTCAGCGACATCAACCACAGCACGCCTTCCGTCACGGATACGTCCAGATACTCGCCCTCACCCGTCTTCTCCCGCCGCAACAACGCCGCCATGATCGCAATGGCGGCTTGCATGCCGCCTGCCGCACTGTCGGCCACCGTGGCGCCCGGGATGGGAGGCCCGCCGTCGGCACGCCGGTTCGTCGTGTGCAGGAAACCGCCGACGCCCAGGTAGTTGATGTCGTGACCCGCCCAGGCCGACATCGGGCCGTCCTGGCCGTATCCACTGGTCGAGCAGTAGATGATGCGCACGTTCAGGGCGCGCAGATCTTCGTAGCCCAGACCCAGGCGCTTGACCGCGCCCGGACGCAGGCTCTCGATCACCACATCCGCCTTCTCGACGAGCTTCAGAAAGGCCGCCTTCCCGGCCGGCGCCTTCAGGTCGATACGTACCCGCTGCATCCAACGGGATCCCGAATACGCGTGGTAGTTCGGCTCGACCTGCAGTCCCGCCTTGCGCGGCGGTGTTCCGACTTTGACGATGCGAGCGCCGTAGTCGGCGAGGATCCGCGAGCAGCGAGCTGCAGGCCCGACCGTTGCCAGATCGAGCACGGTCACGCCGTCGAGAGCAGGGGGAATCGACATGGTGCGTCCTGACCGGCGCGCCTCAGGAATCGAGTACGTCGGCCGCGACGAGTTCTTCCAGGTAGGGCGTATCCCACCAGGAAAGCTGCAGGTGCTTGGCGCGCCGGAAGAACATCTGCTGGTCGTACTCGATCGTGAACGCGACACCGCCCCAGATCTGCGCGCAGACCCGGGTCGTTTCCCGGTAGGCCTCGCAGCAGAAGAGCTTCGCCATCGGCGCCAGCCGCGCGATGCTGCGGCCCTGCGTCCGGTTCCACGCGGCCTCGTGGACGAGGGCGCGTCCACCGTCGATGCTCGTCGACGCATCCGCCATGTAGTGGGCCAGCGCCTGGAAGGCTCCGAGGGGCTTGTCGAATTGCACGCGCTCGTTCGCGTAGGCGACGGTCTCCATGAGGCAGCGGTCGGCACCTCCGATCGCCTGAGCGGCGACCAGAATGATCGCGTCGTGCATCACCTTGTCCCACGTTTTCCAGCCCGAACCGGGCTCGCCAACCCGATCTTCCGACTTCACGCGAACACCGTCGAAATCGACGCGGTAGTGCGGCTCGCGCCCCTGAGATTTGAAAAACGTGAGCGTTACACCCTCGGCGTCGGGATCGACGAGCAGGGTCTCGACGCCAGCTTCGGAACGGGCGAGAACGAGCAGGCGATCCGCAGCGCTGGCGTAGGGGACCGATCGCTTCACACCGTTCAATACGTATTCGCCTCCATCGAGCGTGGCCTCGAGCTGCACACCGGGTTCACCCTGACCGCGCTCCGGCTCGTACCAGGCCGGCGTCAGGATTGCGGAGCCGTCGGCGATCTTCGGCAGCCACTCGTCCTTCTGTGCCTCACTGCCGGCTTCGAGCAGGACACCCGTGCCGAGTACGCAGCTCACGAAGTGGGGAACCGGCGCCATGGCCCGGCCGAGCTCTTCGTAGACGAAGGCCGCTTCGAGCAGGCTCATGCCGCCGCCGCCCTGGCTTTCGGGGATGAGGATGCCGTTGAGTCCGAGTTCGCCCATCTGCTTCCAAAGCTCGTCCGGGTAGCCCTTGGGATCGTCTTCCACGCTGCGCACGACCTCGACGCTGCAGTGCTCTTCGAGCATCCCGCGCGTCATGTCGACGATCATCTGCTGCTCTTCGGTGAGTTCGAGATCCATGGGGGAATCCTCTAGAAGTTCTTCGGCAGCCCGAGGTGCCGCCGGGCGATGATATTCTTCTGGATCTCGGACGATCCGCCGCCGACCGTCTCGTTCATGGTCGCACGGTAGGCTCCCTCGAAGCGACCGAGGAGAGGCGCTTCTTCCTGCCCCTCCATGATCGTTCCCTCGTGGCCGGCAATGTCCAGCGCGTCCTTGCACACGCGCTGCGACAGAGTGGTGGTGAACAGCTTGTACTGCGATGACTGGATCGTCGGCGGCTTGCCCCCGCCCTTCGCAGCGCACAGAAATCGTGTGCTAAGCCCCTTGGCCACGGCCGTGTCGGTCACGATATGCGCAATGGTGCGGCGCACGTTCGGGTCGTCCTTGAGCGGCTTGCCGTCGCGCTTGGCCTGCTTCACCCAGTCGACCAGCACGTCGGTGCGGTTCGTGATCGGGGAGAGCGTGAACATCGTGAAGCGCTCGAGGTCGAGCGCTTCAGAGATCATCTGGAAGCCGCGTCCGCGCTCGCCCACCAGGTAGTCGTCCGGAACAAAAACGTCCTCGAAGAAGACCTGATTCGTCGTGTCCTTGCCAATCGTCGGGAGACTCTGCACCTCGAGGCCCGGGTGATCCATCGGGATCAGGAAGAGCGAGATGCCGTCGTGCTTCCGCTTGTCGGGATCGGTGCGCGCACCCACCCAGTACCAGTCGGCAAAGTGCGCCGAGGTGGTCCACATCTTCTGCCCGTTGAGCTTCCAGCCGCCCTCGACCTTTTCGGCCTTGAGCTGCATGTTGGCGGCGTCCGAGCCGGCCTGGGGCTCGCTGTAACCCACCGCGAACTCGACTTCGGCGTTCAGGATCTGCGGCAGGAACTCCCGTTTGAGCTTCTCGCTGCCGTGACGGATCAGTGTCTTGCCGATGATGCCGACACCCTTGCCAATCTGCGGAGCCGCGTGCCGGGAGAGTGCTTCGGTCAGGATGAACTCGAAGACCCCCTCGATCTCCTGGCCCCCGTACTGCTTGGGCCAGGACATCCCGAGCCAGCCCTTGGCCGCGAGTTTCTTCATGAACGCCCGGCGCTCGGGCGTATCCGAGAGCTGGCTGAAATTCTCGCGGTGGTGGTCCATCACAACCGGGTCGTGGTTGTCGACGAGCCATTGTTCGACCTCGTCGGCGAACTTCTGCTCTTCGGGGGAAAAATCGAAGTCCACGCTTCACCTCTAAGGATAGGAATACGAGACGTAGCGTATAGAAATTAGCCCCTCGCTGTCAAACGAAAAGGGGTACCGGCGGCCCGGGCGGCGCGCTCGACCCGACAGAGGCTGTACTCGTGATGGGGACAGCCGGTGATGGGATCCCGGTAGCGGGCTTCCGAGACACCGGGGCGATCGGTCCCTAGGCCCTACCCCACGCGGCCACGCGGCACGCGCTCCCATCCCCGAGAACCGCCCAGACCTCGCCAGCGGGTGCGGCGTGCCGCCACGCGACGAAGTGAGGCGCAGCGTCTTCTGCTCCGAAAAGCGGATGACGCAACGGCTCCCCGAGTCCTATTACCCGGCCCATCGGATCGGTGAAAATCAGGTCGGGAACGCGCACCGACCCGACCTCCCGGGCCCAACCATCGACGCGGACCCAGCGCTTCGATGCACTATCCGCGCTCCGAAAAATACCGCCCTCGCACGCCTCGCTGCGTTGCGGGTGCAATACGTCGAGTTGCCGGCCCAGAAGAGTGTGGCGCCCGTCGTGAAACATTCCAAGCTGCCGCCCGCGGAGAAATCCGGCGTGGCGCTTGGCGGCGTCACGTCGGCGCTTTCGGTCCGAAAAGGGCAACGTCGCCTGGTATGCGCTGCGGTCCGATACCCCGACAACCAGCGCCAAGTGGGCAGCGCGTACCCGTTCGGCAAAAGTTCCCACCCGGGCACCCTGCGCGAAGTGCGAGGGGATCAGAAGTGTGGCTACACCCACGAGCATCACAGCGCGAACGCCCAGTGCAACTGGACCACTCCCGATGCGAACGACGAGCCAGGTGAGAAGCGACGCCCAGAAGAGCAGGGATAGCGTCTGGTAACGCGGTGTGCCCCAGGACTCTCCGGAGTACGCCGTGCGCCCCCACGCCACGAGGAACGCGCTTCCCATCCAGAAGGCCGCAACGCCGAGACACACCACGTCAGCCGGGCGCGGCCGTCTTCGGGCGGCATGTGCCGCCGCAAGAAGGAATGTGACGAGGCCTGCGGCTCCGAGCACCGCACCGGCGTTGGGGTGCCACCACGAGAGCGGCGCACCGAGGCAACGCACCACCCAGATCACGCGGCTTAGCGGAGCGGTCCACAGCGCGGCGACGTGGACCCCCCGCCCGGGCATGTAGCCGGACTGAAAACTCCACGCGACGAGTGCTCCTGCAACGAGAATCGCCGCGGGAACAGGAAGCGGAAGGCGCAGCCACAACGCCGTGAAGACCAAAAGACCCCAGACGAGCACCCCGTTGGCCATCGACCACGTGGCGACACCAGCCAGTAACACCGCCACCGCCGTGCCGACAACAACCGCCCGGCGAGTCTGTGCTGCACCCGCCGCGGCCAGCGCAACCAGACTCCACGCGACGACGGCCGAAACCAGGAACCAGTGCACGTTCCACGCACGTGCGAAATTTTCGAGCTGTGTGGCACAAAAGCAGAGCGCAAGAACCAATCCGGCCGCGAAAGCAACGGCGCTGCGTCCGATGTTCATGCTTTCGCGCTGAGCGGCCCACACCAACGCCCACCAAGTGGAGAGCTGCAGGACGACTCCCCACACGAGCACGAAGACGTTGCGTCCCCCAAACCACGCGTAGTCCGCGAGCAATAGAAGCCGGGGGAAGAAGGGACGGTGCCCACCGTGGTTCTTTGCAAGTCGGCGCCACAAGTCGGAGCCCTGCTCGTGGGCCACGAGCACGTTGACGAAATGCCAGGAGTCGACCGCGGGACCCGACCACCAGGCCTCCCACAAAAAAACCAGCGTCGAGACACTGGCCGCCGTGCCCAGCACCAGCGCGGCAACTCCGAGGCTAAAAGCGATCGAAGAGGACCTTGACGGCTTCACTGGCACCCTGGTCGTAGCAAGTGAGAAAAGCGTCGCGGTAGTCGTCGAGAGCGAAACGGTGTGAGATGATCGACGTCGCGTCGAGCTTCTTCTCGGCGATGAACTCCAGGTACCACTCCATCGCGTGCTGGCGACGCGCCTGCCACGTCTCCACACCGAAAGCGTTCGATCCGACCAGGCTGAGTTCCTTGAAGTAGAGGGGCGTCCACTCGAAGCGCTTCGGCGGTTCGACGCCCAGTCCGACGATGCTTCCGCGCGGCCGTGTGATGCGCACGCCGACTTCGAGCGTCTCGGGCGACGTGACCGTATCGTATATCACGTCGACCCCACCGTTGAGCATCGGGAGCCCACGCCACGGCTTCTGGAGATCCACGTCGAGAACGCTCGCAACCGCCTCGACCAGGGTCCGTGTCGGCCGGTGTGGAAGCGTCGCAGCGGCACCGAAGGCCAGCGCGAGCCGTGCCTGGTGCGGGTAGCGGGCGACGGCGAACACCCGCACCCCCGGGTGCAGCAGCCGCAGGATGGAGATGGCGAGCAGGCCCAGCGTTCCGCAGCCGTAGACGAGGGCAACGCCGTCTTCGGGCGGCGGCCAGTGGAGTACGGCGTGGAGCGACACCGCAAACGGGTCGCCGAGCACGGCCTCGCCGTCGCTCACTGCATCTGGAATCGGGAAGCATTGGGATTCGTGGGCCGGGAGCAACTCGGCGAAGCCGCCGGTGGCCTGACTCGAATTCCCGTGGTGAATACCCGGCGCAAGGGCGCCCCCGGTGAAGTTCCGACACTGGGCGAGTTCGCCCCGTTCGCACCACTCGCACAGTGGAAGACCGCGCACAGCGCAGGAGAGCCAGGGGTTGAGTAACACGCGCTGCCCCGGGCGAAGCCGGCTCACCGCCGGTCCAATCCGCTCCACGGTCGCCACCACCTCGTGACCGAGCACCTGCGGGAAAGAAATCACCGCAGTCATTGGATTGTCGAAGCCGCCGTTCATGAAGACCTGCTTGTAGTCGCTTCCGCACAGTCCGCAGAGGCGGGTTCGCAGCGTCACCCAATCGGGCGCCGGAAGCTCCGGTGCGGGAAGGCTCCGCAGCTGGATCGGCGAAAAGGGCCCTACGAAGGCGCGCCTCGAGAGCAGAGAAAGGAACTTCGTCACCGCGAGTCTCGGCAGCGCGTTCTCGTATACGAGCGCCTTCACCCGCTCAGTCCCGGACCAGCAGCAGGCAACCGCCGAGCGGACCCCCGCCCGCGGCCGCTACGCCAACTCGGGGATCGCCAGCCACCTGGCGTTCACCGCCCTCTCCCCAGAGCTGCACGCAGGCCTCGTGGAGAAAGCCGTAGCCGTGCAGGCGCCCGGCCGAGAGCTGACCTCCGTGGGTGTTAAGCGGGATCTCTCCGTCGCGCGCTATGCGCGTGCCGCCCTCCACAAAAGGGCCGCCCTCCCCCTTGCCGCAGAAGCCGAGAGCCTCGAGCCACGCCATCGCGATGAAGCTGAATCCATCGTAAAGCTCGGCGACGTCGACGTCCGCCGGGGTCAGTTCGGTGCGCTCCCAAAGCATCGCGCTGGCGTCGCGCAATGCCATGGTTGTCAGGTCGTCGAACTGGTCCCACGAGGGCCGGCCGCGCAGCGCGGACCCGACCGATTCGACACGGAGCCGCGGCTTGCGACAGTCCCGGGCCGCATCGACGTGGGAGACGATCATCGCTGTCGCTCCATCGACGGGGACGTCGCAGTCGTAGAGACAGAAAGGGGTCGAAATCAGACGTGCGGCGAGATAGTCGTCGAGCGTCATCGGCTCGCGGTAAATCGCATTCGGGTTCACCTCGGCGTTCCGGCGCGCGTTGAGCGCGATCTGTGCCAGTTGCTCCCGGGTCGTCCCAAACTCGTGGAAGTGACGCTGCGCGTACATCGCGATCCAATTCGCCGCCGAATACGACCGGAAAGGGAGCGTAAACTCCATCATCCCGCCACCAGTGCGCGGCCGCTTCCCACTCCCACCCTTGCCGATCCCGTCTAGCCCGATACCCGCACGTCCACCCTCGCCCTGGGCCGTCGACTCCCAGACCGAGCGGAAGCACAGGACGTGCCGCGCGAGACCGCACGCCACCGCGAGACACGCGTCGATCACCGAGCCGAGTTGCCCCGGAAGCTCCGGTCCACCTGTGAACCAATCGAGCTTCAAGCGCAGGGCATCGTGCACCTCCGTGATGCCCGCACCGGTGAAGCCCGGGTTGCCGATCATGATGCCCGGATAAGTGGCAAGGCCGTCGATGTCGTCCCGCTCGAGCCCCGCGTCCTCGATCGCCGCGAGACATGCATCGAGAGTGAGTTCGAGCGGGTCCCGTCCGAGGCGGCGGCCCACGTCGGACTGGCCGATCCCGGTGACACAGGCGCGGCGTTCGAGGATCTCGTTCACGCGCGATCCTCATCCGGTTCGAAGAGCGGGAACCAGACATCCTCCTGCTCCTCGAAGACGACGCGCACCGGCATGCCGATCGCAACCTCTTCGGGCGCGCAGTGCACGACATTCGTCATGAGCCGCAGACCCTCCTGCTCCTCGATTTCGACGATTGCGATGCAATAGGGATGGTCCGGCGCCGGCACCCAGGGCTGGTGATTGAGCGTGAAGGTGAGCACCTGCGCGCGGCCGGAAACGGGTTCGGGCACGAGATCCTTTCCCAGGCACTCCGGACAAACGGGCTGGGGCGGGTGGACCCAGGTCGCGCAGGCCCGGCAGCGCAAGAACTGAAGTCGCCCCTCCTTGCCGCCCTGCCAGAAGTGCCGGTTGCGATCGGTGACACGGGGCAACAGGCGAAACGGTTTCTCTGCCATGGCCGGGAAGCCTACGGGAGGATCTGACACAGCGTCAACGTACGGATTCTGCATTCCGATGAATCGAAACCCGCGTCGGATCTTCGGCAGGGCCTTCGGCGATGCTCCTCCGAACGAGGCCTCCAACTGAATGGGTGCGCGACCGCCACAGTGATCGCTTCGACCTCAACCCATTCATTCTCTCTTCCTTCTCGACCGTGAACTCGCTACCGAACTGCCGGCCGTGGGACCTGGTAAAGGCGCTAGAAGGCCTCGGATTTGGCACTCGTTCGGAGTGCGAAAGTATGAACACCGGCCTATCCTCGCCCCGGGGGCGGGATTGCGTGGCTTCGACCGCGGGGACGGGCCAACGACGACGTGCGTGCCCCTGTCGAAGACGGGACGCAAGGCCTTGAATAGCTCGCACGACTCGTTCCTCGCCGCGGTCGAACCTCTTCCGCCCATCACGCCGCAGACCGCTCCCACCAGCGGCAGCCCGCGCAGTGTGAGCGAGATCGCCCCGTGAGTGCGTCGCTGCCGCCCACGGACGCAGACTTCGCCTCCACAGACCAGAAACCGGCGGAACAGCGCACACTCGAGGCCATCCTCCTCTACGGCCTGGCCGTATTCGGGGGGCTCATCGCAATTCTATCGGCGGCGCTGGCCCAGGTCTCTCCGACCGAGATACTGATGGTCACCCTCGCGGTCACGACCGCTCTGGTGGCGCTGGTTCCCATGGTCTTCAACCACAGTCTCCCACATGCACGACGCCACGTGTTGCTGATGGTGTTCTCGATCTCCTTCGCCTGTTTCTACGCATTCCCGCTTCTCACCCAGTATTTCCTCGGAGATCCGCTCGCAGAAGGGCACATGCGCCTGGTCAATATCGCTCCGCGCGACATCCTGGCGGCTCAGCAAGTCATCCTCCTCGCTCTCGTCTGCATCTTTGCCGGATACGTCTACCCCATCGGCCGTTTCATCGGCAATCTGCTCCCGACCCCGACAGCGGAGTGGCAACACGGGACCGCGCTCTTCGTCGCCATCGTGATGATCTTTCTCGGCTGGACAGTAGGTTTGGGCGGCATCTCCGGTCTGATTCCACGCCGACTGGGCAGTGGCGTTTTGGGAGCCATCAGCGCCTCGATGTGGTTCGGTATTTCCCTGTTGACAATCATCAACTTGCGCTACCGGTCGCAGCCCGCGCGGCTTCTGATGTGGGTACTCGTTCCCGTCACCATGGTATTCGGGTTCATGACGGGTTCCAAGAGTTTTGCACTCTCGCCGCTAGTCGCGATCGTCATATCGCACATCGTGATCGAGCGCCGGATCCGTGCCGCCTGGGTGCTGGGCGGTGCGTTCGCGCTGATCGCGCTCTATCCGATTGCCCAGTTCTGGCGCGAAGTGTCGTGACGCGGATCGCTGACTCTGGTCCAATGGGTCCTCAACCCCGGGAAGGTGATCGGCCTGCTCTCTTCCTTTGCCGGGGGGAGTGAAATCAGCAATTACTTCATGCAAGGCCTGCTCTCGACGGGCGCCCGCCTCGACATGTTGGGTATCACCAGCCTAATCGTTCGCGACACGCCGTCCGTCGTTCCGTACCAAGGCGGGTGGAGCCTCGGCTACATTCCCATCTCGTTCATCCCCCGAATTCTCTGGGAGGGGAAGCCGGAGTTCAGGATTGGTGGATGGGTGACAGCCAACTACGGGGGCGGGCCTCATATCATATCGAGCACCGGACCCGGGTGGATTGGTGAACTCTATTTCAACTTCGGACTCGCAGGGGTCATCATCGGAATGCTCTTCATTGGAACCTTGTTCCGGACTCTCCACGAGACGCTCTTTCGCGCGGATGCAACCATCCCGGCTCTTCTCGCCTGCGTGGTCGTGCTGTGGACGACATGCCCAACCATGGAGGGGACGCTGCTCACACCGATTTCGGGGGGTATCTTCAGGCTCACGCCGATTTTACTGACGCATCTGCTGATACGAATCACAGTGGGAACGACCACCACAGCGGCGCACAGAGCACGTGGCCCAACCCCTGGAGCAACCTGACCCGGGATTGGTGACTCCCCGTGACCATCCCTCGGCTCACGCTCAGGAGCAAAGTCACTGCAAGCCAGAGGAATTTGGAGCCTCGGGATAGCGCACTCATCTTGAGCCGAGGGCAGAACCAGCCTCCGACCAGGTCTTGAGGACCGACCTTGGCGGCGCCGGGCAAAAATCAGACAGGGAGGCGACCTGGCCGGACGTGAAGTGGCCATTGCAGGCGTCGCGCAACCTCGGAGACGTCCCAGCTTCAGACGATCTCGATGTGCAGCCGTCGACCCTGCATATCCCAGGCGCGGCAGCGGCCGGCACCGAAACGCTGCCGGAGTTCCCGGGTGGTCTCGTGACCCAGCAACGCCGCGGCCAGAAGCCCTCCCGCAGTGGGCAGGCCAACCGCCACCAGGACCCAGGCCGCGAGCCAGACCCCGCCACGTCGCAGGCGCTGCCGCGGCTCGCGCAATCCCCGCGGCCAGTGCGAGGGACCCGAGCGATTGGCTACCGAAAATCCGGAAGAGGGCGGCGCCTGGGGCGGATGGAGCCGGGCCTGGGCACGCGACTCTCTCAGCAGCGCACCGCTGCCGCAGGCACTGCACACCTTGATGCGCAGCTGGTGCCGCCAAGCGCAATAGAGCCAGCCGGGAAACCCACCGAGCAGCCAACTCGCCATCTCGATCCAGTCCGAACCCTCTACCACCGTGTCGGCCAGTCCGGTGGCGCGGCAGTCCGCGCAGTGCATGCGAGGCTTCATTTCCCTGCCCTCCTGGCGGCTCCTATCGGCGCGACACCAGCCGGGCTTTACAGGGAGGTCGAAAAAATCAGCCTGAGCTTCAAAATGCTTGATTTTACTTAGGAATTTCTCGTTGTTTTCCGCAGCATCCAGCGGCGCACCCGCCGGGAGGGGGGGGCTAGAATCTCAGGTGTGAATACGCCTGCCCCCGAGAACCACAGCCCGTGAACACACCGGACATCGAGGATCTCGCCCGCTTTCGCGAGAGCTTCCTGTATCGGGAGGAAGCCTTTCTCGTCGACCGGGTCACCGAGGTCCGTCCCGACGAGAAGCTTCTGCGCGCCCAACTCGACACGACACGTCCGTTTCCCTACGCGCAGTTCCAGCGCAACGGCGTCCATCACCCGCCGCACGTCGCAGGCGCAGACCTCATTGCGATCACGGGAAGCCTCGGCTGCCTTCACGTCTGGCTCTTCTACGGTGTCCGCTGGAAAGAGGGCTGGACCGGGTTCGGCAACCGCATCCACCGGGCCGACTTCAAGAAACTCGCGCGGCTGGGCCCGCCGCTCGAACTCACGAGCCGCGAGACACGCGTGCGGGTCGGCGAGCGCCGGATCGTGCTTCGCCTCGAATTCGAGTTCCGCCAGCGTGGGAAAATCGTGTACTTCGGGGACCAGACCGCCATGTTCCTGAAGTCACCGGACTTCTCGAACACGCTGGAGACAGGGGACGATACGTGAGCCAGCGGGTCGCTTTTCTGGGGCTCGGCGTGATGGGGGGGCCCATGGCGGCACACCTGGCGCGAGCTGGACACAGCGTAACGGTGTACAACCGCACGGTGTCACGCGCCGCGAAGTGGGTGGAGACCCACGGCGGCGCTCGGGCGAACTCGCCCGCCGAAGCGGCACGCGATGCCGAACTCGTCTTCGCCTGCGTCGGCGCCGACGACGACGTGCGCGCAGTGACCCTCGAAGACGGCGGTGCCTTCGAGTCCCTCGGGCGGGGAGCGGTATTCGTCGACCACACCACGGATTCAGCCGCATTAGCCCGCGAACTCGACGAAGCTGCGCGGGCGCGCGGTGCCGGTTTCCTCGACGCGCCGGTCTCGGGCGGTCAATCGGGCGCCGAGCAAGGCGTGCTGACCGTCATGGTGGGCGGCGAGGAGTCGGCCTTCACCGCGGCGCTTCCGGCCATGGAAAGTTACGCACGCATGGTAAAGCGGATCGGACCCGCCGGCAGTGGGCAGCTCGCAAAGATGGTGAACCAGATCTGCATCGCCGGCGTCGTCGAGGGCCTCGCCGAGGGGATCCACTTCGCGAAACGGGCAGGCCTCGACACGGCAGCAGTGATCGAGGTGATCGCGAAGGGTGCCGCGCAGTCGTGGCAACTGGACAACCGGCACGCGACGATGCTCGAGGGCCGCTACGACTTCGGCTTCGCCGTCGAGTGGATGCGCAAGGACCTGGGCCTCGCCCTGGACGAGGCGCGCCGCAACGGTGCGCAACTGCCCCTGGCCGCGCTCGTGGATGCATTCTACGCGGAGGTGGAGGCGCTGGGCGGGCGGCGCTGGGACACATCGAGTTTGCTCGCACGCCTCGAGCATACCCGCAACTGAGCCGGCGCTCGGATTGGCACCCGCACGTGGGCGCGCACTCAGTCCTCAGGTCGGTTGTGCAGGCTGGGAGGTCCCGGCATCACCTTCTCCGGGTTTTCGGCGAAGCTCACCACGTGGCATCCCTCCTTCCCGACCCGCCGCGCCTCTTCGGCCATCGACGCTGACCATGAGCGTGTCTTCGAGGCCCACGGGGCCTCCAAACCTGACGGTATGTCAGATAATTGGGGCCGAGTTCGTGCCGCACGGTGGAGATTGCCGCTCGTCCGTCGCCCGGCTCGGATTCCGGAGCCCGAAGCCCTACGCTCCTCGGCGTGAAGCGCGACGAGATGATCGACCGCCTCTCGGCGCACGAACCGTTCGAGGTGTTGGTGATCGGCGGAGGCGCCACCGGCCTCGGCTGCGCAGTCGACGCCGCGAGCCGCGGCTGCCGCACGGCGCTGCTCGAAGCACACGACTTCGCCAAGGGAACCTCCAGCCGTAGCACGAAGCTCGTACACGGTGGCGTCCGCTACCTCCAGCAGGGAAACATCGCGCTGGTCCTCGAAGCGCTGCGCGAGCGAGGCATCCTGTGCCGCAACGCACCTCACCTGGTGAAGGACCTGGCTTTCGTGGTGCCCCGCTACAGGTGGTGGGACGGGCCCTTCTACGGGGTGGGCCTCAAGATGTACGACGCCCTGGCACGCGACAGACAAATCGCACCCAGCCGCATCCTCGGTCGCAACGAGACCCTGGCCGAGATCCCAAACGTCGAGCCCGACGAGCTGATCGGCGGCGTCCGGTATCACGACGCCCAATTCGACGACGCGCGCATGGCCCTGGCGCTGGCCCGAACGGCGGTGGATCAGCGCGCCGTGGTGGCAAACCACGTCCGCGTGGTCGACCTCGTGAAGCAGAGCGGTCAAGTCACCGGAGTGGCGGCCGTAGACGAGGAGACCGGCCGCGAATTGCGGATCGACGCGAAGGTCGTGATCAACGCCACGGGTGTCTTCGCCGACAGAATCCGGCACCTCGACGAACCCGGCGCCTCGGCGACAACGCTGCCGAGCCAGGGAGTCCACCTGGTGCTCGGCCGCTCCTTCCAGCCGAGCGACAGCGCGATCATGGTGCCCCGGACCGACGACGGGCGGGTCCTCTTCGTGATCCCGTGGCACGACCGCGTGCTCGTCGGAACGACGGACACACCGATACCCGAGCCGAGCGCCGAGCCCCGAGCACTTCCCGAGGAGGTGGATTTCATCCTCGAGAACGCCGGACGCTACCTCGACCACGACCCGCGTCGGGAGGACGTGCTTTCGGTCTTCGCCGGATTGCGCCCACTGGTCCAACCCGACGGGGGCGGCGAAGAGACGAAGAAAATCTCGCGTGAGCATGCGGTGCTCGTGAGCGCTTCAGGCCTGGTGACGATCGTCGGCGGGAAATGGACGACTTACCGCAGGATGGCCCAGGACGCAGTAAATGACGCGCTCGAGGTCGGCGGCCTCGGCGCGCGCCCGTGCCCCACGAAAGCCCTGCCGATCCACGGCTGGATGGAGCGCACGCATCCGGACTTCCCCGAAGAGAGCACGCTGCAACCCTACGGAAGCGAATTCGGCGAACTGCGCGCGCTCGAGGAGGAGGACCCCGCCCTGGCAGAGCCCCTCGACCCGCGTCTTCCCTACCGGGGCTCGCACGTGGTGTATGCGGTGCGCCACGAAATGGCCCGCACGCCCGAAGACGTACTCGCCCGCCGCACCCGCAGTCTGCTGCTGGACGCGCGCGCCTCGATGGACGCCGCACCGCGAGCGACCGCCCTGCTCGCCGCCGAACTCGGCCGCGACGCCGCGTGGTGCGAGGCCGGGGTCGCCGGCTACCGGGAGCTGGCCGCCGGCTACCTGCTGCCGGACTCCAAGCCGTCGGTGCGGTGATATGATCACCGCCTCGAGTCAGGAGACCCCATGCGATCTCACTCTGCCGTAATTCTGCTTCTCCTCGCCGCGCTGGCCCTCGCGGGGTGCCAGAGCGCCGGTGCGCCGGCGGAATCCGCCGCCGCACCGGCTCCCGAGAAGACCGATGTCTTCGAACCGGCCCGCGGCGTGGTCTGCAACCGCGGCAAGAAGGTCTGCAACTGGCGCGGCGGACCGAGCGTCGGGCTCACGCGGCTCTTCTTCGGGAATGGCGCGGCCGATGCACTCGCCCCCTCTATGGCGGCCCAGAATTATCCGTACGACCCCATCTTCAAGCCGAAGCCGACGGAGAGCTGCGACACGCTCGTCACCACCTGCTACGGCGTCAAAGGCGTAAACTACGATCTGACGGAGAAATATTTCGGATCCAAAGCCGGAAAACTTCTCGAGAAACGGAGCGCTCAGATCCTCCGCTACGGCCAGCACGTCACCTGCGACAACACCAGCAAAGTCTGCTTCGACCGTTTCGGAGCCGGTGTGGGCATTACGCGGCTCTACATCGACGAGGCTGCGTCGGACGTGCTCCTCGCGCGGTTGCGCGGCAAGCCCTAGAAGCGCAGTCCCAGCCGCGCGTTCACGCCGCGGGTGTGACGGCCGGCCCGGTAGGCCAATTCGACCTGTAGGCCCGGGAGCGGGAAACCACCGTAGGCAAAGGCGGTGATCACCTCCTGGTAGTTGTCCGTGTAGAAGTCGTCGCCGAAGAAGCGCACGTCGCTTGCACCCACGCGCCAGCCGATGCTGGATCCCATGGAATCGGAGCCAAACGAACCCTCGAGCCACAATCCGTTTCGCACCATCGGGTTCGCAATCTTGTATTCGATCTCGTAGCCCGAAAGCTCGACGCCATCGATCGACTTCGCGATACCGCCCGTATTTCCCACACCGATCGCCAACGGCCCGAGGGGAACGCGTATCTCGCTGGTCAGGCTGCCCGATTGGAGCGCCCCGGCGTCCGCAGAGCCCGCACCGCCAACGCGCGCAGTCGGCGTGATCTGCCACCAGGAGGTCGGAGCGATCCGAAGCCCCAGCCCTCCCGGTCCCGTGCCCGACCAGGTGCTGTCGGCGGACGTGAATGCAAAGGGCAGATCCATCAGCACCGTGAATCTATCGCCAGGATCATATTGGGGATCAATGGGAGCGCTGATGGCGTAGACGTCGAAGCGGTCGGCTCGGGTATAACCTTCGCCGGCGACAGAATCCACCGGCAATTCGGCGACCCGGGCCTGGAAGGTCCGGGGGGCTGTGGAATCCGCTGCGGCCCCGTAGCTTCCTTCGAGCCACGCTTTGAAAGCGGCCGCAGTGGAGATGCCGTGCGGTTCGAGCATCGCAGCCACCGTCCGAGCAGCATCGCAACCGGATTGGATCTGCTGGGGTATCGCAGCGTCGAACCAGTCCAGAACACTGTGAGCCTCCTTCGCGCTGAGCGTCTTCACCAATCCCCCGCCTACCGAGGTCGCGGTGGTGAACAAATCTCGCGCCGACGCACTCCCGGCGCAGAAAAAGGCAACAAAGACGCAGGTCAGCGCGAGATGCCGCGCGCAAGGGGAAGCCGCGGAAGGAGATCCGCGCGCCTGCCGGCACACGCTTTCGCCAACTGTTCGGTACGTGCCATACACCCCGCCCCTCATCGCCAATCCCGGCACCACTCTTTGTGACCAATGTCACATTCCGGTGCGACCGGGCCTGGGAAGGGCGGTTCTCAGGACGACGCAGCGCGCCCCGTCACCGTCTGGTAGAGGATCCGCGCACAGCTCTCGATCAGCTCTTCGCGTCCCGCACCGAAGTACTCGATCTCGCGGTGGTAGGCGGCGAGCCGCTCCAGGATGCTTGCCATCGCGGCGGCCGCCGCGGCCGGGTGCAGATCGGTCGGGATGCGCCCCCGCTCCTGGTTCTCGCGGATCTTTGCCGCCAATCGCTCGATCAGGGGCGAGAGAGAGCGCCGGCGAACTCTCGCGAAGTGGCGATCGCCCTCGTCGGCGAAGAGATTTCGCACCAACAGCACCGAGCGGTGCGCGTCCCAGTGGTCGACAAAGCCCCGCACCACATTGCGCGCTGTCTCGAGCCCGCGCTTCCCACGCCAACTTCCGTCGATGTGGGCGAGCACGCCCGGCATCTCACCGGCGGCGGCCTCGGCCAATTGGAGTGTCACATCGCTCACGTCCCTGAAGTACTGGTAGAACGTGGCCGGCGACGTTTCTGCCATGCGGGCGATCTCGACCACCGAGATATCGCGAACGCTCCTTTCCGAGAGCAGCTCACGGGTCGCGTCGAGGAGCCGGTTGCGCGTCTGGAGTGCGCGCGGGCCGAGGATCCGTCCGTTCTGGTCGACCGTTCGCGTCTCCCCGGACTTCACCAGCCGTCCCCCTCAGTCCCGCGGCATCCGCAGCACGCCCTCGGCGATGAGGCTGCGTTGCACCTCCGACGTTCCGGCACAGATCGTCCCGGCGCGGGACCAGAGCAGTTCGTGGCTCCAGTACCCGCCCTGGGCACTCAACGGAACTCCCGCCACAAGCAGCGCGCAGGACCCCACGAGCGACGTTCCGGCCGCGGGCATGGTCAGATCAGGCCCCCAGGCCCCGGCGTACTCCTCGCTCCAGACGATCCGCTCGAGCACACCCGCCGTGTTCAACCGGCCCCCAGCGAACTGCTTTCCCGGATCCCGGACGCTCGCCGCACCCACACCCCGGAGCTTCTCCGGATCGCCCCGAACCGCCCGGAATCCCCCTTTCGAATCAGCGGAAAAAGGGAAGCCTCCCACGGGTTTGCACGTCTCGGACATCCGACCTCTCGGAATCTGACGGTCCATCAGAAAAATAACCCACCCCGTGTGTCCTGTGCTACTTGGCGCCGGTCCCACTTCGGGGGGCTGGGCGGCGATGCGGCACCGATTCGGGTATCGAGTTGAGCGTGGCTGACGCGGGCACGAGTCCGAACACGACCGGCCCGCTCCGATGGCTGCGACCGCTGCTCGGCGTCGCGCTGTTCGGGGTGGCGCTCTACGTCCTGGATCGGCAACTCCACGAGCACACGCTCGCGGAGGTCAGCCAGCGGCTACACGCAATCCCCGCGTCCACGTTGGCCCTGGCGCTCGCTCTCACCGCCCTGTCGTACACGATCCTCACCGGCTTCGATGGACTGGCGCTGCGCTACATCTGCAAACGCATCCCGTACCCGCGCGTCGCCCTGACTTCCTTCATTGCGTACGTGTTCAGCATGGACCTGGGGCTGAGCGTATTCGGCTCGGGTGCCATCCGTTACCGGCTCTACTCGCTCTGGGGACTGACGGTTGTGGAGGTGAGCGCCATCATGGCCTTCACCACGCTGACCTTCTGGCTGGGTTTACTCGGCGTGGGCGGCGCACTGCTCACGGTGGCACCCCTCGCGATTCCCGACACGCTGCACCTCCCCATCGACTCGACGCGACCAGTCGGCGTGCTGCTGCTCGCGGGTCTCGCGGGCTACCTCGGCTTCTCGCTCCTCCACCGAAGGCCCATCACCATCCGCGACGTACCCATCGCCGTGCCGCGCCCCACCATGACGTGCGCACAGGTGATCGTCGCGGGCGCCGACTGGATGGCCGCCTCGTCGGTCTTGTGGCTGCTGCTCCCCGCGGCCCCGGGTCTCGAGTTTCCAACGTTCGTCACGATCTTCATGGCCGCCCAGATTCTGGGTCTGGCCTCCACGGTGCCCGCCGGGCTCGGCGTCTTCGAGGGTGTGTGCATCGCGCTGCTGGCGCCCTACCTCTCGGCTGGCGCGGTGCTCGGACCGCTGATTGCGTTCCGGATCATCTACTACCTTCTGCCGATCTTCGTCGCGGTGGGTCTGCTCGGGGCCGTCGAAGCGCTGCAGCGACGTGCATCACTGGATCGGGTCCGCTCGTTCGCGGCGACCGTGGGCCCGGCGGTCGTCCCGAGGGTGCTCGCCCTGGGCGTTCTGGTCGCGGGTCTGCTGCTCGTGCTGGCCGGCGCGGCACCCGCGGCAACGTGGCACGTCCGGACCCTGCGCCCAATCGTTTCCCTGCCGATCGTCGAGATCTCCCACTTGTTGAGCGTGGCGGCCGGACTCGGACTCGTCTTCCTGGCCCGGGGCATTCAGCGACGGATCGACGCCACCTGGTCGGCGACCCTCGCGCTGGTCGGTATCGGCTTCGCCACGTCGCTTCTCCACGGCGCGCACCTGCTCCTGGCCGCAGCGCTCGCCGCGCTCTTCCTCTCCCTGCTGCCGTGCCGCAGCTACTTCTACCGGCGCACCGCGCTCTTTTCGGCGACGCTTACCGGAGAGTGGACAGGCCTCGTCGCCGTGGGCTTCGCGGGAGCCATTTGGCTCGGCCTCTGGGCGAATGGACACGTCGACTACGCGCACAGCCTCTGGACGCAGTGGACGTGGGACGGTCATGCCTCCCGGACCCTGCGCGCGGGCGGGCTCGTGTTCCTGACACTCGCCAGCTACGCGGCCTGGCGACTCACGCGACCTCAGCCAGCCCTCCCCGCGCCGGCAAGCCCCGAGGATCTGGCCCGCGCGACACGCATCGCCGCGCGGGCACCGCGCTCCGATGCCTTCTTGGCGCTCTTGGGAGACAAGGGTCTCCTCTTCGATGACGATGACGGCGCAATGCTGATGTACGGCGTCTCCGAACGCTCCTGGGTGGCGATGGGCGATCCGATCGGTCGACCGGAACAGCGCCAGAAACTCGCCTGGCGTTTTCGGGAGTTGTCGGACCAGCATGGGGGCTGGCCGGTCTTCTACGAGGTGAGTGCCGAAGATCTGCCCACCTATCTCGACCTCGGGCTCTCCCTTCACAAGCTGGGGGAGAACGCCCGGGTACGCCTCGAGAATTTCTCCCTGGAGGGCTCGAGGCGCAAGAGCATGCGCCACACCCTGAGCCGCTGCGAGCGGGAGGGCTGCTCCTTCGAGGTGGTTCCACCCGAAGGCGTGGCGCCACTGCTCGGCAGACTCGAGACCATCTCGAACGCCTGGCTTCGGGAAAAGGGCACACGCGAGAAGGGGTTCTCCCTCGGCGCGTTCAGCCCCGACTACATTTCTCGACTCCCGCTCGCCGTCGTCCGCCAGAACGGACAGCCGGTTGCCTTTGCAAACTTGTGGCTTGGCGGAGATCGGGGCGAGATCGCGCCAGACCTCATGCGTTACGACCCCGAAACCGCGCCCACTTCGGTGATGGAATACCTCTTCACCCAGCTGATACTCCACGGCAAGGAGCAGGGCTTCCGCTGGTTCGGCCTGGGCATGGCGCCACTTTCGGGGCTTCCGGAAAACCGACTGGCACCGCTCTGGAATCGCATGGGAAGCCTCCTCTACGAGCACGGTGAGCACTTCTACAACTTCCAGGGCCTGCGCCAGTACAAGGCGAAGTTCGATCCCGAGTGGGAGCCCCGCTATCTCGCCTCGCCCGGCGGCTTCACGTTGCCGAGGGTCCTCACCCAGGTATCCGCGTTGATCTCAGGCGGACTGCGCGGTGTGGTCTCGCGCTGATGGGTCGCCGGACACACTGCCCCCTTCATGATCGACGGGCTTCCGCCGGACCTGAAAAAAACATCGAACTCGTCGTCTGCAAATGGCTGGAACGCCGGTCATCCCATCTGGAAGAACACGGCTTTGTTGCCGTCCGGATCGCGGAAATAGCCACCGTAGAAGACGGGCATCCGTTCGCCCGGCGGGCCTTCGTCGGTCGCACCGAGTTCGAGTGCGCGGGCGTAGAGTTCGTCAACCTTCTCGCGTGAGCCCGCCGGGAAGGCCAGCATATTTCCGTTTCCGTGGTCCGGGGCCAACTCGTTGTGGGGCGTACAGACCGCCAGCATCGGCTGACCCATCTCCTGGCCGATGAACGCGATCCGGCCGAGATCCATGAGCACACTGGCCCCCAGCGGCTCCAACAAGCCCGCCCAGAACGCCTTGGCTTTCTCCATGTCCCGGGTTCCTATCGTCACGTAACCGATCATTTCGAGGCTCTCCGATCTTCGTGTGTGCTTCGACGCAAGCATACGCGAACCCGACGGAAGGGCGGGAACGTGGGTTCCCTGGACAGCCGCCCTACCAGGCCCCGCTCCCGGAGTCCTTCACGACTGAGAAAAACCCCGGTCGGGCAGGGGAACCGCAGTCTGGCGTCCACGGGCCACCATGCGCCCCTGGTCATCGCGCATCTCGGCTTCGGCAAAAATGATCCGACGGCCACTCTGCGTCACCTGACCTACCACGTCGAGGTAGGCCCCCGTCGCCGGCCGCAGCAACTCCACCTGGATCGATGCCGTGGAAAGCCCTCCGTCTTTGGCGAATGCCATCGCCATATCGAGCATCGAGCACACGATGCCTCCCTGGACCTGTCCCCCCGGAATCGTGGTCCGCTGCTGCACGGGAAAACGCATCGCGACCCGGCCTTCTTCCTTGGAGACGACTTCCGGATTCAGGAGTTCGAAGATCGATTCTTCCGATTTCACACCGGCTCACACACGAAGACGGGGATGTTCCGGTCCGTTCGCCTCTGGTAGTCGTCGTACTCGCGGTAGTGCTGAACGCAGATCGGCCAGAGCCTGGCCTTCTCCGCGTCGTCAACCTGCCGGGCCCGCAGTTTCATCTTCTTGCTTTCGCATTGGACGACGACGTCCGGATTCGCGAGGAGGTTCTTCACCCAGACGGGCGACTTCGGTGCGCCACCCTGGGAACCGACAACGATCACGCCCTCCTCGTAGGGCACGTGCATCAGCGGAATCGTCCGCGGCTTCCCGGTCTTGGCACCAGTCATGGTCACAAGCATCACCCGTCGCCCGTGGAACTTCCCCATCACCCGTCCACCGGTGAGCTTGTAGACAGCGCTGTTCAACCGGGAGAATAGCTTGGTGAAACGCCGGATAGTCCTGAACTCCTTCTCCGTCATCGCATTCTCGGCCATTCGGGCTCTCCGTCGCGGTGTTTCTTTCGGTCTGGCGCCACGCCGACCTAGAAGCTCTTCTGCCAGCCGACGGTGACCTGCCACCTGGTCTTGAGCTGCGGCCCGTGGAGCCACTGGTACACCGGCGCTCCCGCCTCGACGGAGAAGCGATTTCGACCGAGGAATTTCCCCAGCGGCAAGTACAAGTTGATGCCGCCCAGGAGCGACACGCTCCGGCCACCGCGCAGCTTCGGATCAGCCGTCTCGATCTGACTGGGAAGCGGCGGGCGACTTTCGTCTCCGCGGTAATTTCCCCAGTACTGATACATCCCACGGAATGACGCACTGATCCAGTCGGCCAACGGAACCGCCACCCAGCTGGTGACGTCTGCCCGGTTCCCGGCCGCCCAGCCGGCACTGTTCCGACCCGGACGGATCGTTCCCATCGCCTGAGCACCCCACGACAAATAGTCTGTGTGGCCCAAGTACGTCACGCCCGGCAACACGTCCCAGGTTCCCGAGCCCGTTTGCATCGGGAAGGGCAAGGTAATTTGGGACGGCCCCATTGGAGTCAGCGCGGTGTCCTTTTCACGAATCGGTCCGGTCGGAAAACTCAGACCGAGGTTCGCGTGGACGTGATGGTGCTCGTTTTCCCAGATCCGGATGAGACCGGAAAGCTTGAGGTCACCGATGTCATCGTTGGATGTCTTGAAATCCGCCCCCATCTTCGTCTGGTGGTCCATGCTGAGCAGCGTCACAGGAACCATCAACATCCCGGTGAACCAGTCGGTGAGCGCGTACATGACCCCGAACATGTGCATCTCCATGTCCATTTTCGTCGGAACAGCCATGTAATTCGTGGGCAGTGCGAGAACCTCGTCGACGGAGAGATTGTTCGTTCGATCTCGGTTTCCGTCCATCCGCATTCGCGCGTACCGGTAGGAGAGCATCCAATGCCCGGCCTTGTGCATGTGACTACCTATCACTCCGAGGGGCGCGAAGCTGTCGGGCCGTCCGTGCCAATGCTCGCGCCAGGACTTGGCAGAATGATGGTGCCCACCGCCCTCGGCAGTCGCCATACTCGAGACGAAGACGAAGGGCAACAGTAAAATCCAGATCCAGCGTGCAGAAATACTCACGATTCCTCCTCTCAATGAACCACCGGGACTTCGAGAAAAGATTTTCTGACTCGTATTACGTCTCGGCAAGGAGACCACGCACTGCTTCATGCAGGTCCCGTCCAGCGGGACGCTGGAAGGCACGAAGGCCGAACTCGGGCAGGATCGCCAGGATGTGATCAAAGATGTCTCCCTGAATCCCCTCGTAGCTGACCCACACCTGGTCGTTACTGAAGCAGTAGAGCTCGATGGGGAGTCCCTCGGGTCCCGGCGGCAACTGACGAACCATGAGGGTGTAGCCGCTGGAGTGGATCTTGGGGTGGCTGCGCAAGTAGTTGAGGAGGTAGGCGCGGAACGTTCCCACGTTGGTCAGCTGACGCAGCGCCGCACGCACGTCTCCGGATGAACTTGCCTTTTCGTTGTATTCCGACAACTCCGTCCGCTTCTCGCGGATGTAATCGCCCAGGAGCTCCCAATGCTCGAACCCGTCTATTTCGTCCGGGGTGAGGAAGCGTATCGACGACACGTCTAGATGGACAGCACGCTTGATCCGCCGACCCCCCGACCGGGACATGCCGCGCCAATTCTTGAAGCCCTCATCGATGAAGCGATAGGTGGGAACGCTGGTAATCGTCTTGTCCCAGTTCTGGATCTTCACAGTGTGGAGTGCAATGTCGATTACATCGCCGTCAGCACCTAGCTGCGGCATCTCGACCCAATCCCCCACGCGGAGCAAGTCGTTGCTGGCGATCTGGACGCTTGCGACCAGCGACAGGATCGTGTCCTTGAAAATGAGCATCAATACCGCCGTCATCGCGCCGATCCCGGAGAGGAAGAGCCACGGCGAGCGGTCGAGCAGGGTTGAGAGCACCGCGACTGTTGCGAGGCCGAAGATCGCCAGCTTGATCAACTGCACGTAGCCCTTGATCGGACGGTGGCGATACTCCGGATTGCGCGAATAGACCTCGTTGAGGGCCGTGAGCAGGGAGTTGGCCGTCGCCGCGACCACCGCGATCATCACCGCCAGGGCCACGCGCTGCACGACCGCAACGAATTCTGCCGGCAGTCGGTCGATCGTGTCGATGCCCTGATAGATCACGAGCGCCGGAGCGATGTGGGCCAGCCGTACGAAAACGTTCGCATCCACCAGCGCATCGTCCCACTCGGCCTGGCTGCGGCGCACCAGCCGGCGCACTCCCGCCACGAGCCACCAGCGGGCGACGGCGTACGCCAGCGTGGCCAGCGCGATCACCGCGGCGAGCGGACCGGCGTCAGCGATCAGAGGCTGACTGAACTCCGAGATCCAGGTGAAGGATTTCATCGCTGTGATCTCCGGGCGGGCGGTTCGATCCGATGCGACCCCGCCGACCCAATCGGTGAGGCAAAGCGAGAATAGACAATCTTCGGTGCCTGACCGGGGGTGGTACGCAAAAATACCGATACGGTCAGCCCGAAGGCTCGCTCAGAGTCGGTGCAGCCAGGGTGCGCCGGCCTTCTCGTCCATCAAGTCGAGAAGCTCCCGGCGGCGTTCCCGCGCGTAGGGACCCGGGTTGTGCGCCCGCAGCTTCTTCGGATTTGGGAGCACGGTGGCCAGCAGGGCCGCCTGCTCGCGATCGAGGGAGTCGGCGCCGGTACCGAAAAAACGCTGTGCAGCAGCCTCGACGCCAAAGACGCACGGGCCGAACTGAGCCACGTTGAGGTAGAGCTCGAGAATGCGCCGTTTCGACCAGACCCGCTCGATCCAGAACGCATACCATGCTTCGGCGCCCTTGCGCAGCCAGCTGCGCCCAGGCCAGAGGAAGAGATTCTTGGCGAGTTGCTGGGTGAGGGTGCTCGCGCCCCGCACACGGCCACTGCTCTCGTGCTCGCGCACAGCGCGCTCGATCGAGCGAAAGTCGAAACCCCGGTGCTGGAGGAAGCGCTGATCCTCGGCCAACACCACGGCCCGTGGCACATCGGGAGCAATGCGCGCCCAGTCGACCCAGGTGTAGTCAACGCTGGCGCAGGGTTCATCGCTTGCCGGATCGGCGAAATGACTGCGCAGCATGAAGGCCGTCGCCACCGGGGGGGACGTCGCCAGCCAGGCCAGCGGGACCACCGTAACCAGCGCAACCCCGAACAGCATGACGAGCGCAGAACCCAGCAACAGCCGCCGGACGGGTCGGCGCCGGCTGCGTCTCCGCCGGCGCCCCGATCTCCTGCGCACATTACCCAAGGGCGCTCACCTAGAACTCGCCCCGCGCGATGCGGTGCATGTTGTCGGACATGATCTGCCCGATCGCGTCATCGGAAAGCCCATCGCGAGCTTCCGCGTAGTCCGGCGGCTCTGCCAGGCCCTCGGCATGCGGATAGTCGGACCCGAAGAGGACACGCTCGGGCCCGATCCACGGCCCGTTGCGCCCCAGTCCTCTCATCTTGCCCATGACGCGCAGCAGGTTGTCGGTGTCAAAGAGGGGGGACGCGGAAAAGGCCAAAGCGACACGCTCCGAAACGACTCTATCATGGGCCCGTGCGCATCGGTCTATACGTCTCGACGCTCGCGGCCACGGCACTCGACGACACACTGGCGCAGTTCGCCGCGGCCGAGGCCCGCGGCTTGCACACGGCGTGGACCGGGCAGCTCTTCGATGCCGATGCGCTGACAGTTCTGGCGCTGGCGGCTCAGCGCACCGAGCGCATCGAGTTGGGAACCTGGGTGCTGCCCGCGCAGCCACGACATCCTGTGATGCTCGCCCTGCAGGCCCGCACAGTGCAGGACGCCTCCCGAGGCCGCCTGTTGCTGGGGATCGGCGCAAGCCACGCCGAGGTCGTGGAAAAGCGTCTCGGCCTTTCCCATGTCGCGCCGGTGCAGCACTTGCACGAATACCTCGATGTATTGCGGCCCCTGCTCCACGGCGAGCGAGTGGAGCACCGCGGCGAGCACTACGCGGTGGCGCTGCAGCTCCCCGAGCCGGCACCGCAGCCCCCTGCCGTCTTCCTGGCCGCGCTCGGCCCAGCGATGCTCCGCCTCGCCGGCGAGCGAGCCGACGGCGTCGCGCTATGGCTGGCCGGATCGCGATTCGTGGAACAGCACGCCCTCCCCGCCCTGCACGCCGGTGCACGCGCCGCCGACCGCACCCTGCCGCGGCTGGCGGCCGGCCTGCCCGTCGCCATCACCCGCGACGACCCGAAAAGCCGCGCCTCGGCGGAAACCTTCCTGGCCCGGAGCGCGAAGCTCCCCGCCTACCGCCGAGTCCTCGAGAAAAGCGGCCTCGCGTCGGCGGCCGACGCCGCCTTGATCGGAGACGAAACCCGGGTGGCCGGGACGCTGGAGCGCCTCGCCGCCCTCGGCGTAACCGACTTTACCGCCGTGCTCTTCCCAGTCGAAGGCGACCCCGAAGCTCCCCGGCGCACACTCGACTTCCTGAGCGGGATCGCGTCGCGCCCCTAGTCGCTCCCATGGGGAAGCCCGTCTAATCCTTCCGCTCGAGATCCAGGGCGCAGGAGTTCATGCAATAGCGGTCACCGGTGGGCGCCGGACCATCTGGAAAGACGTGGCCGAGGTGGGCATCGCAGCGGGCGCACACGACTTCGGTGCGCGTCGTTCCGAGGCTGGTATCGCTCTCGGTACGCACACGGTCGTCCGCAATCGGCTTCCAGAAACTGGGCCAGCCGGTTCCGGAATCGAACTTCGTCTCCGAGGGGAAGAGCTCGTTTCCGCAACACGCGCAGCGATAGACGCCCGCGTCCTTCGTATCCCAGTAACGACCCGTGAAGGCGCGCTCCGTGCCTTTTTCGCGACACACCTGATACTGCTCGGACGTCAACCGCTCCCGCCACTCGCCTTCGCTCTTCACCACCTTCTCGGACACGGCTTCTCCTTCGAAACGGCCATCTCGCCTCGTCCAGGTTACCGCAGCCCCGGGTGCGTCCGTTTCCCGGTGGGTCAGAACAGTCCCGCGGCGCGTTCGAAGCACCAGTAGGCGGCGAGCGATCCGATCGCATAGGCGGGAACCCGGCCGAGCCACGCTGGGCCTCGGCGCGCCGCAGCCCGGGCGGCCGGCCTCACGACGAGCACGATCGCGACGAAGAGGAGCTGCCCGAGTTCGATCCCGACGTTGAAGGCAAAGAGCGCCAGCGGGATTTCCTCCTGGGGCAGGCCGATCTCGGCAAGTGCGCCGGCAAAGCCCAGGCCGTGGAGCAAGCCGAAGCCCACCGCGACGGCCCACGGAGCGCGACGCAACAGCGACGGTTTCGCCCTCTCGCCCCGGGCCAACTCCACGGCCAGCACAAGGATCGTTCCGGCGATTGCCAGCTCGACGGGCGCCGCCGGCAGACCCAGAAAGCCCAGCGCAGCCAACGAAAGCGTCACGCTGTGGCCAACGGTAAAGCTCGTGACCGTCCAGACCAGCATCCGCGTGCTCGGCACCAGGAGCACGAGCCCGAGCACGAAGAGCAGGTGGTCGAGGCCCTCGAGGATGTGCCGAAAGCCCAGCCCGAGGTACTGGACGAAGACATCCAATGCGCGCTGACGCTCGGGAACGACAAAAGCCTCGTCGCCGCCGCGCAGCACGGCCCGATAGCTGCGCCCATCGAGAAGCGTCAGACGCAGCAGCGCTTCGGTTCGGCTTTCGGCTAGGCCGCGCACCCCGAACCGCGCTCCTATCAGGCCCACGTCGCAAGCGGCCTCGAAGCGAAGGGTCGCCGCCGTTCCATCTACACCCGGCTCGGCAGCCTCGACCGCACACCCCGCGGGCAGCTCCGGCTCGACCGCAGCTCCCACCGGCCGCTGGAGCGGGGTTTTCCAGAAGACCGCGATGCGCCCCGGCGCTGTTTCCCGCACTTCGAGAAGCGAGGGAGCGAGACGATGCGCCGTTGCCGCCAACGGCACCAGAACCGCCGCCAGCAGCAGCGCAACGCCCCCACGTCTCGTCTCTTTCATCCCTTCCCCTGGCCGACCCCCGCGGGCGAAGACTCCTACTCCGTTGCCTGACCGCACGTCAATGCCTCAGACGAGCACCTCCTCCTCGACCAGGCGCTGCACCTCCGAAGCGTCGAACCCGAGCAGATCACAGAGGACCTCTTCGGTGTGCTCGCCCAGGTCGGGTCCCGGCGCTTCGAGCCTGGGCGGAGACTCGGAGAGGCGAATCGCGTAGTTCTCGAACTGCATCTCGCCGAGATGCGGGTGGTGCAGCGTCTCGAAGTGTCCACGATGTGCGAGCTGCGGATCGCCGAGCAGGTCCTCGTAGGTCTGGACGGGTCCGGCTTCGATTCCCGCAGCCTGCAACGTCTCCGCCAACTCGTGGGGATCGCGATCGCAGGTCCAGCGGCCCAGGCAGGCGTCGAGTTCAGCCTCGTGAGCGCGCCGTCCGTCCACAGAATCGAAGCGCGGGTCATCGGAAAACGCCGGGTTTCCCAGGGCGCGCCGCAGCAGGTGCCACTCCGGGTCCGAGAAGATCGCGATGGCAATCCAGCGGTCGTCACCGCGGCACGGGTAGACGCCGTGCGGCACGCCGCGTTCATCGCGGTTCCCGCGCCGCTCCATCACCTCCCCTGTCGCGGAGAAGCGCACCATCATTTCGGACAGGCTGTAGACCCCGGTCTCGATCTGCGAGACGTCGATGTACTGTCCCTCACCCGTGCGGCGCCGGTGCAGGAGCGCCGCTGCGATCAGGAACGCCACGTAACGCGGCGACAGCGAATCCGTAATGGTGGCGTGGGGACCCACGGCTTCTCGGTCCGGCCAGCCAGCCATCTGATTGAAACCCGAAAGCGCGGAGCCCTGGCCACCGAAGCCCGGGTACATGCGCTGCGGTCCCGTCTGTCCGAAGAGGCAGCTCGACACCATCAAGAGGTCCGGCTTGCGCTCTCGCAGGCTCTCGTAGTCGAGGCCCCACTTCGCCATGGCCTTGGGTGAGAAGTTCTCGGAGACCACGTCCGCCCAGTCGACGAGACGGCGCACCACTTCCACACCCTCCGGTTTCGACATGTCGACCGCAACACTCTTCTTGTTGGGATTCATCAGCACGAACATGGGGGAGCCGTCCAACCCAAACGGGTTTCCCGGAGTGAGGAAGAGGATTCGAAGAAAATCGGGCCGTCTGGACGATTCGATCCGAACGACCGTCGCTCCGTGGTCGGCGAAGTAGCGCGTCGCCACCGGCCCGGCGGCACCGGCTCCTAGCTCGAGAACCTTGACACCCTCGAAGACAGCCACGCCTAGACCACCCCCGCGGCCGCGAGCGCCTCGAGGTCGGCCCCGTCGACGCCCAATTCGCCGTAGACCTCGGCGTTGTGCTCTCCCACCCGCGGTGCCCGGCGGCGGATTCCGATGCGGGGGCCGGTGTTCTTGGCAAAAAAATCCGGGTGCTCGAACGCCGCCCCGAGTTCGGGGTATTCGACCGTCACAAAAAGCCCGCGGGAGCGGAGTTGGAGCTGCTCCGAGATCTCGCGGGCGTCATTGCACGGTGCCAGCATGATGCGCCGGGCGAGCGCCTGCTCGTAGAGCTCGCGCCGGGTCTTCGTCGCGAAGAAGGCACCGAAGACTGCCTCGAACCGCTCGATTTCTTCGGACGACAGCGTGTTGTGGTTGTACCCGGACCAGTCGTAGGAGCGCAGCCACTCGGGCGCCATACCGTTCTCCTCCATCAACTCGACCGTCGCAACCAGGTTGGCGATACGAGCCGGTCCGCCGCGCAGGCCGTAACTGATCCAGCCATCCTTGGCACGCCAGATCTCGCGCGTTCGCACCATGACGGCGCCACTGCGTTTCCGGGCGCGGGGGGCGTACGCCTGCTGCCCGGGACCCGTGACGAGCGTCGAGAGCTGGATCTCGTGCAACGAGACGTCGACGAGTTGCCCGCGGCCAGTCGTCTCTCGAGACCACAGGGCCATCCCGATACCGGCGGCCGCCTCGGGCCCGGCGTGGAGATAGGCAGTCGGCATCGTGCAGCGAACCGGCGGCCGGTCGGCATCCCCGGTCATGTTGGCATTGCCGCCCATCGCCACGACCACGAGGTCGTGGGCACGCCAAGCGGCGCGCGGACCCGTGCGGCCGAACGGGGTGACCGAGCAGTGGACAAGGCGCGGATTCTCCCGGTGGAGGGTTTCCCAGCCAATACCGTGTTTCTCGAGCGTGCCCGGCGCAGCGGTCTCGATCAACACGTCGGCGGTTCCCGCGAGCCGCCGCAACAGCGCGGCACCGTTCGCGGTGCGCCAGTCGAGGGTGACGCCCCGCTTGCTGGTGTTGAGCGCGAGCCAGCGGAGACTGCGCTCCGGGTCGTCGACGCCGCCGAGGTAGGGACCCGTGCGCCCGGGGTCACCGCCCGGCTGCTCCACCTTCACCACGTCCGCACCGGTCTCCGCCAGGATCTTTCCCGCGAGCCAGGCGGACTCGTCGCTCAGGTCGAGGACCCGAACCCCCGCGAGCATCAGGGAGCCTCCTTGCGCATCGGATCCATGCGGCGCATTCCAAAGCGCAACAAACCCGGCAGGAAGAGGTGCAGAAAGCGCGCCACGGAGACCCCGATACTGCGCGGCACCGTCACCCGGTGACGGCGCTTCAGCACGGAAGCGACGATCGCGTCGGCCACGATGCGTGGCGGCGCCTTGCGGCCCCGAAAAGCGGCCGGCTCGTCGAGCTTCTCCCAGATTTCGGTATCGATCGCTCCGGGCACGACCAGGGCGGCATGCACCCCGGAGCCCGCCAGGTCGCTCCAGAGTCCCTCGGTGAAGGCCGCGAGCGCCGCCTTCGACGCGGCGTAGAGACTTTCGCGCGGCGGCACGATCTCGCCCGCCACGGAGGTGACGTTCACCACACAGCCCTGGCCGCGCCGCCGCATGTGGGGCAGGGCCGCGAGCGTCATCCACACGCAGGCGAGTGTATTCACCTCGAGGACCCGCTGCGCCTCGTCGGGACTCGTGTGTTCGATGTGTTTGTGCTTCGGCAGTGCAGCATTGTTCACCAGTATGTCGAGCCGCCCGTGGTGCTGCGCGGTCCGCTCCACCACGCCTTCGGCGAAGGCCCGCTCACCCAAATCACCGGCCAGGTACTCGCTGCGCGGTGAGAGCGAGCGCACCTCATCGATGAGGCTGCGAAGCAGCGCCTCGCGCCGGGCGACGGCGACGACAACCGCACCCCGCTCGGCAAAGGCTCGGACCGTTTCGCGGCCGATTCCCGATGACGCGCCGGTGACGACGACGACGCGGTCGCGCAACTCCATTTCGATCAACTCCCGGACTGGCTGTCTGGGCCGACCCCTTCGGCCCACTCGAGGAGTTCGTCGAGTTCTGCCGGGGTTCCCGCGGACGAGTCAAAGTGGTCCGCGGCCGGGCAGCGCATCGGGTCGGTATCGCCAACGGGGAACACGAACTGCTCGTTGCTGCGGGCGCGCAGCACCAGGTGTTTTCCGTCCTCGGTGAGCGTCGGCATTTCGCTCCAGCCGAAGACTTCCGCATAGAAGCGCAGCGGGGATTCCCGGCCTTTCCGGTCGAGAAGCTCTTCCGGAACGCTCATCGCAGCGTAGTTGAAACGCGGCGGGCACTTCGCGGTGATCGGCTCACTCATGGCCTTCTCCGGCGTCTCATGTCGACGGTGCCACCAGGACCTTGGCGCCAATCCGCTCTCGAACGTCTCATGTCGACGGTGCCACCAGGACCTTGGCGCCAATCCGCTCTCGAA
>PBYF01000118.1 GCA_002729515.1 Deltaproteobacteria bacterium
CGGACGTCTGCGACCTGGCCGAGACATGCGACGGCATCACGGACAGCTGCCCGGCCGATGCCTTCGAGCCCATCACGACCGTGTGCCGCGCTGCAGCCGGCGTCTGCGATACCGCGGATCTTTGCACGGGATCGAGTGTTAGCTGTCCCGCCGACGAGGCCATCGATTGCGAGGACAACAACGCGTGTACAGCGGACAGTTGCGATGAATTCCTGGGATGTGTCAACGACCCGATCCCGGAATGCGGTTCCGTACCTGCCCTGTCGAACTCCACTCGACTGATCGTCGCCTTCAGCTTCTTGCTGCTAGGTGCTCTGGCTCTCGGCCGTCGAGTCACTGCAATGATCCGATAGAGAACGGGCGGTGGCGACCGGAGAATATGGGCCCGGCGCAATCACCGGCCAACCACCGACCGAACTTCTCCTGAAAACAGACGAATCGGTCGGGCTCCAGGCCGACCAGCACCGGGAGGGTCTGGCCCCGGCAGTGATGGTTGCCGGGCGCGCGAACGACGCTTCGATCGTTGAGTCTCATTCGTCCCCTCCGCCGCGTGTAGAGCGTGGAAGGAGCGCCGCCGCCATTACCAGCGCACGGGCGAGGGCGCGGGGTATTCTATCCACCAGGATCTGGGGGATCCGACCCCCGGTACGGTCCGGCGATCGCAGAGACGACCAGGAAATGGGCGTGCCGTGTCGATGAGTCTGGCTCCGAAGAACTGGTTGCGATCCCGAGCGGCGATCGCGCTTCTCTTCCTCACTCTCCTCGGTGGGGGTATCCGGCTTTTCGTGCTCGAGCAGACCTACCCGATCGGCCTGGTGGGGGACGAGGTCCACTACATGCGTGTTGCCGGGAATCTCGCCACTGGATTCGGTGCACACAGCAACCCGAACTGGCGTGTCTGGCGTCCCCCCGGCCATCCCTTCGTGATTTCGCTTCTCTTCGAAGATGGGGCGGACGGGGCACAGAACCTGCACCGCGTACTGGGTCTCCAGGTCGTCCTTGGAACGCTCATCGTGCTTCTGACCGCGCTGCTCGGGGAGGCCCTCTTCGACTTTCGCACCGGGTTGGTTGCCGGACTGATCGCGGCCCTCTACCCGAACTTCGTCGCCTTCAGCACCTATCTCTGGAGTGAGAACCTCTACACGGTATTCCTGCTGGGCGGGCTGTTGACGGCAGTGCGGAGCCAGCATTCCCTTGGCTTCGGCCTTCCCGTCGTGGCGGGAGTCATCTTCGGTTTGGGCGCGCTCACGCGCGAAGCCTCCTTGCTGGCCGCCGGTGCCTCTGCCTTCTTCTGGATCGCGACCGCTGGGTCCGATGCGCGCTACAGGCAGGTTGCACGAGGTGCCGTAATGCTGGGGGTCGCACTCCTCTGCGTGCTGCCCTGGACCGCACGCAACCATGCCCTTTACGGGCGGCTGATCCCCGTCTCGACCATCGGCTGGTTTGCGGCAGGCGAGGGGAATACGTTCGAAGAAGCAAGCTGGCTCGATGTCGACGGCCCCCGCAACGAAGCCTTCCGCAATCGCTATCTGGGAACGCGCAATGAGATGGACCGGATGGATTTCGCGCGCCGTTACACACTCGAGCAAATCGCGGCGGAACAACCCACCTGGATCTTCAAGAAGGCGGTCAGGAGCCCGGTTCAGCTATTCAACCCCTACTCGTCGATTCTGCACAAAATCCACCACGGCGCCTACGGGGAGGTCTCGCGTGCGAGCCTCTATGGGGTCGCGGTGGTGTCGATGCTCCCCTATCTGGCGGTCTTTCTCCTGGGTACCCTCGGCATTGCGGCGGCGCGAGGGGACGGTCGCCTGCTGCTCCCCTGCGTCCTGCTCGGCGTCTTCGTTTCGATGCACATCCTCGCGAACGCCGACGTTCGATTTCGTCTTCCGTGGATCCCCATCTTCATCATCTATACGAGTCATGCCCTGTTGGGCGGCCGCCGTCTGGTGGCATCGATGGGCGTGTCGCGCCGGATCGCGCTGGCGGGCGTCTGGCTCTTCTTCCTCGGACTCTGCATCCCCTATGGGGGAGAGCACCTGCGCACCCTTTTCCCGTGAGGGCCCGCCGTGGCCCCGGCTCCCCGGAATTCCCCCATCCACCGACCGACGTGAGGAGAAACCCATTGCATTCTGGTCGGCTTTCTGGTCAATGAATTGGATGGGATCGGCAAAGCCCTGGTGCGGGGAAAAAACCTGCCTCCCGCTTGCGTGGCTCGTCCTGGCAACGGGACTGATCATCGGAACGAGCTCAGCCCCAGATGCCCTCGCGCAGTGTGGGGAAGACCCGTGGCTCGTGGCTGCCGGCGAAGCCGATGCCGATGCCACGGATCTCCTCTTCGTTCCCGACGCGGGTCACCGGGTAGACGGCGGCGCAAACGCCAGTCCGGCCGTGGATCCCGAGACGGGTGAGATATGGCTCTACTACGCCGACGGTCCCGACCAGTACCGTACGGTGTCCGAAGACGGGATCGCCTTTCCGGCAGGCGAAACGCCCACGGATTCAGAATTCGATCCGCGCGGGACCTTGCTCCCCGACGGCAGCTGGCGCCGTTATGCCTACGTGCCCTCGGTAGAGGCTTTTCGCAGTCACGCGTCTGCGGACGGAATCACCTATGCACCCGATGACGGCAGCGTGCACTACAACCTGCAGCCGGAAGATGAGAGCTGGGTGGGGGTCTATACGGTATTCACCAACCCCCACGACGAAGTCGTGCTCGTATACCTCGGTGCCCAACCGGGCACCGCGCGCCGTGCGATCTCGAGTAATGGCGGAGACACTTTCGTCTTCGACCAAGCCGACCTATTGGGCGACGAGGACTACAAGGATTGCAAGTGGATCCACTGGGACCCTCGGGCTCTGGTATTGGCTGACGGCCGTGTGCGCCTCTTCACCATGGTGCAGGGACCGCAGCCTGCGCATCCGGGAAACCGGGCGGTGGGCACGGTCTACTCCTTCATCAGCGCTGATGGAACCGACGACTTCGTCCTCGAGGCAGGCGCACGCCTCCAACCGTCGGACTTCTCGGATCTCCATCTATGGTCGCTCCACGATCCCTGGGTGATCGAGCTCCCCGACGGGCGCTTCCGCATGTACGTCGCCGCCAAAGCCACCGACGACGCCGCGGGGAACAACCTGCGGTCGGTGATCGTCAGCGCCACTACACCCTCGCTCACGGCCGTTCCCGTCACGGAGCCTCCGGCCCGGTCGGCCCAGGCCGCAATCCTTCTCGTGCTCGGCGCTCTGGTGCTGTGTTGGCAGAGACGGGCGTGGCAGCTGCATGCCTCGGTGCGAACGAGGCCACGAGCGCGGGAATCCACCGATTGCGAAGGAACCGGGCCGCCGTGAGCCTGATTTAGTCGTCCCCTCCAAAATCCTCGATCCGACACGCTGCGAGCTTTGGAGGCCACCCCTGCAGTCTCGGCTTCGCATGCGTTTCACTTTTCCGAAGAGCGGACGCACGAACGGCACGCTGGTACACTCCGGATTCCAGGGCTTGAATGAGTTGGGTCCATGACTCATGGTGCTCGAGGTCGCAGCACTGGATATCATTTTGGGGCAGGAAGCGAATTTCCGACGCTCCTTTGCCGTGGCTCTGGAAAGCATCGTTTCGATGCCGGGTTATCTGAGCCACGAACTAAAGGGTTCCATCGAAAACCCGTCCAGGTAGATCTTGCTGGTGAACTGGGACCGCCTCGAAGACCACACGATCGGGGGAAGTCAAGACCTGACACCTGGGGGCCAGAGACCGTATCCAAGCCCGAACCCCCGCGATAACACTGATCGGGGACGCTCTTTGCACTGCGAATCAATCCATTCTTTTTCTTGAGAGGAACGACCCAATGCACCGCCTTGGCATTGCAATCACCCTTGGCCTCATGGCGGCGACCCCGGTATTCGCCGAACAGGCCGAACCCCTGGAAGCCCCCAGCATCAGCCCCGCGGCGCTCCACGCGCTGCGCGAATCCGGAGCCGCACCGGTTGTCATCGATGTGCGAAGTCCCAGCGAATACGCTTCGGGGCACATCCCGGGTGCCGTCAACATCCCGTTCGCGCAAGTGGCGAAGCGCATCGGCGAAGTGGAAGCGCCTCACGGCGTCGCCCTCTATTGCATGGTCGGACCGCGCGCTCGCAAGGGTGAGTCCGCATTGCTCGCATCGGGGGTCGAAGAGGTATTCCACCTCGAGGGTGGTCTCGCTGCCTGGCGGGCAGCCGGGCTTCCAGTAGAAGACACGCGGTAGTCCTTCGATCTCCGGAAAACCCGCCGAGCCAGGAATCCAGTTCGTGAACGAGAGCTTCGTCCTCTACGAAGGAATCCTCTGGGAGCCGCCGAATGGCTATTTCCTTCTGGACCATCACCTCGAAAGACTGAAACGCTCCGCAGCACATTTTGACTTTGCCGTAGATCTCGAAGCCGTCCGCTCCGAGCTCGCGGAGTTTGCGAGGCAATTGCCCAGCGGCCCGCGCAAGGTAAGGCTCGAAGCCTCGAAAGGTGGCGCCCTCGTGCTGGAGCACGAAACGGTGAAGCCCGCCGCTCCGCTGCGGATCGCCCTGGCCGACGAACCCGTCTCGAGCGGCGACGTTTTCCTGCGTCACAAGACTTCGCGCCGCGAGGTCTACGAGCGTGCGCGTGCCGCGCACCCCGATGCCGACGATGTGCTGCTCTGGAACGAGCGGCGGGAACTGACGGAAACGACCACTGCGAACGTGGTGCTCGAGATCGGCAATGAAAGGCTCACGCCCCCGGTCTCTTCCGGGCTGCTTGCGGGTACGTTCCGTTCCCATCTACTCGAACGGGGTGAAATCATCGAGCGCGTTCTCCCCCTCGACGCACTCGAAGAAACGGCAGGGCTCTTCCTGATCAACTCGGTCCGCCGGTGGCGCGAGGGCCACCTCGTCGACCGGTAGCATGCCGGGGATCCCGGGTGGGAAAAGCGTTCGACGCGCAGACATCGATAGCCTCGCACGGGCTTCGCAAGACCCTGCCGGCACCCTGGATCGTGAACCGAGTCAAAAGACTCGAACCGGATCGTCTCCCCCGGGTTTGCAGCTTTCGAGACTGACTCGATGAAACCCAAGGCTCACGCAGCGGCAACGAACGCGACGACCGATCCGTCGAGGCTCCGCCGGACCCGGCGACGTCTCCTGGCGGGCCTCGCGTTGGCGACACCGCTCGGCTTTGCAACGAAGCTCTACGGCGGCCCGGGGGCGCTCTGGGTCAGTTCCTACGCTGGTGGCGTCGTGTACGTGCTCTTCTGGGTGATGGTCGTCGTACTGATCCGGCCGCAGGTCTCCCTCTGGCTCGCAGCGACTTCGGTATTCGTCGCCACCTGTGTCCTGGAAGCGTTTCAGCTCTTCTCCACGCCGTTGCTCGCAAGCGTGCGGAGCACCTTTTTGGGCCACGCCCTGATCGGCAGCACGTTTTCCTGGTGGGACTTTCCCTATTACGCGCTCGGCGCTGTGCTCGGCGCAGCACTTGCCCGCTGGGCAGTGGGAACGCTGCGAGAGTGAGCATCCCGAACGGGTACGAAATCGGCCGCCCTTACGCCCACGAGCTACCGCAACTCCCGGGAATCGAGGCCGCGGCGAGCGCGATGTTTTCCGTCGAGCATCTCCCGATCGAACGGCTAAATGCGGTGCTCCCCCTCTCGTTCTTCGAACAGGCCGCGGCGCGGGGGTGGCTCTGGGTCGCACGCGAGATCGCGCCGCCCTCACTGGTTGGTTTCTCCGCAGCCACCCTGGTCGGCGGCTCGGCCCATCTCTTCGAGATGGACGTCCTCCCCGAACACGGGCGCCGGGGCCTCGGGCGCGAAGCGATGGTGTTGACGCGGATCTCGTCGGTCGCAACCTCCCGGGCCAGGGACACGCTGCGCTCGTTTAGCGCGAGCTTCGAGACGCTGTACGCCACGGCGCTCGATTGCCGCTGCGACGTGCCCTCGGCCTTTCACGCGGTGTGGCTCTGCCGGTGGGCCCGGGAAAACCGTGAGACCATTCGCGATACCATGGGAACCCCACAGCGGAGACCATCGAATGGCGACCCAGCGCTTCCCGGTCGAAGCGGCGCACGTGATGATGTTCGCGCGCTCCGTCGGCGACCCGAATCCCGTCTACGTCGACCCCGAGCAGGCGGGTGGGCCGTGCCTCGCACCTCCGACGTTCGGGATTGCGGCCGACCACTTCGACCCCGACTACGAGCGCCGACCGCGCCCCGGTGTGCCCTGGTTCGGTTCCGGCGCCCGGCCGATCAGCGTCGAAGGCGGAAGCCAACAACCGACCGGAGGGGGCTCCGGCTTCCACGCCCAGGAGCACTTCACCTACCATCGGGCGCTGCGGGTGGGCGACGTCCTCTTCGGCAGCGTTCGCGCGGGCGCAAGCTGGCACAAGCAGGGCCGGCGCGGCGGCAAGCTCTCCTTCCGCGAGCACCTCACCGACTACTGTGATGCCGACGGCACACCGGTACTGACGCTTTCCTGGGTCGATGTTCTCACCGAGCGCGTGGTCGACGGCGGAGATGCCGGATCTGGAGAAGCGACGGCAGCGGCGTCGCCCGCGGTTGCGGCCGACGGCGAGGCGCTCGACACGGCTCCGGACCCCGTTCGGCTCCGCGGCGGGAAACTCTTGCCGGGTGCGGTGCACGAGCAGGTATTGGTCGAAGACCTCAAGCGCACGCAGATCGTGATGTACGCCGGTGCTTCCGGCGATTTTCACCCGATGCACAGCGACGAAGCCTACGCCCAGGCGATGGGCATGCCGGGGACCTTCGCCCACGGCATGCTGACCATGGGAATCACTGCCCGCGCGCTTACCGATCTGGCCGGCGACGGCGTGCTGGCGGACTACGGCGCCCGCTTCGCGGCGCAGGTCTGGCCGGGCGATACGCTGACGGCGCGGGTGACGCTCGCCGGGGTCGTCTTGCGCGCGGGAAGCCGACTCGCGCGGCTCGACGTGACCACGACGAACCAGAAGGGCGAAACCATCCTCACGGGACGAGCGCACGCGCGCATCTAGCCCGGCCCCCCGGTCGGCGTTCGGCACGCGCCAGAGCCGAGGGGCGTGCCGGTGGGGAGAGTCTCGGAGATCTGCGATTGTCTGGTCGGACGCGACCCGGGAGAGCGCTTTGCACTTCGCCGACACATTGGTGGCTCGCATGCGCGAACTCGGCCACCCGCTCTGCGCGGGACTCGATCCGCATCGCGATCTGCTGCCGCCCCTGTTCCGGCGCGGCAGCATGGCGGCCCGGGATCCGGAAACAACGGCAGCCGTCGAGGAATTCCTGCTCGCCGTCCTGGATCGGCTCGAAGGTCGCGTCGCCGCGGTGAAGCCCCAGATCGCCTTCTTCGAAGCGCTCGGCGCCCGGGGGTTCGCCGCTCTCGAGCGGGTCGCGGCCCGCGCCCGAGAGCGCAACCTGGCGGTCGTCCTCGATGCCAAGCGCGGCGACATCGGCTCCACCGCCGACGCTTATGCACACGCGTACCTCGAACCCGGCGCGGCCTGCGAGGTCGACGCCCTGACCCTGAGTCCCTACCTCGGGCTGGACAGCTTGCGCCCCTTTGCCGACCGCGCTCTCCGGTACGGGCGCGGGCTCTTCGTTCTGGCCCACACCAGCAATCCGGGCGCAGCCGATTACCAGGAGCGCAACCTCGAGAAGGGCGGCCCGCTGTATACAGCGGTCGCCGAGAGCCTCGTGCCCTTGTGCGAAGAACTCGTGGGGCCGGACACCGGTTGGTCGTCCCTGGGAATCGTGTCCGGGGCCACCTACCCCGAACCCGCCGCACGGCTTCGCGAGCTGCTTCCCCGGGCACTCTTCCTGGTACCCGGCTACGGGGCCCAGGGCGGCAGCGCGGACGACGCGGTGCGCAGCTTCGTACCGGGGCCGGCCGGCCGCGAAGGCGGCCTGGTCAATTCGTCGCGTGGCCTGTTGTTTCCCGGGGAAGCCCAGACGGCCGGCAGCGCCGCCGAATGGGAGCGGGCCATCGACGGAGCGATCGAGCGCACCACGGGCGAGCTCGCCGAAGCCATCGCACGCTGAACGCGGTGAACCCGGTTCGCTCCGCGGCCTAGGCGGCGCTCCCGCCCGGGACTTCGACCGTCTCGGTGTCGCGACCCGAGCGAAGCACCGTGCCCGGAAGTGCGCCCGTGTGCACACCGTCGCGCACGATCTCGGTACCCGCGACGAAGACGTGGTCGATGCCCTCCGCCTCCGCGTAGAGCCGCCCGGCGCCCCCCGGAAGGTCGGGCTTCGTATACGTCGCGCCGCAACCGACGCGACTGTCATCGAAGACGACCAGATCGGCGTGCCATCCCTCGGCCAGCTGTCCGCGTTGAGTCAGGCCATAGAGCCGCGCCGGGACGTCGGTGAGCTGCCGCACGCCCTCCTCGACGCTCATCAGGCCGCGCTTTCGCACGCCGTTCCCGAGCAGCTGCGTCGAGAACGCGAATGTGTCGATCAGGTCGAGGTGCGCACCCGCGTCCGAAGCCCCGACCACCGTGCGGTCGTCGTGCCAGGTCCGGCTGCGTTCCTTCCAGCTCGCGTCGTCGTCGCCCGACGAGGGCGGCATGAACGAGGTTCGCAGACCCTCGGAAATAGCGAGATCGAGCATCGCGTCGAAGGGCGTCTTGCCCAGCTCTTCTGCGATCTCCGCGACGCTGCGGCCACGAAAGGCCGCGTTTTCGGCCTCGAAGGTCTCGTCGACCCGCATCTTGCCCCACTGGGCCAGGCCGCGAAGCGGTCCGGCCGCCTCGCTCTTCGCATCGGCGTCGAGCTGAGCGCGCTTCGCCGGGTCGCGGAGCGCCTGCATGCGCTCGGCGATTGGAAGCTGGAAGAGCTCTGCCCAGCCGGGGAGGGCATCGAAGACGAAGCCCGAGTACAGGTTGATCCGCACCGTCAACGGCTGAGGAACGGTCAGCGCCAGCACTTCGGCACCGCGGGCACGCGCGTAGTCGGTGGCGGAGAGCTGCGCCTCGATCATCTCGGTGTTCTCCGCCGAGGGCACCAGCACGTTCCAGTTGAGCGGGCGGTTTGCAGCCAGCGACACCCGCGTCATCAGCTCCTTGATCTCTTCGGAGAAGGCTCCGAGCCCCGGCAGGAACTCGAGGGCCGTCCCCGGCAGGTCGCGTATCGCACCCGCCAGCGCCAGGAACTCCTCGTGACTGGCGTGGCGCGAGGGAACCGGCTGGCCATCGCCGTCGTTGTGGGTCGGTGAAATCGTGGTGGAAAAGCCGATCCCGCCCTCTTGGATCGAACGCCGCAACAATGCCACCATCCGCTCGAGTTCCTCGGGCGTGGCCTCGTTACCAACCGCTCGCTCGCCCATCACGACGCGGCGGATCGCCGAGTGCCCCACCATGAAGCCAGCGTGAACGCCGAGTTTTCCTTCGAGCAGATCGAGGTACTCGCCGAAGGAGCACCAGTTCCACGGCACGCCATCCCGGAGGCTCTCGAGCGGCATACCCTCGACCCGGGCCAACATGCGCATCAGGTAGTCGCCCGCCGTGTCCGAAAGGGGCGCAATACTGAAGCCACAGTTTCCGCCGATGACCGTGGTGACGCCGTGGTAACAGGACGGGGAAACAATGCGGTCCCAGAAGACCTGCGCGTCGTAGTGCGTGTGAATATCGACGAAGCCCGGGCTCACGACACGGCCCGCCGCGTCGAGCGTCTCCCGCGCATCCTCGTCCACGCTTCCCAAGGCGACGATGCGTCCGTCGCGAACCCCGACGTCGCCGCTGCGCGGCGGTGCGCCGGTGCCGTCTACGAGGCGGCCACCGGTGATCTTCAGGTCGAGCATATCCCCTCCTCGCTCGGGCGAGATTGTACAGGCTTCGGCAGGCCTCTCCCGCGACCCTGCGGACGGCCTCGTCGCCAGGACCCCCGAGCGCCTCGTCGATCGCCTTGCGGGAGTTCGGCCACCTGCTGCCGGGGTGCGCTTCGATGGGAAAGCCGGCGAGGGCTCCCGGGCCGCAGACAATCGAGGCGTGACTGCCAGCCAGCCTCCAGGTCCTGCATCCGAAGCTCGGGCGCAAGCCATCGTCCGGCTTGGGGCCTGGGAATCTCATTCACCCGGAAGGGCTGCCCGTGATAGAACACCGGCGAGCCCCCGATGACGAACGTTCGCCACCTCACCTCCAAGGCCCGGCACCCGAGACGGGGTGCAGCCAGCGGAGAAACCATGCGAGCCTGGAGAGTCCACCGCTACGGAAGCCCGCAGGAGGCCCTCGTTCTCGACGAGATCCCGGTCCCCGAGCCCGGCCCGGGCCAGGTGCGCGTGGCGGTGGCGGCGACGGTCCTCAACTTCAACGACATCGACGGCTGCTACGGCCGCTACCGCACGGTGAACCCGCCGCTTCCGTACACGGCGGGCATGGAGGTGACGGGCCGGGTCGACGCCGCCGGGGCCGGTGCCGAAGCCTGGCTCGGCCGGCGCGTCGTGGCGTGCCCGGACGGCGCCCACGGCGGCTACGCCGAGTACGCGCTGGCGCCCGCCGACATGACTTTCGACGCGCCGGAATCCCTCGATGAGCGCGGGGCGGCGGCCTTCTACTACCCATTCCACGTCTCGCACCTGGCGCTGCACGAGCGAGCGCGCCTCGAGGCCGGCGAGAACGTGCTGGTGCATTCGGCGGCGGGCGGCGTGGGCTCCGCCGGCCTGCAGCTCGCGAAGGCCGCCGGTGCGCGCGTTTTCGCGACGGCCGGAAGCCCGGAGAAGGCGGCCTTCTGCAGGGAACTCGGCGCCGACGTCGCGATCGATTACCGCTCCGAGGACTTTGCTGAAGCCGTACTCGACGCCACCGGAGGAGCCGGCGTCGACGTCGTGCTCGACCTGGTGGGAGGCGACGTCACACGCCAGTCGTTCCGCTGCATCGCGCGAAACGGCCGGCACGTGATCGCGGGATTTTCGAGTGGGATCGAGGCCGAGGACACCGGGATCGAGCCGCGGCCAATCATTTTCGGGAGCTTTGCCCTGCTCGGCATCATCCTCGCCTACACGAGCGCTCCGCTCCAGGTGAAGCGCGCCACGGGCTTCAATCTGGTGCCCCGCGAGGTGGGCGAAGCCACCCATGCCCACCTGCTCGCGCTGCTCGCCGCCGGGGAGATCCGGCCCGTCGTCGGGCGCTGCGTTGCGTTCGAAGAAGTGCCCGAAGCCCTCGAGGCGCTCGAGCGGCGCGAGACCACCGGCCGCACGGTCGTCCGGCTCTGATCAGGCGGCCTCGCGGTGCTGCAGGTCGGGCGCACCGGCGTGCGCTCCTTCGGGCCCGAAGGGCTTGAACGTCAGCACCAGCGCGGGCATGAGCAGGAAGTCAGCGACGAGCGCCACGACGATGGTGCTGGCGAGCAGCAGGCCGAAGGTGGTGTTGGCGGCCAGGGTCGAGAGCAAGAGCATGAGGAAGCCCGCGACCAGCGCCACCGACGTGATGAAGAGCGCGCGCCCCACGTCCTGCAACGATGCGCGCAGCGCCTTCTCGTAGTCGCGGCAGAGCTTGAACTCGTGGTGGTAGCGGCTTACCAGGTGGATGGTGTCGTCCACGGCGATCCCGATGGCCACCGCGGCGATCATCACCTTGTTGTAGTCGAGCAGGATCCCGAACCAGCCCATGGCGCCGAGCGTCAACACCACGGGCGCGAGGTTTGGCACCATCGAAATGAGCCCCGTCTTCACGGAGCGGAAGATGAAGCACATCATCACGGCAATCACCGAGAACGCGAGCAGGAAGCCCTGGATCTGGCTCGAAATGATGTAGTCGAGCAGCACGATCCAGAGCGCACCGATCCCGGTCAGGCTGGCGTGCGTCGCCTCGAGCGGCTGGGCAGCCAGCTCTGCGTCGATGGCCGCCACCAGATCGGCCGTGGCGCTCGTCATCGCCAGCTTGACGCGCAGCTCGAGCTGCGCCCGGCGGTAGTCGCTCGAGACGTACTCCTCGGCCTCCTCACCGCCGGACATTTCGTAGAGCACCAGGTACTGCGCCACGAGCTCGCGAGTCTCGGGAATGCGGTAATAGGCGGCATCACCCCCGTGGAAGGCCTGGTTCAGGTCCTTCAGGATATCGACGATCGAATAGGACTTGCGGACGAAATCTCCCTGGCGCTCGGCGATCTCCTGCACCCGCTCGATCTCACGCAGCGCGGCCGGGTTCTTGATGTCGCCGGGCTCACCCGAGTCGAATAAGTAGACGACGTTGGTCAGCCCGCCCATCACCCGGTCCACCAGGATCGTCTTCTCCTTGATGGGTTCGCCATCGCGGAAATCGTTGAGCCAGTTCGAGTCGACGACGAGGCGGGTCATTCCGACGACGGCAAAGACGACGATCGCAGCCGCAGCCACAAGCAGCCCCTTGCGGTATCGCACGTCGAAATCCGCCACGGCAACGAGCCCCGCCTGCATCCAGCGCCCGCCCTTGGCCCGCATGCGCTGAGCTTCGCCGGTGCCCCGCTTCGGAACGCGGCGCCCAAAGGACAAGAACGCCACGAGCAGCGTGAACGAGAGCACGAAAGCCGCCAGCACGCCGACGGCGCCGTAGACCCCCATCTCGGCCAGGCTCTTGATGGGGACGAAGCTCATGGCGGCGAAGCCCGCCGCCGTGGTAAGGCTCGTCAGCAGGCAGGGGGCGCCCACCAGGTAGAGCGTCTGCACCAGCGCCTCGCGGCGGTCGCCGATCTCGGCAAAGCGCGCCCGGAATTCCGACAGGATATGCACCGAATGGGCGACGCCGATGGCCGTCAGCATCGTCGGCACGATCGTGAAGCCGAGACCGAGCTTCCAGCCCACGAGCACGATGAAGGCGACGCACGCGAGCACGCTGAGCTGCGCCACCAGCGGCCCCAGGATGCCAACCAGAGAGCGGAAGAAGAGCGAGAGCAGCACGGCGATGACACCCGCCGTGTAGAGCATGAGCGTCCCGGTCTCGGTGTCGATGATCCGGTTGTAGTAGGCGTTGAGCGGAACGTCGCCCGAGTGATAGAAATCAATGCCCGCGTACTCGGGCCGCGCCAGGATCTCGTCGATCGCGGCGTCGGTCACCTGCGGGTAGAGATTGGCGAGGGCGTCGCCGCCCTCCGGGTCGAGCCGGATGTCTTCGAGCGGATCCGTGCTCGAGCGGTCCATTTCGATGATGATCGCGCCGTACTCGGCGTCGGCGCTGAGGAGCCCCCCCACCAGCATGGGCTTGGCCAGGTAGCGTTCGCGCAGGGCGAGGAGCTCTTCCTGGGTCTCGGGGAAGGCGTCGCCAATTTCGCTGATGTCGATGCCGTCCGGAACGCCCTCGGTGAGTTCGGCGTTGACGAGCGTGTTCACCTCGTAGATGAAGGGCACCTCGTCTTCGAGCACCTGCGTGAGCCCGGCGAGCTTGCGCATGACCTCGAGGTTCCAGGGTCCGTGCTCGATGCCGGGCGCGGCGTAGAGCACGTAGGAGATCTCATCCGAGCCGAAGTCCTCGCGGAACTGCTCGTAGGCCAGGTAGACCGGGTCGTCCGGGGCGAAATAGGCCTCGTAGCTGCTGTCGACCTGGGCCTGGAGGGCCAGGTACACGGTGCCGCCCAGCAGCGCGGCACCCGCAAGCACGACCCACCAGCGGTGGTCGAACGACCAGCCCGCGATGGCCGCAAAGCCTCGGTTGAGCGAAGTGATGAAATCCCGGGGCTCGCCGTTTCCCATGGGCCGGCGAGCCTACTCGATGGCCGTGGGCTTCCCCACCGCGGCGAGCCCGCGAGCCGGCAGCCGGATGAATCCCGATTGACTACAGCACTTCCCATCGAGTAACTCTGCGCATCGGAGGAATCCGTGCCCGGTCCCTACCCCCTCGACGGTTTGCGCGTAATCGACTGTTCCACGGGCCTCGCCGGCCCCTACGCTGGAAAGCTCTGGGTGGACGCCGGGGCGGACGTCGTCAAGGTCGAGCCGCCCGGGGGAGACCCGCTGCGGCGCTGGACGGCCTCGGGCCACGCGCTCGCGGCGGACGAAAACGGGGCCTTCTTCCAGTTCCTGAACGCCTCGAAACGCAGCGTCGTCGCCGATCTCGATACCGAGGACGGGCGCGCGCTGCTGCGCGAGCTGGCCGCCGGGGCCGACCTGGTGCTCGAGAGCTTCGGGCCCGGTTACCTGGAAGAACGCGGTCTGGGGCCCGATGCCCTGCGCCGCACCCACCCGGCGCTCTCGGTGGTGTCGATCTCTCCCTGGGGGCACGAGGGTCCCTGGGCGAACCGGCCGGCGACCGAATTCACGCTGCAGGCGCAGAGCGGGAGCACCGGCTACCGCGGCTTGCCCGAGCGGGGACCCGTGGCGGCCAGCGGCCGCATCGGTGAGTTCGCCGGCGGTGCCTACGCTGCGCTCGGCGGCACGGCGGCGTGGCTCGCAGCCCGGCGCACCGGCCACGGCCAGCACGTCGACCTCTCGCTCTTCGAATCCGTGATCAACACGATGACCGTCTTCCACGACCTCGAGGGCCAGTGGCTCGAGGGCCCGCTCGCCATATCGATCGAGACGCCGTCGATCGAGCCGGCAAAGGACGGCTGGGTCGGGCTCTGCACCTACACCGGCCAGCAGTGGAAGGACTTCTGCACGCTGATCGGACGGCCCGAGATTCCCGAGGACAATCGTTTCTTCGACGCGCGGGCGCGCATGAAGCACCTGGCGTTCATCCGGGAAGCGATGCACGCGTGGACCCGGGAGCGAACGGTCGACGAGATTGTCGAGCTCGCCAGTGCCATGCGCATCCCGGTGGCCCCGATCGGGAACGGCCGCAACGTCCTCGAGCGGGACCATTTCGTGGCCCGCGGCGTCTTCCGGGAAAGCCCGCACGGCTTCAAGGCGCCCCGCACGCCCTACCGGCTCTCGAACTCCCAGACGCGGCCCTTCGGAAAGGCCCCGCGCCTCGACGAGCACGCCGCGGAGATCCGTGCGGAAATCGCTGCGCCTGCCGCGCCCCGGCCTGCACCCGAGGGCGGCAGCGCCCTGCCCCTCGAAGGCATACGCGTCGTTGACCTGTCGGCCTTCTGGGCCGGCCCGAAGGTCACGTGGCTGCTGGCGGCGCTCGGTGCCGACGTGGTGAAGGTCGAATCGGTGCAACGGCCCGACGGCATGCGCTTCGCGGGCGCGGTGCGAAACGACGAATCCTGGGAGTGGTCGTGGGTCTTCCACGGCGTCAACACCGGCAAGCGCGGCATCACCCTGAACCTCGACGACAACGAGGGCAGGGCGCTGCTGCGCAAGCTCATCGAAGGCGCCGATGCACTGGTCGAGAACTTCTCGGTGCGCGTGATGGACCACTTCGGCCTCGACTGGGAGACGGTCCACGCGTGGAACCCCCGGCTTTCGATGCTGCGGATGCCGGCCTGGGGCCTCGACGGACCGTGGCGCGACCGCACCGGCTTTGCCGCGAACGTCGAGCAGGCGAGCGGCCTGGCCTGGGTGACGGGCTACGAAGACATGCCGCTCATCGTGCGCGGCGCCTGCGACCCGGTGGGCGGCACCCACGCGGCCTACGCATTGCTGCTGGCGCTCGAGGAGCGGCGGCGCACCGGCGAGGGACAACTCGTCGAATGTGCGCTCATCGAGCCGGCGCTAAACCTCGCCGCCGAGCAGGTGATCGAGTGGACTGCCTACGGCGAGTTCCTGGAACGCAACGAAAACCGCGGCCCGGGTGCGGCACCCCAGGGCGTCTACGCCTGCGCCGACGACACGCGGGTGGCGATCGCCGTCGCCAGCGACGCGCAGTGGACCGGACTCGCGCGTGCGCTCGGCTCCCCGGACTGGGCGCGGGCGAACGAACTCACCACGGCGGACGGACGCCGTACCGCCCACGACGCCATCGATGCGGAGCTCGGCACCTGGTGCGCGGAGCACACTGCAGAGGCGGCGGCCGAGGCACTGCTCGCCGAAGGGGTCCCCGCCGCGCCGCTGGTGAACGCGCACCTCATCGTGCCAAACCCGCAGCTCGAGGCGCGCGGGTTCTACCAGACGCTCGCGCACCCGCGCACGGGAACGACGCGCTACCCGGGCCTCCCCATGCACTTCTCGGGCATCGACTCCGCGAAGCGGCGCACGCCGCCGCCCACCCTCGGGCAACACAACACGGAGGTGCTCGGCGGCGATCTCGGACTTTCGGACGCCGAAATCGAACGACTGCGCGCGGCGAAGGTCATCGGGGAACGGCCCGCCTGGCTCGACGACTGAGCCCCAGGCCGACGTCGTGCCTCCGAAGTGCCGTTACTGGGGCATGCTGCTCTCGAACCACTGGGGCGAATCGTTCGAGTACCGCTACCGGACGACACCCCGCTGGCTCGAGGCCGATTCGGAACCGGTGCCCGAGGTGCGCGTCGTACCGGTCGAATCGCTCCGCGACCTGGCGCAGCAGCTACTGGATATCGAGCAATTCGACGTCGAAGTGGAGCGTCGCGTTCGGCGGAATGGGCCCCCCACCCTGGGCGCCGTAGGCGCTTTCGGGCGGACACACGAGTTCCGCCTTGCCGCCGACATTCATCTGCTGAACGGCCTCGGTCCAGCAGGGAATGACGCGGTTGAGCGGAAAGCGCGCCGGCTCGCCCCGATCGACGCTGCTGTCGAAGACCTCGCCATTCGGAAAGGTACCGTGGTAGTGGACCACCACGACATCGGTAGCGGTGGGACTCGGTCCGGAGCCCTGTTCGATATGCGTGACAGTGATCCCGGAACTCGGAGCTGTTTCGCCGACGATGTCCGAGCCGCCGCAGGCAAGGGCCGCGATCGGTACCAACAAGAGAAGACGGTGCATTTTTCCCTCCACTTCGAATAGCGCGAAGCTTAGGGGAAGGCGCACGTGGGTGCCCGGAGCTGCGACCGGCATGCTCTGGGCTTCTCGCGGTGCCCTGGAGCCCTTCGACGGCGTCACCGAAGCGCGATTCGCGCTCGGCCAAAAGCATGGCGGACGGCGGCGAGCACACCCAGGTGGCCGCGGTGGCAATGCTCGAGGACGGGGGAGAGTTCCCCGGTCCACCCAACTGCGCGGTGTTCCCCACCGAGGAACACGAAGTCTTCTAGCCGAGGTAGTACTCCGACATGTGGGTGAACTCGAGGGGCCCCATGTCGAGGAAGCGGCTGCAGCTGGTCATCATCTGGTCGAGGTTCGACTTCAGCTCCCCGTCGCTCGAAGCGTCGTAGAAGACCTTGGGGTCGTCGAGGGCCTCGATCGGAAACGTCTCCTCGACGATCGCGATCCAGCCATCCGGGGCCCCGGGAGTCAGCGCCCGCACGAACTCATTGCGCACATAGCCCGTTGTGGACTGGGTATCGATGGCAACCTGCTTGTGGTCCACGTGCCAGATACGCGTGAACTCACCGTAGTCGAGGCCTTGCAGCTTGGCGATGCAGGTGACCTGGCACATGCCGGGCGTGCGCTCGCCCTTCGGCGGCCGGTGATCCATGGGCCGGGACTCGACGACGAGATATCCGGCTATTCGAGGTACGTGGGCCGCCAGCGCCTGCTCACAGGGCCCGCGGTCGTCGGAGTCGCACAGCCAGAAAGAGACCATGGCGCGGATCGGCGGATCGCTCTTCCGCATCGGGGTACCCGCGGCGACGTCTTCGTCCTGGACGTGCAGCGTAATCTCCGATGCGCCCGCGGACCGCAGCGCGGGCACGGCCTTTCCCCGCAACGCATTCCGCAACTCCGAACCCGGGCGATCGCCCTCTTCGAACAACAGATACGCGAGCTTTTCCATGACCCGATCCTCCGTCTGTCTTCATCCTATCAGGAACAGGGCGGGAGAAGCTCCGCGTGGATTCCGCCGATCGCGACCGGCGCGTGCGTCAGCGCCCCGGCGGGCCCGAGTCGAGGTTGAACGAAATCAGCGTCCGCAACCGCTCCGGCTCGAAGACCGGATCCGAGGTGACACGCCGCAGCCTCGCGTAATAAGCGGCGAGATCGGGGTCCATGCGCCCGAGAGAACCGGTCTCGCGGGCGTAGAGGTAGCCGGCCGGCACTGCCCGGTCGAGGTGCCCGATCCTCCAGCGCCGTCGCCGCTCGACAGGAAGCCGGGCGAGCAGCGGGTCGGTGAGACCGGTCGGGTCGACGATCCGCACCTCGGGCCCGGCCGTAAAGCCCAGCATGCCCACCGCACCGTGTTCCAGCACCGGGGGCTCGGCACCCACGCGAAGCCGCAGTCCGTGGTTCACCCATGGATGCCCGCCCACGTGAGTGCGCAGACGACCCGAACGATCGAAGAGCGTATTGGTCGCCGCGTAGAAGGCGCGCTCGTCCACGATGCCTCCCCAGCGCCCGGCTCGGCGCGCCTCGAGCAGGACCGGCTCACCGAACTTCAGCGCCACCAGCGCGACCGCCGCCAGAACCGCTCCCACTCTCGCCTGCGAACCGAGGCGCGAGACGACGCCGTGCAGGACCCAGGCGGCGGCGAAGACCGGAAGTGCAAAGAAGCGACCGGACATGAAGTCGCCACCGACCCGGATCACGTAGGCCGCGTAGCAGAGGATGCCCACACCCAGCGCGACCAGCATGCCGTCGTCATCCCCCGCACGCCGCCGCCGGGCCCAGAGCCACAGCGCAGCCGCTGGGCCCAGCACCATCACGGCGAGCGAGACGGGATCCCGCAAGGCGAGATCACCGACATAACGAAACCCCTGTTCCACGTAGCCGGAAGTCACAATCCCAGTGTCGAGCTTCGCGTATTTTGTGTTCGGAAACGAAAAGCCGTAGTAGAGCATTCGGAACACCTGCCAGGTGGCGAGGGGAAGGAACCCCGCTGCCAACGCGACCCAACGCACACGATCCCGGTGCTGGACCACGAACCAGAGCAGCGGCGGGGCGAAGAGAAAGAGCGTGTCCAGGCGATTCAGCAGGGCGAGCCCCGCACCGAGGCCGACGGCCAGCCAGGAGAGCGGCCGAACGGGACGAACGGCGTACCCGGCGAAGACGGCAAAGAGCAGATAGGAGAGCGCGTTCTCGAGCCCGGATGTCGCAAACTGAATGAACGCCCGGGAGAGCCCCAACGGAACCAGCAGCACGCTCAGCGTCACCACCGGCGACGCCGGAAAGACACGCACGGCGAGCAGCAGCGCCACGCCGGTGCAGACCACCGAGAGCCCGATGCTCGAGAGGAAGAGATTCCCAGAGACGGCGTGGAGCGGTGTGAGCAGCAGCAGCCAGAGCGGATGCGTGTAGACCTCCACCCGCTCATCCACGTTCCAACGGAGCCCGTAGCCGTGGACGAAGTTGTCGATCACGCGGAACGTGATGAAGGCGTCGTCACTGACCCAGGCCTGAGCGATCACGACACTCAGGACCGCAGCGCCAGCTCCCAGCAGCACCAGTCCCCGCACCGACACCTTCAGAATCCCCGCTGGCCCGGCTCGACGAGTCTCTCCGTCTCGAGGAACTCTCCCATCGCACGCGCCGCGATCTCGTGCGCCCGGTCGTTTGGATGCTGGTCGCTCGGGTGGACCCACAGCCGGGTGTAGCTCTCGCCCTCGAAGGCCGGGAAGAGGTCGAGGACGGGGATCCCCCCCTCCCGAAGCGCTGCTTCCACCATGCGGTGGATCACCGCAAAGGGGTACGACTCGTCCAGGCGATACATGAAGGGAAAGATCACCACGGCGTAGCCGGCCCCCGCCTCGGCAGCAATCCGCTTTCCCGCCAGCAACTCCGAGAGCATCTTCTCCCAGCGCCCCCGCTGCTGGAGGGCACCCTCAACAAGGGCCTCCACGTAGCGCTGCCCCTGCACGTGGCGCGCGACACGCGCGTAGATCCAACTCGCGAAGTAGGAATGGCGCAATATCCCTTCGGGCTCGTAAGCCGTGCGGAACCCCTCCCAGACCTCCAGGCGTGGCAGGTACTTGGTGTCGTTCAGCACATACACGACCAGCACGAGATCGGGCTCGAAATCGAGTCCCGCCTGCTCCAGGAAACGAACCTCGCTCTTCGAGGTCCAGCCGCTCACTCCGAGGTTGAGGATTTCGATCTCCGACCCGGCCCCGGCAGCGAGAAGCCGCTCGAGACGCTTCACGAAGGTGTCCTCCCACTTGACGCCCTCGCCGAAGGTGAAGGAATCTCCAAGCACGGCGATCCGGAAAGTCCCCGCTGCCTTGCGCCGTTCGAAGTCCGGGCCGCGAAAACCGTGGCGGTTGATGCGGTAGCTGAGACCGTTGTCCCGATCGAAGTATCCCCGCGGATTGCTGTCGTAGTCCAGCCGGAAGCTCGTGTTGGGCCGAAACTGCATCCAGACGCCCGGGAGCCGCTCCTTCGGCGACAGCAACGCGTGGTTCCAGTCGCGGCTGCGATTGCGGTGGACACCGCGCAGATCGAGCAGGCGGAATGCGCCTTCCAGCAATCCCGCGGTGAAAAGGACGGCGAACAGGGACAGCAGCAGCTTTCCAGTCAGACCACGCATCGTTTCGCCCACAACCAGGCCGAGATGGGTAGCGCTACTTCCCGTCGGTCCCGGCGAGTGCCGCCATCGACTCGACCATCACCTCGTGTGCGTGCATCGTGTCCATGTACTCCTTGAAGCGGCGGATCTTCCCGTCGCGCACCTCCATCAGGAAGTGGTACTGGTTGTGGTACGGGCGTCCGTTGGCGGCGACACCGTCCGACTCCGCCTCGATGGCGACCCGCTCACCCTCGCAGGTCATCGCGACGATCGTGAATTCGAGGCCGCCGGGAAAGGCCGCACCCACCATCGCCATGCCCTCGAGCGCCTCCGCCTTGTTCTTGGTCCCGGAAAAGGGCAGCGTGCCGGCGGTCCACAGCTCGAAGTCGTCCGCGTAGAGCGCGTCCAGCTTCGCGACATCGACACGGCTAATGGCGTCGAAGAATTCGCGAGCGATCTCTCGATTGTCGTGAGACATGCTCGATCCTCTCTCTCGATTCGAAGTTCCGCAAAGAGCGTTGCAGCACTTCCGGCGGGCATCGAACTCATCGGGCCCGCCCCGCTCTCAGCACATGACGAGGCCACCATTGGGCGATAGCCACTGACCGGTGACGAAGCTGCTCTCCTCGCTCACCAGATAGACGGCGGCCGCGGCAATATCCTCGGGCTGGCCCACGCGGCGCAGGGGCGTGGCACCCACCAGCGGCTTGATAGCGGCCTCCGGGATCGCGGCCGCCATCGGCGTGTCGATGACGCCCGGGCAGAGCGCGTTGACGCGGATGCCGTGGGGCCCGAGTTCCCGGGCGCAGGCCCGGGTGAGCCCGAGAACCGCCGACTTCGACGCCGCGTAGTGGACGGTGCCCTGGGCCGAGAGGCCCGCGATGCTCGAGAGGTTGACGATGGCTCCGCCGCGCTTTTCCCGCAGCATGAGTTTCACCGCCTCGCGGCTGCAGAAGAAGACCCCGTTCACGTTGATCTCCAGCATGCGGGTAAAGCCCTCGTCGCTCATGTGCACGAGGAGCATGCCGGTCTTCATGAGCTGGTCGAAGCCATCTCCGGGTGTCTTGTCGACACCGGCATTGTTGACCAGGATGTCGACGCGCCCGAATTGCGCGTCGATTGCCTCGAAGGTGGCCACCACTCCGGGGCCCGAGGAGACGTCGTTCTCGAAGGCGCGATGGCCTTCGCCCGGAAGCGCCGCCACCGTCTCCTCTGCGGTGTCCCCCTTCACATCGGTCACCGCCACCTTCGCACCCTCGGCGGCGAACGCCTGCGCGATGGCCCGCCCGATCCCAGAGCCCCCTCCCGTCACCACAGCGATCCGATCCTCGAGACGCATGAACCGTTACCTCCGCTTCAGAGCGCCACCGGGCACTCTGCCGTCCGTTCCCAGGTCGCCACCGTGCCGTCGGAGCACTTCCCCGCGGCCTGGACGCTGGCGAGCAGCATCGCAGAACCACGGCCGGTGGGGCACCCAGCCCGCCGGAAAGCCCAGCGCCTCGGCCCGGCGCACGCGTTCGCGCGCCTGCTTCACGTCGGAAGCAGCGTCCCGGGTCTCGGACACGAAGATTCCGGCGCGCATGGGGCCCATTCTACAGCCTGGGTGGATCGTGGAATAGGCGTTGCGCGGAGGGAGAGCGCGGTATATGGGTCGTCCGGGCATGCCGAGATCGATCGAAGCGCTGAAGACGATCGCTGCCACAGGCGTCGTGCTGATCGTCATCGAACTGGCACTCCGCCTGGCTCTCGGCGCACCCACGGGCGCCTTCGACTTCCTCGCCCCGACCGCGAGCCACGGGCTGTATCCGCCAAACCTGGCAAAGAGATGGGACTGGGGACCGGTCCCTTCGCTGCTCCACACGAACGAACTCGGACTTCGCGCCACCCGGCTGGGCGAAATGAGCTCACGCGCCAAGGGCCGCATCGTGGCCATCGGCGACTCGATCACCCACGGCTTCTTCGTGGACGACGTAGACAGCTGGCCCTTCATACTCCAGGGCCTGATCGACGCGAAGCTCGGAGAAGGCTGGCAGGTGCTCAACGCGGCCCGGGGAGGCGCCTCGCTTCCCAAAGAACTCAGCATCCTGCGCGAGATCGCCCTACCGCTCGAGCCGGACGTCATATTGTTGACCTTCGTGACGAACGACATTTCCGACCTGCGCGACGAAAAACACGAGACTCCCCACCGCTACCCACTGGAATTTCGTGCCGAGAACCTGGCCCTGTGGGAGCGCACCGGGATCTGGCTCGCAACCAAGACGGCGCTTGGCGAAACGCTGCTGGAACTCTACTGGAACGGCTTCGTACGCAAAGAGAACGTCTCACCGGCCGAGCTGAGCGACGGACGCTACGCAATTGCCAAAGGCGACCGGTTCGCCGAAAACTCAGCCCGGTTTTTACGCAAGCACACCCGATCCGAAGGCACCGTTCTCGTCGCGGCCTTCCCAGAGAAGACCCAGGAACTCGTCGACCGCTACCTGGCGTTGCTGGCCGAATACGCGCGGGAATCCCGGACTGCCGGGGCCAAACCGGTGCTGATCTACTTCCCTGCCTATCCGCAGGTGTATGCGCCAGGTACGCCCCTGTTGATCCGCGATGTGCTCCAGGAAGAGGCCGCGCTACTGAACATCCCGTTTCTCGACCTCACCGCGACATTCCGCCAGCGCGGCGCGGCCCACGTGCTTCACATGGCACCCTTGGACTACCACCTCAACCCGGCGGGAAACCAGGTCTTCGCCGAGGCGGTATTCGAATTTCTGCTGGATCGAAACATGGTCCGGTGAGTATATTCGCAGGCTCCCGGATCTCGAGCTGGTCAGCAACGAACCGCTGCACCTGCGGACCTCGAGCTGGTCAGCAACGAACCGCTGCACCTGCGGACCTCGAGCTGGTCAGCAACGAACCGCTGCACCTGCGGACCTCGAGCTTC
>PBYF01000119.1 GCA_002729515.1 Deltaproteobacteria bacterium
CCTAGCGCGGCAGGGGCAGCTTCCGCTGACCTAGCGCGGCAGGGGCAGCTTCCGCTGACCTAGCGCGGCAGGGGCAGCTTCCGCCGGCCTAGCGCGGCGCGCCCGCCGGGCGCAGGGCCGTGCTAGCCTGCTCCGGCATGGGCCTCCGCATCGAACGCATTCCGACACTCGGCGACAACTACACCTATCTCATCGTCTGCGAAGACACCGGCGAAGCGGGCGTCGTCGACGCGCCCGAAGAACAGCCGGTCCATGACCGCGTCGATGCCGCCGGCGCAAAGGTGGTGAAGGTGCTGTCGACCCACCACCACCCCGACCACTCCATGGCGAACCCGAAGCTCGCCGAACGCTACTCGGTGCCGGTCTTCGGCCACGCCTCGGACGGCGGACGCCTGCCCGGCCTCACCGACGGACTGGAAGAAGGCGACACGGTGAGCGTCGGCAACCAGACGGCACGCATTCTCTTCATCCCGGCGCACACGAAGGGCGATATCGCCTACGTCTTCGACGACGCCAAGGCGATATTCTGCGGCGATACGCTCTTCGCAGCGGGCTGCGGGCGGATTTTCGAAGGCACACCCGAGATGATGTACACCGCGCTCGTCGAAAAGCTGGGAACGTTGCCCGACGACTACCGGGTCTTCTGCGGCCACGAGTACACCGAGAGCAACGTCGCCTTCGCCGCCCACACCGAGCCTGACAATGCCGCCGTGCGCAAAATGCACCGGCGCGTGCAGGAGATCCGCAAGAACGCGGCCGCCGACTGGCACGACGCCACGCCGACGGAGATGACGATCCCCACCACGATCGGCGATGAACGCGCAACCAACCCGTTCATGCGCGCGAAGGACGCCGCGGCGCTGGGCCAGATCCGCGCCGAGAAGGATTCGTTCTAGCGAACCGCGACCCGGACTGCATTGCGCACCCGGCCCCCGACGAGCCCCCGGGACCAGCCCGTCACCCGCTGAATGGCGGCCAGTGCATCGCCCTTACCGGACCAGTGCGAACGCACGATGTCCGGGTGCACGTCGTTCAGGATGCGCGAGAGCGCTGCCGTCACGACCAGCGCGTCGTCGAGCCAGCCGAGCGGGCCGAAGATCAGCGCCGGCATCAGGTCGAGAGGCGAGAGCACGTAACCCACGCCGAGAAGTGCGATGAACTTCGAGCCCAGCGGCACCCGGCGGTCGCGCAGCAGCCGGGTCAAGAGCACCGTGAGGTCCGGGAAGAGCAGCAATACGTCGCCGACCCCGGAACGGCCGGCCGGCTGGACGTCGGCGAGCGACGCCCGCACCCGGTCGTAGAGCCGGCGCTCCCGCGGGTTGAGATCGATGGTGACCACGTCTTCCTTCACGTCACACCGCCTCGCCTTCGATTTCAAGCGCGAGCCTCCCGCCCCCTCCATCGTACCGCTCGGTGGCGAAGAACACCTCCCGGGTCGCGAGCAGGCGCGGCAGCAGCGCCGGCAGGTCGCCCACGAGCGCGAGTTCGCCGAGCTTCGCAATCGGCTGCCACATGAGTTCGACGCCGGGCTCGGGCGACAGCACCCGGTGCTCGGCGCTCGCGACGAAACAAAAGAGCAGGTGCGCGTGGCCCACGAGCCCAGTCTCGTGCACCACGGCCCGCAGCGCGAGATCGGCGACGTCGAGCCCCGTCTCCTCCCGCAGTTCGCGCCGCGCTGCAGCGCGCACGTCTTCGCCCGGCTCCACGTGGCCGCCGATCCCGTTCCACAGACCCGCGAAGCGATCGCTGCCCGCCGGGCGACGTTCGAGCAGCACATCGCCACCGGCGACGATGAAGGCCACGGTCACCGGCCTCGCGGCGTGGCGCCGGCGCGTGCTCACGGCGGCGCACTCGGCGAGGAAACTTCGGGCAGTTCGAGAACACCGACCAGCGCGCGTCCCTTGCCCCCCGCAAGAGACAGGCCGAGAAGCTCCGCAGCGGTGGGCGCCACGTCGCTCTGGCGCATCTCGGACACGCGCACACCCCTTCGCAAGCCCGCACCCCAGCCGACGAAGCCCGTCGCCATGCCGGGAGCATCCGGCAGGTAGCCCCATGCCCCCCGCACCGGGGCGGGCCGCAGCAGCGGACCCTGCGCATCGTCCGTGAAGACGAAGCCGGGCTTCGCCGCCAGGCCGAACCAGGCGGCGGGGTCCGCGCCTAATTGCGACATCTCGTCGGCGCTCACGACCCGGAAAGCCCCCGTCTCTTCCGCCGCCTGCGACAGGACGCGACGTGCCAGCAGGGCATCATCGGTGCCCTGGGCGTAGACGAAGGCGGAGCCCCCGTTCGAGCGGGCGATCGCCGCCCAGCTCACGAGAGCCACCCTGCCCTCCTCGGGTGTCAATAGCCCCGCCCGCGCGAGCACTGCGTTGGGAACCACCGCCGTATGCACCTCGAGCGCTCCGTGATCTCCCGTCACTACGAGCGCCGTCGTCTCGAGGCGTCCGGCGTCGCGCAGGCAGCCGACCAGGCGCGAGAGCTGGCGATCGACGGCCGCGAAGGCCGCCTCGACCTCGGGCCGATCTGGCCCGTACCGGGCGAGGACCCCGGTCGGGCCGCTCAGCGACAACAACAACAGCTGCGGCGGCGCGGGAGCAGCGAGCACCCGGCACGCGACGCCGACGAGCACGGCGTCTCGCGCCGGACCTGGCCGTCGCACGGCCGCCGACGTGCCCCCCTCCACGATCGCGGCGGCGAGAAGATCCGGCGTCGCAGAGCCCTGCAACCCCGCCACCCAGGACTCATCCCCGCTCGACGGCTCGAGATCGGGCAGCGTCTGGGCGATCTCGGCACCCACGGTCGTGGGCCAGCCGAGAGAGGTCACACGCAGCCCGGCCTCGGCGGCGACCTGCCAGAGCACGGGCGAGCGAAGCTGGCTCGCGTGAGAGTAGAGCGATCGGCGAACGCCGCCTTCGCCGAGCAACCGGTCCGCCACGATGCCGTGTTCTCCCGGCACCCGGCCCGTCAGCAACGTGGCGTGGGCGGGATAGCGCGACGCCGGAACCGCGGGCTGCACGGCGTCGGCCGACACGCCGGTGGCGGCCAGCGCCGCCAGAGTGGGCATTGGCGCCCTGGCGCCGGCAGTGGCGCGGTAGGCCGCAGGCGAGAGTCCGGCCACGGAAATGAGGATGAGCCGCTCCGGGGACGACGCGAGTTCGAGCTTCGCGGTCTCGATCACCGCCGCGGTGGGACCCGGGCCCCGATCGCCCGCGCAAGCGAAAGCCTGCAGGAGCGCGAGGCCCGCAATGCCGCACCGGATGCCGCAGGGCGAAGTCACTAACGGAAGACCCCGTCCCTGCCATCGAGGCCGCGCTCGAGAAGCGCCTCCACGGCCGCCTTCACCCGCTCGACCTTCTCCTCGATTCCGGTGTCTTCGTCGTTCGCATCGCCCGTGAAGTGCAGGGGCTCGCCGAAGACGATGTGGTAGCGGGCCGGCAGCGGGATCACACCGAGTGGACCCAGCCACGGGAAGGTGAGCGTCACCGGCAACGCCGGAAGACCGAAGCGCCGGGCGAGTCCATCGAGATTCGCCAGACCCGGGGCCTGCTCCTCGGAGCCCACGATCCCCACCGGAACGATCGGCGTATTCGTCTGAAGAGCGAGGCGCATGAAACCGAGACCGAAGCGCTGCAACTCGTAGCGATGCGGCCAGGTCTTGCTGATCCCCCGCACGCCCTCGGGAAAGACCATCACACACTCGTCGCTGTCCAGCATGTGGGCGCAATTCGTCGGCGTTCCCACCATCGCGCCACCGCGCGACGCCAACACGCTGAAAAACGGGAGCCTGGGAATGAAGTACTCGCCCATGCCCCGCGCGATGCGCGGCGGGTCCGCCTCCAGCAACATCGCCGTGGCGAGCATCGCTGCGTCGAAGGGCAGCTGCCCGGCATGGTTCGCCACCAGCAACACGCGCCCGGCCGGCAGCCGGTCGATATCGTAGACCCGGCAGCGGAACCAGTAGCGGTAGAGAAGCACCACCGGCAGCACCGAATGTTGCAGCCATTCGGGCGACAGGCCGTACGGGTCGTAGCCGAACTCGTTGAAGCGATTCGGCAGCTTTGCCAGCCGGTCTTCGATCTGGCTCTGCAACTCCCGCATCGAGAGCGGCAGGAGACCGCTCACGAGGTCGCCGAGAGCCCGGGACACGCCGCCTTCCACCGCCACGGCTAGGCCGCCAGACTCTGGAAGATCTCTTCGAGTCCGAAGAGCGGCCGGAAGTTCGTGGCTTCCACGAACCGCTCGCCCGAGAGAGTGATCGGAAACTTGAGATAGTCGATGGCAGCCGGAGGATAGGCAATCGCTCCCATCGCGAAGAGCCGCGCGAAGAGGGGACGCATGACGAATTCGGGCAACGACAGCGCCTGGCCGCCGATCTCCTGGATGGCGGTGTGCAGCGGCACTTCGCCGGGGCCGACGACGTTGAAGACCCCCTGCAGCCCGTGCTCGAGAGCCAGCGCGATCGCCTCGCTCACGTCCTCTTCGTGGATGAATTGCAGCATGGGATCGAAACCCATCACCGTGGGAATCCGGTGCTGCCGAAAGTACTGCGCGATCAGCGAGTGGACGCTGCGGCCCAGCGTGTTGACGGGGCGCAGCACACAGGTGCGAATGTGCGGATACCGCCACAGAAAGGCGGATGCCAACGCGTCCATCTCCACCAGGTCGCGGATTGCCGCGTAGGAACGGCTCGCCGAGAGCGGCGAATCCTCGTCCATGTTGTAGGGGTTTTCCGGAAAGGCGCCGTAGACGTAGCCGCTCGAGACGACCACGAGCTTCTGGACGCCGTGGTGGATGCAGTGATCGAGGAGTTGCTGTGTGCCCCGGACGTTCACGTCGTGCCGCGTGCGCGCGCCCGAGTGGAAGTGGCGCACCATCCCCAGGTGCACGATCGCCGTGGGCATCGCGGTTCGGATCACGTCCTCGAACTTCCTCTTGCGCAGGTCTACCCGGTAGAATTCGATTCCCCGAGGGGCAGCTTCCCAGTCCTGGATGTCCACCCCGCAAACCTCGTAACTCTCGAGCAGACGCCGGGCCAGGAGCCTTCCATGGCCTCCGGAAATTCCGGTAATTAGAATCTTTTCCACAAAGACTCCACATACTTACGGTACTTTTGCACCAGGTGCCGCGGCGGGATCGCGCAACTCCTGTGATAGGATAGCGCCCCCAGAGGGACACGTGGTCGAGCCTTCCGCACGCTTCGAACAACTCAAGATCCCCCTCCCGGAGCCGGCCCACGGACTCGCGGAGGTTTCGGGGGTGCTTGGCATTCCGCGCTGGTGGCCCACCGGGGCCCGAGTCGGAGTGGTGCTCGCCCACGGGGCCGGAGCCGACCAGGACGACTTCGCCATCGAGGCGCTCCACCGCGAACTCACCGAGCGCCGCTACCTGTGCCTGCGCTTCAACTTCCCCTGGGCCGAGGCGGGCCGGCGGCGGCCGGACCCTCCGGTGGTGCTCCGGCGCACGCTGCGCGCCGCCATCGGGGCGCTGACCCGCGACCCGATGGCCCAGCCGGCCCACCTCTTCCTGATCGGGCGGGGACTCGGAGCCGAAGCGGCGGCAGACCTCTCGGTGTCGCGCCTGCGCGCCGACGGGCTCATCATGCTGGGCTATCCGCAGAAAACACCGAACGAGAACGGGGCGGCGGACGTGGACCCCCTCTACCGGGTCGTCGCCCCGATGCTCTTCCTCACCGGGACGCGGGATCGCTACTGCAACTCGGACACGCTGCGCAGGACGCTGGCCCGAATCGGCGCGCCCACCGAACTCCACCTGGTGGAGAATGCGGACCACCGCTTCCGAGTGCTGAAGAAATCCGGCCGCACCCCGGAGGACATCTCCCAGGAGATGCTCGGCGTGGTCGACGGCTGGATCGAGAAGGTGCTCGGCGACTGACGTCGCGACGCGCCCTGCGATCCGGGATCCGAGATTTCGGTTATCGTAATGCGCCCATGACCGACCCGGGCGACGTCTATTTCCAGCAGGTTCCGGTAGGCGAGATGGCGAACCTCGCCTATCTGGTCGGCAGCCGCTCGGCCCGGCAGTGTCTGATCGTCGATCCGGCCTGGGCCGTCGACCCGCTCCTCGACCGGGCCGAAGCGGACGATATGGAGGTCGTGGGCGCGCTCGTCACCCACTACCACCAGGACCACATCGGGGGCTCGCTTTTCGGTTTGGATATCGAGGGCGTGTCCCGGCTGCTCGAGCGCAAGCCCGTGCCGATCCACGTGAACAACACCGAGGCCGACGGCACCCGGAAGGTGACGGGGGCATCGGAATCGGACCTGGTGCGCCACGACGCCGGCGACGAGCTCGTGATCGGAGAGGTCAAGGTGCGCATGATCCACACGCCGGGTCATACGCCGGGCTCCCAGTGCTTCCTGGTCGAAGAGGCGGGAGCCCCCGCGCGACTGGTCGCGGGCGACACGCTCTTCCTCAACGCCTGCGGCCGGGTGGACCTGCCCGGGTCGAACCCCGAGGACATGTACCACTCGCTCAACCACACACTGAAGTCCCTGCCCGACGAGACGCTCGTCTACCCCGGACACATGTACGGCGACCCGAGCGACACGCTCGGCGCGCAGAAGCGCACGAACCCGTTCCTGCGTGTCACGAGCCTCGAACAATTCCTCCAGTTCATGGGCGTCTAGGACTTCCTGCCCCGGGCGGCGAGAGAAACGGGACCGGGGCTCGAGAAGCCCGGCGCGCGCGCCTGGGCGATGGCGGTTTCGGCAGCGACGACGCCGGCGGCCGCGCAGCTCACCGTTTTCGGTCAGCTCGCAGTGGAAGCGCGTGTCCACGTCGAGCGAGACAACCGCCCTCCCGGCCCGACCCGAGAGCAGACCCGGACCTAGGCGTCGGGATCCCCCACCCGGATCTCGCCCTTCAGCTCCCGGACGGCGTCGTCGGGCTTGATGCGAATGGGGCGCACCACTCTGTACCGATAGCGGCCCGGCCTGAGCTCGCAGAAGCTTGCGAACTCCCCGGCGCTGATCGGCTCCGAGCGAAGCTCGTCGCCGGCGAACGAAAAATTGACGAGGCTGTGGCACCGCATGTCGCGCGCCACCTCGCCGGGGAAGACGACGATCGATTCGGCGCCCGAGTAGCTGATCCACGCGACCAACTGGCCCTCGTCGAGCGTGACGACGTCCGGGTTGAGCGCATCGTCGGTGATCAACACGACTCGGTGGCTGGTCACGGGGACGTCGGACAAAAGCTTGGGAAGACCCTCAGCCCCTTGCGTGTGTTCGGGAATGCCGGAGATCTCGGTGTCGGGCGGAGCCTGCGGCGGGGTCTCCTCCGCCGCCAGGGGCGCCGCGATCAACGAGACCGCCAAGAGGACGAGCCGAAATACGGTGCGTTGCAATGGGGGCGCCTCCTGCGACGGTTATACCAGAGATGCCGCCCCAGGGGGGCAACACCCCAAGCCTCCGGTTCCTTTCATTGAAAACGCCCCCCCCGTCGGGTAGGCTCCGCGCGCTCGCGCACCCCCGGGCCTCCCGGGGGTCTTCACATTCAGCAGGAGGCCCGCACCCCCCATGAAGATCATGGTCTGTCTCAAACAGGTGCCGCACCAGGACGCCCGGCTCGACATCAAGGGCGACGGCACGTGGATCCAAGAAGACAACATCAAGTTCGAGATCAACAGCTACGACACGTACGCGCTCGAAGAGGCGCTGCGCATCAAGGACGCTGGCGAAGCCGAGGTCCTGGTCGTCTCGATCGGACCGGACCGCGTCACCCAGGCTCTGCGCACCGCCCTCGGCATGGGCGCCGACCGCGCCGTCCACATCAAGGACGACGAGACGGAAGGCTCCGACGCCCTCGGCGTCGCGAGATTGCTGGCGGCCGTGGCGAAGGAGGAGAATCCGGACCTCATCCTGGCCGGATTCATGTCCGACGACGGAAACTTCTCGGCCGTACCTCCGATGCTGGCCGAGTTGGCGGGAGTCCCCCACACGACGGCGGCTGTGAAGGCGGAGCGGAGCAACGGCACCGTGCGCTGCGACCGGGAGATCGAGGGGGGCGCTCGCGAGGTGGTCGACCTCCAGACCCCGTGCCTCGTGGCGGTCCAGACCGGAATCAACCAGGTCCGCTACGCGTCGCTCAAGGGAATCATGGCCGCCAAGAAGAAGCCGTGTGACGTGAAGAGCGTCGGCGACCTCGGTCTTTCGGGGCAGGTGGGTGCCGCCGCCGCGAAGGTGAAGGTGAAAAGTATCGCGGTGCCCCCGAAGGGTGACCGTGCCGACATTCTCGAGGGCTCGACCGACGAAATCGCCGCCACCCTCGCCACGAAGATCAAGGAACTGGGGTTGCTCTGATGTCAACTATTCTCATCGTCGCAGAAATCCAGAACGGTGCGATCCGCGAGTCGAGCTACGAGCTCGCCGCGTTCGCCCAGAAGATCGCCGGTGAGACCGGCGGCAGCGTCAAAGGTCTGGTGGCGGGCCAGGGCATAGACGCCCTCGCCGAGGAGTTCTCGAAGAAGGGCGGAGGCGAAGTCTACGCGGCCGACCACGAGACGCTCGCGAACTACAACGCGGAGGCCCTCGGCGCCGCCATCCGCGCGGCGGTGGACGCCTCGGGTGCCGACCTGGTTCTGGTCTCGAACACGCCTAGCGGTTGGGACGTGGCCCCGCGTATCGCCGCGGCCCTCGATGCCGGATTCGTGAGCGATTGCTTCGCCGTCGACGTGGACGGCGGCAAGCCGGTCTTCCGCCGGCGCGTCTTCAACGGGAAGCTCGACGCCACGGTTTCCGCCGAGGCCGAGCGGATCGTCGCAACGGTGCAGCCCGGTGCGACCGCAGCCTACGAGGGGGAAAGCGACGGCAGCGTCACGAAGCTCGACGTGACCATCGATGCCGGAGCCTTCAAGACCGCATTCGTAGAAATCAAGCAGGCTGAATCCACGGGTGTCGACCTGACCAAAGCCGATGTCATCGTCTCCGGCGGCCGCGGCGTGGGAGCTCCCGAAAAGTTCACGGAAGTGATCCAACCGCTCGCCGACGCGCTCAGCGGCGCCATGGGCGCCTCCCGGCCCGTGGTGGACGCGGGATGGCTGCCCCACGAGTACCAGGTCGGCTCGTCCGGGCAGGTGGTGCAGCCCAAGCTGTACATCGCCTGCGGCATCTCCGGCGCCATCCAGCACCTCGTCGGCATGAAGACTTCGAACTTCATCATCGCCATCAACAAGGACCCGGACGCGCCGATATTCGAGGTCGCAAATCTCGGCGTCGTCGGCGACCTCCTCGAGGTCGTACCGGCACTGACCAAGGCAGTGCAGGAAGCGAAAGGCTAGAGAGATTCCAGCCCCCGCAAGCACTCGTACGGGCGGGGGCCGCTTCGAATCCGTCCGGCGAAGCCGGGTCGCGAAGGATCGGGGGCAGGCATGGCGGTCGACACGTCCAGCTTTCGCAACGGGTTGAAGATCGAGCTCGACGGCGAGCCCTTCACCATCACCTATTTCCAACACGTGAAGCCCGGAAAGGGCGGCGCATTCGTTCGCACCAAGGTCAAGAGCCTGAAGAGCGGCAAGGTAATCGACAAGCGCTTCCGCGCGGGTGAGAAGGTCGAGCTCGCCGACATCGAGGAGCGCCGGATGCAGTACCTCTACCAGGACGGTGACAGCCTCATCTTCATGGACAACAAGAGCTACGACCAGACACCCTTCACCGCGGAAGTGGTGGGCGAAGGCGCCAAGTTCCTGAAGGAAAATATCGACGTCGACGTTCTTTTCTGGAAGGGCGTGCCGCTCAACGTCGACCTCCCCAACTTCATCGAAGCAGTGGTTGCGAAATGCGAGCCCGGCGAGAAGGGCGACACCGCATCGAACGTCACCAAGCCCGCGACCCTCGAAACCGGGGCGGTGGTGCAGGTTCCGCTCTTCATCAAGGAAGGTGAATCGATCCGCGTCGATACGCGCTCCGGAGAGTACGTCGAGCGGGTCAACTGAGCCGCTGTGAGCTCCAACACGACCTCGCGAGGACCGCGCCGAGCATTGGTCTTCTCCGGAGGAGGTGCCCGCGGCGCCTACGAAGCCGGCTTCGTCCGCTACCTGTGCGACGAGCTGCCGCGGCGGCTGGGGCGCCCGCCACAGATCGACATCCTCTGCGGCACCTCGGTCGGCGCGATCCACGCCTGCTACCTCGCCGCCACCGCCCACCAGACAGAAGGCCGGGGGGCGCGCCTCGTCGACGTCTGGACCCGGATGCAACTCGACCAGATCCTGCCACTCTCCGCGCGCGACCTGCTGGCGCTGCCGCGTCGCATCCTCGGAATGCGCAAGATCGCCGAGGCACTGAAAGACGGCGACCTCCCCGACCGGCTCTACGGCCTCTTCGACACCAAGCCGCTCGAGGAACTGGTGCTCGGTGCGATCCCATGGCGCGGAATCCGCAACAACATACGCGCGGGTCGGCTCGATGCGGCCTGCGTGGCGGCGACCCAGATCGGAACGGGAAACGTCGTGGTCTTCATGGAGACACGCGACCGCACCATCCCCCAATGGACACGCGACCCGACCGTCGTGCCGCGACCCACGCGGCTGCTGCCGACACACGCCCTGGCATCGGCCGCCATACCGCTGGTGTTTCCCGCTGTGCGCGTGGCGAGCACCTACTACGCCGATGGCGGCCTGCGCCTCAACACGCCCCTGGCACCGGCGCTGCGCCTCGGGGCCGACCGCGTGCTCGTGGTGGCGCTGCGCCAGGAAACTCGGAACGCCAGCGAGGCGGAGCTCACGCGGACTCACGGAGCGGCCTACGGAAGCCCCCTGTTCCTATTCGGCAAAGTCTTGAACGCATTGATGCTCGACCACCTCGACACGGACCTCAGCCGCATGCACGTGGTCAACGAAATCCTCGAGCACGGAGAAACCGCCTACGGTGCTGGATTCACCGACAAGCTGAACCAGGTAGCCCTGCGGAAGTCTGCGCGGCCCTTCCGCCACATCCACGACCTCGTGATCCGCCCGACGGCCGACCCGGGGCTGCTCGCCGGCCAGATCCTGAGCAACCTCAGCGATGCCCACTCGCGCTCGCCCCTGATCCGACTCGCGGCCCGGGGCCTCGAAGACGGCGACCGGAGTCCGGAGTCGGATCTGCTCTCCTACCTTCTCTTCGACAGCGATTTCGTCGCTCCGCTCGCGGATCTCGGCTACCGGGACGCGGCCGCACGGGAAGAGGAACTCGTGGCATTCTTCACAGACTGAGACCGGGCACCGCGGGACGCCGAAAGCCACCTGTACCCGCGGGCCCCGCTGCTGGGACAGCCCGGCGCCTGCGCTACCCTGACCCGCCGTGCGCGGGGACCAGCTTGCCCGGCAATGGCAGCTCGTCCAGCGGCTCGCGAAGAGCCGGGCGGGTTGCAGCCTCGACGATCTCGCCGACGAGCTCGGCTGTGTCCGGCGAACGGTCTACCGAGACCTCGACGCGTTGATGTACGCCGGGTTCCCGGTGGTCTCGGAAAAGCGAGACGGGCGCGTCTTCTACCGTTTTCTGGATAGCTTCGGCCTGGGCGACGTCCCTTTCACGTCGGACGAGATCCTGGCCCTCGCCTTCGGCGAAGACCTGCTGCGCCAGCTCGAGGGCACCGTCTTCCACGACTCCGTGCGCTCGGCACTCCAGAAGATCCGAGCCGGCCTCTCGCCCGAACTCGAAGCCTACCTGGCGCGGCTGGGCGACACCTTCCGCGTGCTGCCCGACCCGCACAAGAACTACGCCCGCTCTCGGGAGACGATCCGGACGCTCCACGACGCCGTGCTCCGGCAACGCACGGTCCGCATGCGCTACCGCACGGGTCGCACCGGAAAGGAGGCCACCCGGGACCTCGACCCCTACCGGGTCTGGTACCGAAGCGGCGGCCTCTACGTCGTGGGACTCGACCACCGGAGCGGCGAGATCCGTACGTTCGCGGTCGAACGCATCCAGGCACTCGAGACGACGAAACGGAGCTTCTCGGTGCCCAAGAGCTTCGACTTCGACGCGTGGGCTGCCGGCTCGTTCGGCGTAATCGCCGAACCGGCCAGCAAAGTCCGCATCCGCTTCGACCGCCGCTGGGCGAGCTACGTGGAAGAGCACACCTGGCACACGAGCCAACAGCTCCAGCGGCGACGCGGTGGCTCCGTGGAACTCGCGATGGAGGTGGGCGAAACCGCCGACCTGCGCTCATGGATCCTCTCGTTCGGTTCGGGCGCAGAGGTGCTCGAGCCCGAGTCGCTCCGCAAGGCGATCGTCGCAGACCTCGAGGCGTCACTCGGGCGCTACTAGCGCCGCGCCCGGCGCACGCGCCGGGCCTGGGGCCCCTCTTAGCCCCACTGAGGACGGCCGCCTAGAATGGGCCCCCGGGGTGTCACGAATCCTTTTTCTCACCGCCGGTCCCATGCCCGCGCTCGGCCTGCTCCTGGCGCTGGCCCTCCTCGCTGCCGGCTCTCCGGCCACGGCCAACGAGCCGGCGGACTTCTCGGCCGGCCGGCTCTGGGTTCCGGATGCGGCGCTCGGCGACGTCACACCGGCGCAGCGCCACGCACGCTGGCAACGCAACGTGGTGAACGTCGCGAAGCCGGCGCTGGCCCTGGCCGGGGCAGCGCTCCTCGGCTGGGGGGCGTGGCTGCGCCGCGCTGGACACGCCGGCCGCGGGCGACGCCTTCGCGATGCGCTGCTCGCGCTGCTCGGTGTCGCGGGCTTTGCCGGCTGGTGGAACTTCGGGTTCTTCCACTACCCGGAATTCGTGCACCCCCACGAGTTCTTCCACTACACGATCGGCGCCAAGTACTACCCCGAGCTGGGCTACACGCGGCTCTACACGTGCACCACCGCAGCCGACGTCGAAGCGGGGCTCGGCGCGCGCGTCGCCACACGGCGCATGACCGATCTCGAGAACTACGAGCTCGTGCCCGCGGCCGAGGCCGCAGCCGATCCCCAGCGCTGCAAGCAGTTCTTTTCGCCCGAGCGCTGGAAACTGTTTACCGGTGACATCGCCTGGTTCCGCGAGCGCATGGAGCCCGACGCCTGGGAGCAGCTGCAGCGCGACCACGGTTACAACCCGACGCCGGTGTGGGGCATCCTCGGCCGAGCCCTCCTCGGCGACGGCCCACTTCGCGCGGAGCGAGTCGCCACCCTCTCCCTCGTCGATCCGATGCTCATCGTGTCGCTGTGGGCACTGGCCGCCTTGGCCTTCGGCTGGCGCGCGGCCTGCGTGGGCCTGCTCTATTGGGGCACCAACCACCCCGCGGAGTACAGCTGGGTCGGCGGCGCGTATCTGCGCCACGACTGGCTGCTCGCGAGCGTCGCGGGGTTCGCCCTGCTGCGCCACCGGAGACCAGTCGCGGCGGGCTTCCTGCTCGGCTGGGCATCGCTGCTTCGCGTCTTCCCGGCGCTCTTCCTCGCGCCCGTCGCCTTCCGCGCGCTGGGTCCGCTGCGCCGCGACCGGCGACTCGCCCCGGTCCACCGGGGCATTGCGCTGGGAACCCTGCTCGCGGTGGCGCTCGGCGTGCCGCTCTCGATCTGGAGCAGCGGAGGCAGCGCATGGCCCGCCTTTGCCGAGAACGCGCGGGTGCACGCGGCGGCTCTAAGCAACAACGCGCTCGGGCTCGGCGTACTCGTGCACCACGTCCCGGACGCGAGCGAGAAACGGCTCGCCGAGCGAGGACAGGACTTGGGCCGAGCCTGGAAGCAGGCCCGCCGCACGAGCCGCAGCACCCGCTGGCCCCTGTTTTTCCTGCTCGCAGCGCTACTCGTCGCGGGCATCGCGTGGGCATCGCGGCGTGTCCCCGACTGGGAGGCCGCGATCCTGGGCGTGGGCCTCGTTCCGATCCTGCTCGAGCCCGCCGGCTACTACACCTCGATCTTCCTGGCCTACGCATTCCTGCGCAGCGGCGGCGAAGCGGTCGGCGCAGCGCTGTGCCTGCTCTCGGTCGCGGGCTGGCTCGCCGCCGCCCTCTGGCTCCAATGGGACGAGATCGCCGTTGCGACCAGCGCCGCCCTGATCCTCTTCATCGGGGTCGCCAGCTGGCTCGCGGGCCGGCGTGCCGTGCAAGCCGAGCCCTAGGGCTGAACGATCTCGACGGGGCCAAGGCCTTCGACCTGGGCGGACAGCGCCTCGGCCGGTCCGACGAGCACAATGACCATCCGCTCGGGGTGAAGCAACTCGCGCGCCATGCGAGCGGTATCGGCGGTCTCCACCGCGCGGAGGCGTCCGCGATACGTGTCCAGCGAGTCCTCGGGAAGCCCGTACACGTCGAGATCGACCTCGGAAGACACGACGGCGGTCGAAGTTTCGAGACCGAGCGCGAAGCCCCCCACCCGCAGGGCCTTGGCATTGCGCAGTTCAGCTGCGGTGGGCGGCTCGTCGCGCATCCGCTCGAGGTCGGACAGGGTCAAATCGAGCACGCGCCGCACCTCGGGCACCCGCGTAAACGTAATCACGAGGAACGGCCCGGCGTGGCGGCGCAGACCGAAACCCGACCAGACGCCATAGGTGAGACCCCCCTCCGTCCGCAGCGTTTCCGTGAGACGCGAGGAGAAGCCGCCGCCACCGAGGACGGTGTTCATCAGCGAGGCCGGGATGCGGTCGGGATCGGTGCGCGCCAGCCCTTCATGGGCCAGCGCGATCCGGGCCTGGGCCAGGTCCGGCCGGTCGACGATGACGATGCGGCGTGCGTCGGGCACGCGCTGGGGCGGCGCCGGGCCCGGCGGAACGACTTCTCCCCGTTTCCACGCACCGAAGGCTTTTCCCGCGGCGGGGAGCAATGACTTCATGTCCGCGTCGCCGGCGGCGAAGAAGATCGCGTCGTTCGGAACGAAGATGGAGCGGTGAAAGGCGCGCGCCTGCGATGCGTCGAGACGCGCGACGCTCTCGGCCGTTCCGCCGCGGGGCGCTCCATACGGATGATCCTTGTAAAGGGTGCGAGCCAGATGCCATCTGGACAGGGTGGCGGGGTCGTCCTTCGCGCGTTCGAGGGACGCCAGCATCTGGTCGCGCGCCCGGACAGCCTCGCGCGCTTCGAAGCGGGGCCTCAGCACCACGTCTGCGAGGATCTCGAGCAACCGGTCCCGGTCCCGCGAGAGCCCCGAGACCGTCACGGTGGTCGAGTCCCAGTCTCCACCGACAGACAGCGAAGCGCCGATCTCGTCCGTCGCCTGCGAGAGCGCCAGCGCGTCCCGCTCCCCGGCGCCCCGCTTCATCAATTCTGTCGTAAACGCCGCGAGCCCCGCCCGCTCGGGTGCAACGAGGTCCCCACCCCGGCGCACCACCACGCCGAGCACGATGCGAGGCAGGCGCCGGTCCTCCAGAACCAATACCTCCATGCCGTTGTCGAGCTTCGCGCGCTCGAGGGCACCGGGCTGAACCACCGGCGCGTCCAGGGCCGGCGGCGGCGGACGATCCCAGGCGGGCTTGCTCAGCGACGCGCAGCCCGAGGCAAGGAGCACGAGCGCCATCACCGCCACCCGGCAGGAGTTCGTTCCCAACGCGCCGCTCACGTACCGTCTCCTCGATCCTTGCGTTCCGAAGCCGGCGGCGGAACCACGTGGACGACGCTGCGCTTCTCATCCTTCAGGTAGGTATTCGCCACCCGCTGGACGTCGGCACCAGTCACGGCGCGAATCGCGGTCAGCCGCTCGTCGAGGGGACGCACCCTGCCGAAGGTCGACACCTCGCGACCCATGCGGCCGGCGAGACTGTGATTCGTGGCGAGACTGTTCACCAACGCCACCTCGAGTTGGCGCTTGGCCTTGGCGAGTTCGTCGTCGCGAACACCCGATTGCTTGACCCGCTCGATCTCCGCCATGAAAAGGCCCTCGACGTCCTCGACCCCCACCCCGGGACGCACCTGGGCCACAGCGTAGAAGATGCCGGCGTCATCGAGTTCCCAGTAGGCACCTTCGGCGGAGAGGGCGCTCTCTTTCTCGTAGACGAGCTTTCGATAGAGCCGGCTCGAGCGCCCCGACGAGAGGATCGTCGAGAGCACGTCGAGGGCTTCGCCGTCCGCGTGACCCGTGGGCGGCGCGTGCCAAGCCGCCGCCAGGATGGGAGCACCCAGATCGAAGTGCACGATGGCTCGGCGCTCTCCGTCCTGCTCGGGCTCCTGAGTCGGATTGCGCGGCACCTCCACCGGATCGAGCTTTCCAAAGGTGCGCCGGATGAGGTCGAGCGCCTCCTCGGAATCGAAGTCTCCGGCAATCGCGATCACGACGTTGTTTGGCGCGTAGTAGGAGTCGAAGAATTCGCGGCTCGCAGCCACCGTGGCCCGCTCGACGTCACTCCGCCAGCCGATCGGCGGCCACCGGTAGGGATGCGCCTGGAAGGTGAGCGCCATCAGGGCCTCCATGGCGCGACCCATCGGCTGGTCTTCGGTGCGCATGCGCCGCTCTTCGAGCACCACCTGCCGCTCGCTCTCCAGGTTCTTCTCGCTGATGTCGAGGTTCGCGAGGCGCTCGGCCTCGAGTTCGATGACCAGAGGCAGCACCTCCGACGTCACGTCCTCGAAATAGACGGTGAAATCCCGGCTCGTGTACGCATTGGTGCGCCCGCCGCGGGAATTGACCAACTGTGCGTGCATATCGGGCGGGATGTTCGAAGAGCCTCGGAACATCATGTGCTCGAAGAGATGGGCCAGCCCGGTGTACCGGCTTTCGTCTCGCGAACCCACCTTCACCCACATCTGGAAGGAGACGACGGGAGTCGTGTGGTCTTCCAGAGTGAGCACAACGAGACCGTTGGACAGCTTGGTCTTCAGCATGCGCTCGCCCGGATCGCGGAAGCCGGGCTCGGGGATCACCACCGCTTCCGCGACGATCGAGTCCGCCCCCGCGGTCGCCGGAAACGCCAGAACCGCTGCCCAGAGGAGAAGAAACCCGCGACCAGATGCGCGCATGGCGCGGTACAGTATCGGCCGCCGCCTGGGGTGTCGAGGAGGTCGCGCCATGGACGACACGTCGCTTCGCGAGCTGTTGCTCTCAGCGCACAGTCTGGCAGTGGTGGGCATCAAAGATCGAGAAACCGAAGACGCCTTCCAGGTTCCCGCGTACCTGCAAGCCGCCGGCTATCGCATCCTTCCCATCAACCCGAAACTCGAACGGGTGCTCGGAGAACCCGCATTCGGCTCTCTCGGAGAGCTCCCCTGCCCCGCAGACCTCGCGAACCTCTTCCGCGCCTCACACCACGTATCCGACCACGTCGACGAATTGCTGGCCCTGGACTGGCGCCCCCGGACCGTGTGGATGCAACGGGGCATCTCCCACCCGGAGTCGGCGCGAAGGCTCGAGGCAGAGGGCGTGGCGGTCGTCGAGGACCGCTGTCTGCTGGTGGAGCATCGCCGGCTGGTGAGGGACGCGTGAGCCGGGATCGAGTCGTCTACTCCAGTGGAAAGGGCCGGGTCTGCCCCCACTGCGGTCTGGCGCAGAGCCACTGCGCCTGCCGCAAGAATCCCCGCCGGGGTCCCCGCGATTCCGTCCCTCCCGGCGACGGTGTGGTTCGCGTGCGCCGAGAGACCCAGGGGCGCCGGGGCAAGACGGTGACGACGATCTCGGGCGTCCCGCTGGCACCGGCGGAGCTGAAGCAGCTCGCGGCCGAACTCAAGCGCTGCTGCGGCACGGGAGGCTCGGCGCGCGACGGTGCAATCGAGATCCAGGGCGACCATCGCGACACCCTGGTCGGCGAACTCGAGGAACGCGGCTACACGGTCAAGCGCGCAGGCGGCTAGGTCCGGTCACACCACCGAACCGCTGTGACACAGCGTGCCCCCGTCGACGACGAGAGTCGCGCCGGTCACGAAGCGGGACGCTTCGCTCGCCAGGAAGACGGCCGCACCCTTCACGTCGTCCTCGCCTCCGGAACGTCCCATGGGAATCTGGCGTTCGAAGCCGGCGAGTGCCTCCGCGTCGTCGCGCACGTGATTCATCATGTCGGTGTAGAAGGGCCCGGGAGCCAGCGCGTTCACCCGCACACCGTGGGGTGCGAGTTTCACGGCGAGTTCGCGGGTGAGCGCTGTGACGGCCGCCTTGCTCGGTGGGTAGGCAATGTCGGGTTCGTCCTCCTCCCGCGCACCGCGAAAACCGGAGATCGAGGTCACGTTCACGATCGAGCCGGTGCCGCGCTCGGTCATGTGGCGCGCGACACGCTGGGTGAGAAGCCAGAGTCCCCGCACGTTCACCGCAAAGACCTTGTCCCAGGCCTCGATCGGAAATTCGAGTGTGGGTGCACCCCAAATCGCGGCGGCGTTGTTCACGAGCACGTCGAGCGGGCCGCATTCACCGCACGCCCAATCGGCGAGGGCTGCGACGTCGGCCTCGCGGGAAACATCGGCCTCGAAGGCGGCGGCAGCCCCGCCGGCGGCTTCGATCTCCTGCACCACCGCCTCACAATTCGCTCGCTTGCGCGACGCCACGAGCACCCGGGCGCCGGCCTCGGCCAACCCGACGGAAATATGCCGGCCGATCCCCCGGCCTCCCCCGGTAACCAGCGCGGTGCGCCCTTCGAGATCAAAGAGTTCGCGAACGTGCATCTAGGGTTCTCGGCAGAGCACGAACCAGCTGCCCATATCGCGCCCCTTGCGCGCCGCAGATCCGATCGTCACATGCTCCGATACGCCGCGGAGCGTGTCGATCATGAAGCCGTAGACGAAGCGCGAAAGGCCGACCTCGTTACGGCGCAGCGCGGGCCAGGTTTCCGGTTGCAGTTCTGGCACACGGTTGTAGTCGACCCAGATCTCGGGACGATCGGGTGCCGGGCGCGCGATGAAGTAGCCCGGCCCGGTCAGTGGCTGGAGCCTCTGGAAATTGAAGCCCCAGAGCACGTCGGGCTTCGCCGAGTCGGCGCCGGCCGGCCGACAGAAGCGTTTCTCGAAATGCGTGAACGCGGGGAGCGTGTTGCGGCCGTAGTGGCGCACCGTCTCCTGGGGAGCGCGTTCCGGCGGAACCAGATCGACGAGCCGCACGGGGCGAAAGCCATCGACCGCGGTGTAGAGCGCGCGCTGCTCGCGACGACCGAGGGAGCGAATGGCCGCGACCCTTTGCTCGTGAGACAGGGCATCGAGATACTCGCCAATGCGGCGAGCGTCGACAGGAGTCTCGACGACACGCCGTCTCAATTCGTCAGACGGGGACGATTCCGCTGCCGACACCCCCGGAGGGTATCGCCGCTCGACCGTCTCCGCTGCACGACATCCACACATTGCGGCACTACCCCAGAAGGCGCACCGGGCACCCGCACCGTCTCGGCGAACAGGAGACGTCTTCGCTACAATGCGGTTCCGCGATTCGAGACTCCCCACCCCGCAGGATGAGAAGGCACAAGGCATGGGTGACACCGCACGGATCTGCGTCGACGGCAAGACCTTCGAGCTTCCGATCGTGGAAGGAACCGAAGGTGAACGCGCCATCGACATCCGCAAGCTGCGGAGCGAGACGGGGCTGATCACTCTCGATTCGGGCTACGCGAACACCGGTTCGTGCCGCAGCGCCATCCCCTTCATCGATGGGGATCAGGGCATCCTCCGCTACCGCGGCATCCCGATCGAGGAACTGGCGGAAAAGAGCAACTTCCTCGAGGTCGCGTACCTGCTCCTGTCGGGACACCAGCCTAACCGGGAACAGTTCGACTACTTCCTCAAATCGATCACGCACCACACCATGATCCACGAGGACTTCAAGCGCTTCTTCGGCGCCCTCCCGAAGGACGCGCATCCGATGGCAGCGTGTTCGGCCGCGATCGGTGCCCTGTCGACCTTCTACCCCGACTCCCTGGATCCGCGCGACGAGCGCCACATCGAGATCTCGGTTCATCGTCTGATCGCAAAGACGACTACGATCGCGGCGTACGCGTACAAGCACTCGGTCGGCCAGCCGTTCATGTACCCCCGCAACGACCTCAGCTACGTGGGGAACCTGCTGTACATGATGTTCGGAAATCCCTGCGAATCGTACGAAGTCGACCCGGTCATCGAGAAGGCCATCGACCTGCTGCTGATCCTCCACGCGGACCACGAGCAGAACTGCTCGGCCAGTACCGTGCGGCTCGTCGGCTCCTCCAGGGTGAACCTCTTCGCCGCGATCTCGGCGGGCATCAACGCCCTCTGGGGCCCCAGCCACGGCGGGGCCAACCAGGAGGTGATCCACATGCTCCAGGCGATCGCCGACCAGGGCATGACGGGCCGCGAGTTCGTCGAGCGGGCGAAGCGCGGCGATCCGGGGGCTCGCCTGATGGGCTTCGGACACCGGGTCTACAAGAACTTCGACCCGCGCAGCAAGATCATCAAGAAGGCCTGCTTCGACGTGCTCGAGAAGCTCGGCGTCCACAGCCGGCTGCTCGAGATCGCGGTAGAACTCGAGGAGATCGCGCTCAAGGACGACTACTTCGTCGAGCGCAGGCTGTACCCGAACGTCGACTTCTACTCCGGTGTGATCTACAGCGCCATCGGGACGCCGCCGACGATGTTCACGGCTCTCTTCGCCATCGGCCGGCTGCCGGGCTGGATCGCCCAATGGCTCGAGATGCACCAGGACCCCGACTTCAAGATCGGCCGCCCGCGCCAGATCTACACCGGACCGCCGATCACCTCCTACGTTCCCCTCGAAGACCGCTGAGGCCGAACCGCACGTCCTGCTTCGCGACGGCGCTCGCGGGAGGCTGACCATGGACCTGGGACGCCTGGCCGTCACACTTCCCGCTGCCCGCGTGTCGAGCCTCGAGAACGTCGATCTCGCGCGCCGTGCCGAGAAAGAGTGGGGCTACGAGGCAATCTGGCTCGCGGAGACAAACGGCCCCGACTCGGCGAGCTTCGCTGGCGCTGTCGCGATGGCGACGCAGCGGGTCGATATCGGGACCGCGATCGTTCCCGTCTACAACCGCACACCGGCGCTGCTCGCCATGACCGCGGCTACGCTGGCCGAGCTCTCGAAGGACCGCTTCATCCTGGGCGTGGGCTCCTCGAGCCACGCGATGATGGAGGGCTGGAACGGCCTGACCTTCGAGCGGCCCCTGGCGCACGTGCGCGACAGCGTGGCGATCCTGCGGCAGGCCCTCGCCGGGCAGAAGACGGACTACGCGGGAGAGGCCCTGCACTCGAAAGGCTTCCGGCTCGGGACCCGGGGGCCGGTACCACGCGTCTACGTGGCAGCGCTCCGGGAACGGATGCTCGAGCTGGCCGGCGAGATTGGCGACGGCCTGATCCTGAACCTCTTTCCCGCCGAAGCGCTGCCGAAGATTCTGGCCGCGTACCGGCGGGGCGCCCAGCGCGCCGGCCGCGACGCGAGCAACGACGAGATCGTGTGCCGCCTCATGATCGCGGTGACAGACGACGTCGCCGGCGCCCGCAACCTGGTTCGCGCCGGCTTCGCCGGCTACTTCGCCCAGCCCGTCTACAACGCCTACCTCCGTTGGTACGGATTCGAGAGGGAAGCAGACGCGGTGGCCGATGCGTTCGCCCGGGGCGACCGGGCGGCCAGCGCCGCCGCGCTCTCCGATGAGATGATCGACTCCATCGCGATTCTCGGCAGCGCCGAGGCCTGCCGCGAGCGCATCGCCGCCTACGTGGCGGGTGGAGTCACGACGCCGGTGCTCGCTCCCCTGGCCGGGGGCCTGGCCGGAGTCACAGCCGTATTCGAGACGCTGGCCCCCGGGCGGAGCGGCAACGGTTGAACGCACCGGAGGCCGTGCTCGTAACGGGCGCGACGGGCCTCGTCGGCCGCAGGCTCGTGACGCGCCTGCTGGACAACGGGGTCGCGGTGCGCGCTCTGAGTCGACGCCCGGAGCCCGCAGCGGGTGCAATAGACCCGCGCGCGGTCGCGATGCGCTGGGATGGAGCACGCCTGCCCGCGCAGGCGGTGCGCGGGGCCAACGCCGTAGTGCACCTGGCGGGCGAGCCCGTATTCGGCGGCCTTCCCACCCGAGCGCGCAAGCGACGCATGCGGAGCAGCCGGATCGACACCACGCGCGGCCTGGTGGAGACCATCGGTACAGTCCCGGACGCCGAACGCCCGGGCTGCTTGGTCTGTGCCTCCGCCGTCGGCTTCTACGGAGAGCAGGGTGACGACACCCTCGACGAATCCGCTGTCCCGGGCGAAGGCTTCCTGGCCGAGCTGTGCCGAGACTGGGAGGCCGCCGCCGCGCGGGCCGGTGAACACGGACTGCGCGTCGTGTCGCTCCGCATGGGCATCGTGCTCGCCCGAGAGGGCGGCGCACTTCCCATGCTGGCCCTCCCCTTCCGGTTCGGACTGGGGGGGCGCATGGCCAGCGGCCGGCAGTGGCTACCGTGGATCCACATCGACGACCTGGTGACAATGATCCACACGGCCCTCGGTAACGATGCCTGGCAGGGCCCTGTAAACGCCGTCGCGCCGGAACCCGTCCGCAACGCGGACTTCACCCGCGCGCTGGCACGGGTGATCCGCCGCCCGGCGCGGATCCCGGTACCGGCATTCGCGCTGCGCACCGCGCTCGGAGAACTCGCCCACGAAATGCTGGACAGCCGTCGCGCGGTTCCGAATCGAGCGCTGCAATGGGGATTCGAGTTCGCATACGAGCACGTGGAGACCGCGCTCGCCGAGGCACTGACGGGTCCTACCAGAAGATCTCCGGGAGCACTTCCTTGACGCGCAGTTCCTGGATCCCCGGCGACACTTCGTAGAAACCAAAGTTCAGTCCCGGCGTCTCGCTAACGGCCACATGTACACAGAAGTCCGCCAGCACGCGGTCCAGAATCTTTTTCGCCTGCGCGGAATCGACGTCCGCCAGAAAGACCACGGCCCGGTCACGGGTCATGCGAAAAACTACGTCCTCGACACGCAGAGCGCTCTCGATGAAATCGATCACCTGAGGAAAGACGAGGTCGGATTCCGGCGCTGTGATTCCGACCACGACCGATTTCAGCGAGTGCGCGCTGGCAAGCGAAGCCGCCCGGCCGAGCATGTCCCGGAGTTTGCGCGGATCGTCGTTGCCACCCGAAATCGTCGTCATTGTATTCATGATGATCTTGTGATCGGCGGTTCTCACTCTCTTCTGAAGCACACCTTGCGGGCTCGTGTCGGCACGGACGAGAATGGCCCGACGGGGCGTCCTCTCAGAACCTACCGCGTCCCGGCCGGCGCCGTCGCGGCTAAGTGCGGGCGCCGCGCTCGAACAGGGCCACCGCGGCGGCGACGGAGAGCACCAAAAGGCCCGTCAGCAGGGCCGCGCAAAAAGACCACCGGGAGCTCGTGCACCCCGAGCAGGCCCCGGCGGAACAGGCCGGCCCTGCAGGTCATTCGATTCGCAGGTGCCGCCATGCGCAAAAAAACGGTAACTCCGCAAGCGAAAAGAGAATTCCGGACAGGAGACAGAGCGGGATTGCGATCGGCGCGGCGAAGGTCCGGAAGGACTCGAGCCAGTGCAACTGCGTGGCCAGCCCGATGCCCAGGGCCGCGAAGAAGGCCGAAACCCCCCGGGGCGACCGGCGCCAGCAAGACGGCGATCCACGCCACGAGCCTGCCCAGCACGCTGCTCGCGCGAGAGACCGGTGCCACCAGGAGAGACCAGTGCCACCAGGAGAGACCAGTGCCACCAGGAGAGACCAGTGCCACCAGGAGAGACCAGTGCCACCAGGAGAGACCAGTGCCACCAGGAGAGACCGGCGCCACCAGGAATAGGCTCAGCAATCCGGTGTCGCGATCCTCGATCGGCGAGAACCCGTCGAAGGCCGTCAGCTCGCCGTAGCGCTCGGACAGGTTTCTCAGCGCCGGCGCGTCGTCCGTTTCCTTCGACACACCGAGGTTGGTTGCACCCCTCACCATCTCCTACGGTACCCGCGCGACACACCCGGTGCCCGCACGCCCCAGAAACGCCATGCACGAAGCCGCAGAACCCGCCGACGCTCCGGTCTTCCTCGTCCGGGCCCTCGCAGCCCTGGTCGCTGCGACCTCCGGCCTGATCGTGCTCGGCGCCCTGGTCCGCGCAAACGACGCCGGACTGGCCTGCCCAGATTGGCCGCTGTGCTTCGGGGAGTTCGTGCCCCGCATGGACCTCCGGGTCGGCTTCGAGTACGCACACCGGGTCTTCGCCGGAAGCGTGGGACTCTGCTTCGCGGCGCTCGCCGTGGCGGTGCTTCGCCGTCCCCCGCTGCGCCGGCGCTGTGCAACGTCGCTGGCCGTGGCGGCCGTTCTGCTCGCCGCCCAGGTGATCCTCGGCGCGCTCACGGTGTGGCAGCTGCTGGCCGCCTGGACAGTGACGGCCCACCTGCTGACGGGCAACGCCTTCGCCGCGACGCTCCTGTGGACGCTCCTCTCACTGCGCGGCGGGGGCGGATCCGCCCGGGGCGTGTCGGGTACCACCCGGGGCGTGCTGGCCGTCACCTCGGCGCTGCTGCTGCTCCAGATGCTGCTCGGCGGGCTGGTCGCCTCGCGCTACGCCGGCCTCGCCTGCACCGAGTGGCCGGCCTGCAACGCCGGCATCTGGTTCCCGAGCTTCGAAGGCGCCGTGGGAATCCATCTCCTGCACCGCTGGAATGCCGTGCTGCTGGTGGGCGCGCTGGCCGCCCTCTGCGGCGCCGCACGCGACACAGCGGGCCTGGGCCGCATCGCCGGCCTCGCGCTCGCGCTGGGGCTGGTCCAGGTCGGGGTCGGAGTGGCCAATGTGCTGATGCAGCTCCCGGTCGAGGTCACCGGCCTCCACGCCGGACTCGCCACGGTGTTGGTTCTGACCCTCACCGCAGCGGTCCACCGGTCCCGCTGAAACCGGCCTCCACGCCGGACTCGCCACGGTGTTGGTTCTGACCCTCACCGCAGCGGTCCACCGGTCCCGCTGAAACCGGCCTCCACGCGCCGGACGCGTGCTACAAACCTCCGCGAATGCGTTCCCATCAGATCTTTGCCTCGATGGGGCCCGAGCAGGCGGTGGATCTGTTTCGCGAGCTCTCGAAAGCGGCTCCGGGAGTCGCGGCCCAGGCCGTCGCCGCCGCCGCCGTGGCGATGAAGGCGCGCCCCGTCTACCTCAAACGACAACCGGTCGACAAGCGGGCCCTTTCCGTGCGCCGTGCGCTCTCGCGCGTTGCCTGCGAGCCGATCGCCGCCGAGGTGCTCGCGGTCTACTTCCTGGAGTGTCGAAACGAGCTGCTCGTGGAATGGCTCGACAGCCTCGGCCTGGAGCACGAGAAGGGCGTGCTCTCTGCGGACGCACCGCCCGAACCGGGAAATGCGGAGCTCACCAAGGCGGTCGACGCCTTCCTCGCTCGCGACGACGACCCCGGCCGCCGGCTCTTGTTGGCCGCCTTCGCCGCCCAGCAATCGATCGACTGGCCGGGTCTGGACGCCCGGGTGGAAGCGTCCGCCTGAGCGGGCCATGAGCGAAAGCCGCCCGGGAGCCACGAGCGCGGGGCACACACCGCTCTCCGCCTGCGTCATCGCCCAGGACGAGGCCGACCGGATCGGGGCGTGCCTCGAATCGCTGGCATTCTGCGACGAGATCGTCGTGATCGACGCGCACTCGACGGACGCGACGCGCGAGATCGCGTCCGCGTCCGGCGCGCGAGTCATCGAACGCGACTGGCCGGGCTACATCGCTCAGAAGGACTTCGCCGTCCGCGAAGCGAAACACGACTGGGTGCTCTGCATCGACGCCGACGAGAGAATTTCGGACGGATTGCGGGACGAGATCGAGGCGCTCCGCAAACGTGGCTTCCCGGACCGCCCCGGCTGGCGCATGCCGCGACTCTCCAGCTACCTGGGCCGCTGGATCCGGCACGGGAGTTGGTACCCGAACCGCCAGCTGCGGCTCTTCGACCGCCGGCGCGGCCATTGGGCCGGCCTCGAACTGCACGAACGCGTTGCGCTCGACGCCGCGCCCGGCACGCTGCGCGGCGATCTGCTCCACCACCCCTATCGCGACCTCTCGGACCACCTCGCGAGGATCGATCGCTACTCGACGATCCAGGCCGACCTGCTCTTCGAGCGGGGGCGCCGGGCGCACGTATCGGACCTGGTGCTGCGTCCCGCCTGGCGATTCGTGCGCTTCTACCTGCTCGACCGGGGCTTGCTCGAGGGCTGGCGCGGCTTCGTCCTGGCCTGCATGGCGGCACACTACGTGCGGCTTCGCTGGCTGAAGCTCTGGCTTCTCGCTCGCGAAGACCTGAAGAAACCCGCGGCCTGATCGCATTCGAAACGCCCTAGAAGCACAGCGGCGACCCCGGTCTCCCCAGCGTCTCCGGGCGGCGACCCCGGGCCATACCGATGCAGGCCCGCAGACTCGGCATCGCCGGAGACCCCGCCCGACGCGGAGCGGGACCCCGAAAGCGAGATCGCGCCAACGCGCAGCGTCGCCTCTGGCGAGAGTCTAGGAACGGACCGTGATGGCGGCGTTCGAGATGATCTTCGCGTCCCGCTCCTTCGACTTCGCCTCGAAGACAATCTTGTCACCCTCGTTCCAGTACGAGACGACGTAGGTCTCACCGGGGAAGGCCACACCGGCGAAACGCGCCTGATACCGGGCCACCTTCGTGACGTCGCCACCGAGCACATCGTCCACGATCGCCTTGCAGACGATGCCGTAGGAACACAGACCGTGGGTGATCGGTGTGTCGAAGCCGGCCAGCTTTGCGAACTCCGGATCCGCGTGGAGCGGGTTCTTGTCCCCGGAGAGCCGGTAGATGAGCGCTTGCTGGGGCAAGCTCGGGCGCTCGACGACGCCGTCGGGCTCCCGCTCGGGTGCGACATTGCCCACCTTGGGACCGGATTCGCCGCCGAAGCCCCCCTCACCGCGCAGAAAGAGGGAGAAGCGATTGGTGAATAGCGGCTCTCCCGACTCGTCGGCCGAGTCGACCTCGAGCACCACCAGCGCCGCCTTGCGCTTGTCCCAGATCTCGGCGATCCGGACCTTGTTCGTGAGCGTCGCTTCCGGCGGAATCGGCTGATGCACCACGAGATCCTGCTCACCGTGCAGCAGCATCGCGAAATCGAACTTCATACCCGGAACTTTCGCGATATTGCCCATGGAACCGAAGGTCGGAATCACGCCAAAGCTCGGCAGCACCTTCAGGTTCTTCTCGTAGGTGTACTCGAGCTCCTTGGGGTCGGTGGCAGGCTGCCCGGCGCCGACTCCCAGGTGATAGAGGATCACCTGGTCCTTGGTGTAGCTCGTCTGGCCCTCGCCCAATTCGGCGCCCAGAGCCTGGCTCGGATCGATCGGCATGCTCTACCCCCGCGCCTTCAGCGCTTCCATCACCGCCTGCATCTCGCCGGCGATGCTGTCCGGAATCGTGAAGCCGTCGGTGGCGCGAATCTCATCGAGGTTCGCCGCGATGTCCTCGGGTGACGGCGGTACCGCGTCAGGCGTGGTCCAGCCCGGCGCCATACCGAGGAAGACCCGCGCATAGCGTCCGGCACCCACGTCGAAGATCTCGTGGGTCACGTCACATTGTTCGGACACCAGGTAGGCCACCAGCGGCGTCACGTATTCGGCATCCAGGTGCTCGGCCATGGCGCCGAGAAGCTGCTCCGTGAGCCGCGTCTTCGCGATCGGTGCAATCGCATTGCACTTGATGTTGTTCTTCGCGCCTTCCACGGAGAGAACGTTCGACAGGCCCACCAAGCCCATCTTCGCAGCGCCGTAGTTGGTCTGTCCAAAGTTCCCGAAGATCCCGGCGCCAGACGCCGTGAACAGAAAGCGCCCGTAGTTGTGCTCCTTCATCACGCGGAAGGCAGGCTGGCTGACGAAGAACGCGCCTTTGAGGTGCACGTCGATGACGGCTTCGAGATTCTCGGGCTCGAGCTTCACAAAGGACTTGTCGCGCAGGATGCCGGCGTTGTTGATGACGATGTCGACCTTCTCGAAATTGTCGAGTGCGGTCTGGATGATCGCCTCACCCCCTTCGGGGGTGGCAACGCTGTCGTAGTTGGCCACGGCCTTGCCGCCGGCCTCCTCGATCTCCTTCACAGTCTCGTCGGCCATGCTGCTGCTGCCGCCGGTGCCGTCGGCGGCACCCCCGAGGTCATTGACCACCACACTGCCACCGCGCGCCGCGATCAGCTTGGCGTAGGTCTTGCCGAGGCCGCCGCCGGCACCGGTGATGACGGCAACGCGGCCGTCGAAACGAATCTCACTCATGATCTCTCCTCGTCTCTCGTCGCATTCGGAAAGCCCGCAGCCGTGGTGCGAGCCGGAGCAGTCTAACCGATCCCAGACAGCAGGGGGCGGGGCCGGGAAACGCCGGGCCGGGTACTCTCGCGCCCGAGCGACGGCGGTGCCGGCTCGATTCGCGGCGCGAGACCGTCCGCGGACCCCTGGGACGCGGCTGCGTCGCAATCACCGCGGAGAAAGCGATGAGCGAACAGAGTCCTCCGGCCGGCTTTCCCTGGCGCAACGTCGCCATCGCCTGCGTGGTCCTGGCCGGACTGTTGCTCCTCGGCAGGGCGGGCGGCGACCGCATCCCCGAGTTCGCCGCCTGGGTCGAGAGGCTCGGCCCGTGGGGACCTGCGGTTTTCATTGTGGGTTATGCGGCGGCGGTGGTGGTCTTCGTGCCCGCCTCCCTGCTGACCCTGGCGGCCGGCGCCATCTTTGGGCTCGTCGAAGGAACGCTCTACGTCTTCGTCGCAGCCGTGCTCGGATCGTGCCTTGCGTTCCTCGTGGGCCGACACGCCGCACGAACTGCCGTCGCGCGGCGCATTGCGGGCAATCCCCGTTTCGCCGCGATCGATCGCGCGACGGGAAAGCGGGGCCGCTGGATCGTCTTCCTGCTGCGGCTCTCGGTGGCGATCCCGTTCAACCTGCTCAACTACGCACTCGGGCTCACGAGCGTCCGCTTCATCGACTACACCGCGGCATCCGTGGGAATGCTCCCCGGAACCGTGCTCTACGTCTACCTGGGCAAGGTGGCCGGGGACGTAGCCACCGCGGCAAGCGGTGCGTCGATGGCCCGCGGTCCGGCCCAGACCGCGCTGCTCGTGGTCGGCCTGATGGCGACCGTCGCCGTCACCGTCTACATCACCCGGATCGCACGACGGGCTCTGGCCGAAGCCACCGCCGACACGAATACCGCAGAGCCGTGAAAGACCGGCCGGAACCCGCGGAGAAGCCATGAACGACTGGCCCGAACTCACACCGCTCGACGAACACAACCGTACCCTGTCCGGGAACGTGGCTCCCAAAGACTGGGTGAACCCCGAACCCTCCGGCCGCTACAACCTCGTGGTGATCGGTGCCGGCTCGGCCGGCCTCATCACTTCGGCAATCGCCGCTGGGCTCGGCGCAAAGGTCGCGCTGGTCGAAGGCCACCACCTCGGAGGCGACTGTCTCAACGTGGGCTGCATCCCATCGAAGGGCGTGATCCGCGCGTCGCGAATGGTGGCCGAAGCGCGCCGGGCCGCGAACGAACTGGGGCTGCCGCTGGCCGACGACGCGGCGCCCGACTTCGGACGCGTAATGCAGCGGATGCGCCGCATCCGTGCCCAGATCAGCTCCGAGGACTCGGCGACCCGCTATCGGGACGAACTGGGCGTCGATGTCTACTTGGGACAGGCCCGGTTTCGAGACTCCGGCACGCTGGAGGTCGGCGGCCGGAAGCTCCACTTCAAGCGCGCCGTCATCGCGACCGGTGCGCGTGCGGCCCGGCCGCAGATCCCCGGCCTCGACGAGACCGGCTACCGAACCAATGAGAGCATCTTCAATCTCACCGAAAAACCGCGGCGCCTCGGCGTGATCGGAGCGGGACCGATCGGGTGCGAACTGGCCCAGGCCTTCCGTCGTCTCGGATGCGAGGTGGCGCTCCTCCACGCCGACCGGCACATCCTGCCGCGCGAAGACGCCGACGCGGCAGCGGTCCTCTCGCAGCGCTTTGCGGCGGAAGGAGTGCGGGTGGTCGATGCCTGCGAGATCCGGGCGACCGAGCGTCGGCCCGACGGGCGGGCGATTCGCTTCCGTCACCCCGACGGGCTCGAGGAAGATCTCGTCGTTGACGAGATTCTCGTCGCCGTGGGCCGCGCGCCCAACGTTGCCGGGCTCGGCCTCGAAGCGGCCGGTGTGACGTTCGACACGCGGCGCGGTGTGCATGTGGACGATCATCTGCGGACCGCGAACCGCCGCATCTTTGCGGCGGGTGACGTCTGTATGAACTGGAAGTTCACCCACGCGGCCGACACCGCGGCAAAAATCGTGGTGCGAAACGCGCTCTTCTTTCCCATTGCGAAGCTCTCCAGCCAGGTCATGCCCTGGTGCACCTACACCGACCCCGAAATTGCACATGTCGGACTCTACGCGCACGAGGCGCACGAACGCGGCATCGAGGTGGACACCTTCCAGGTCCCCCTCGCGGAGGTGAATCGCGCGGTGACCGACGGAGAAGACGAGGGTTTCGTGAAGATCCACACCGAGCGGGGCAAGGACCGGATCAGGGGCGCCACGATCGTGGCCAGCCACGCCGGGGAGATGCTCAGTGAGCTGACCCTGGCAATGGTGCACGGCGTGGGACTGGACAAGCTCTTCGACGTGATCCACCCCTACCCGACCCAGGCCGAGGGCATCAAGCGCGCCGCGGGCGCCCGGCTGCGGACGCGTCTCACGCCGCTGGCCGCAGGGGCACTGCGGCGTTGGCTGGCAATTCGCCGCTAGCTCTCAGCGCGCCGGGCGTCGAGGATGGCGCGAATCAGATCATCGGGGACGTCGTCCGGTGCCGGTCCGTCCGGATCGGTGCAGACCTCGCGCCCGAGCCGAACCGTCTCCCGGTACGTGTCCAGGTATGTGACACAGCCGGGGCAGTGGGCCAGGTGTTCGTCGAATGCCGCGCGCTGTGCGGCGGGCAGCTCCCCGTCGAGATAGGCCATCAGGAAGTCCACGAACTCGCGGCAGTTCATCCGGTGCTCCGTTTCAGGTGCGGTTCGAGAAGCTTTCGCAGGGCCATGCGCGCCCGGTGAAGCCGGGTCTTTACCGCGCCCCGGCTGACATCCAGCGCCCCGGCAGTCTCCTCCGTGTCGTATTCTTCGACGTCGCGGAGGAGCAGCACGTTTCGGTGTCCCTCGGGCAGCTCGTGAACCTTCGACAGGACGAGTTCCCGAATCTCGGCGCGGGAAACGCGGTCCTCGGGGGGCTTTTCCCACTCCGACGCCGGCTCGGCCAGGTGCCCGTTCTCCAGAAACCCGGGCAGCAGCTCCTCGATCGCCTGTTCGGGCCTGCGCCGGCGGGTGCGGAGCTTCAGCAACGCCGCGTTGACCACGATCCGATGCAGCCAAGTCGAGAGCTGCGCATTGCCCTCGAAGCGGTCGATGGCGCGAAAAGCGTTCAGAAACGCGTCCTGCACCGCGTCGCGGGCGTCGTCTTCGCTGCGCAGGAAGCGCCGGGCGACGGCCAGCATGCGGCCGCCGCGGGTGCGCACCAATTCCTCGTAGGCGGCCTCATCTCCGACCTTCAGAGCGGCGATGAACGCGGTCTCGTCCCCGAGGGCTCGACCGGCGTTCCGAGGTATCGTCATCGGCGCACCGTATCACAGGGGAAATCGCGCAATGTCCCTGCTCAAATTCCTTGGCCTCTCCGGCGATGTCGACGCTTCACGCGACGCTCGGGGCGAGACGGACACCGTTCGGCGCATCGTCACCCAACTCGAGCGCCTGCCCGCGGAGCAGGCGAAACACCTGGCGACCTTCGCTTACGTGCTGGCGCGGGTGGCGCATGCAGATTTCGAGATCGACGAGTCGGAGATCCACGAGATGGAGCGCATCGTGCGCGAGCTCGCCCACCTGAGCGAGTCCGAAGCGGTGCTCGTGGTACAGATCGCTAAGTCGCAGGCACAGCATCTCGGTGGCACCGAGAACTACATCGTGACGCGCACGTTCCGGCGCAATGCCACCCGGGAGCAACGGGCCCAATTGCTCGAGTGCCTCTACGCCGTGGCAGCGGCTGACGGCACGATTTCGGGAGCCGAATCGAACGAGATCCTGAATATCGCAGAAGAGCTCGGGTTCACACGCCCCGAAGCCATCGCAGTGCGGGCGGCCTTTCGAGAGCACCTCTCCGAGTTCCAGAAGGGGCCGGAGAAAGACTGAACGCGGGAACCGGCTAGCGTCGAACCAACAACAGTGTCGTCGGGTCGAGGGCCACGTGCAGTGCCTCGAGGTCCGGATTGTCGTGATCCTTGAGCGCGCGCAGGGCCACGCAGTCGCCCGCGGGCTCCAGAGCCAGGATCACGCTAGCGGTATCGCCAAAGCGGATGATCCACGGCGGAATCACCCTGGGCGCCTCGTCGCGTGAGGCCGCGGAGACCCACACCTCGGCGGCGAGTTCACCAGCGAGGGCCTTGAGGTCTTCGAACTCGTCGCGGTCCAGCACCTCGCAGTCGAGCCCTTCGAGCACGATCACCGACGGGCGGCCCCCGGCCTCGCTCTCGACCTTCACGGCGTCGCGCAGCTTCGAGGCGCTGAAATACTGGGGAGAGTAGACGCGAATACTGCGCTGCCGGTCGATCTCGGCGTGCACCACCGCCTCTTCTTCGAGGTGTGTCGTCGACACCAGATCCTCGAATACCGTGTCGTAATGACTCCGCACGTGCGCAACGCTGTGATTGAGACAGACGTGCAGAACCTTCCCGCCGCGCAGCAACTCGTCCAGAGCAACCGCCACCAGGAACGCCGTTTTTCCGACCCCGTGCCCCGCCAGGACGACCCCGACGTTCCCGGGACCGAGCCCCCCGTGGAGGCCCTTCTCCAGCAGCCGCAACGGACTGCGAGCATTCGCGAATCGGCGATTCAATCGATCCTCCCCTGGCTCGATGGTCCCTGCCCGCCGGGGGTCCACCGGGCGGACCCTCGGAAACCGGCACAGCCTACGCGTCGTCCGATCCGGGCACCCTAGACTTGTAGCGCTCCTTCAACTGCTCCTGCACCTCGGAGGGAGCGGGTAGATAGCGCGAGAACTCCATCGTGAACTCCGCCTTGCCCTGGGTCACCGAGCGCAAGTCCGTCGCGTAGCCGAACATCTCGGAGAGCGGGACCTCCGCCTCGACGCGACAGAAGTTGCCCTCTTCCTCGGTCGTGCCCACGACGTTCCCGCGGCGCTGCATCACGGTCTTGAGCACGGTGCCCTGAAATTCCTCGGGCGACTCCACCTCGAGCTTCATCACCGGTTCGAGAACGATGGGCTTCGCGGGACCGTAGACCTTTCGGAAGGCGCCGCGAGCCGCCGCCTGGAAGGCGTTGTCCGATGAGTCCACCGAGTGGGACTTTCCATCAGTGAGCACCACGCGAAATCCCTGCACGGGGAAACCGATGAGGCGGCCCTTCCCCATGCAGGAAAGGAAACCCTTCTCCACCGAGGTGATGAATTCCGTGGGGACATTGCCGCCGCGCACCTCATTGACGAACTCGAACTCCGTCTCGCCATCCGCGATGGGCTCGACGTAGCCGACCACCGCTCCGAATTGCCCGGCGCCACCGGTCTGTTTCTTGTGCACATGATCGAACTCGGCGCGCTGGGAGATCGCCTCGCGATAGGCGACCTGGGGCGCCCCGGTCTCCACCTCGCAACCGTACTCGCGCTTCATGCGCTCCACGTAGACCTCGAGGTGCAACTCGCCCATGCCCGAGATCACGGTCTCGCCACTCTCCGGATCGACCTTGCTCCGGAAGGTCGGATCCTCGCGGACGAAACGCCCGAGCGCCTTCGACATGCCGTCCTGAGCCTTCGTGTCCACGGGCTTCACGGCGAGCGAGATCACCGGATCGGGGATGTGCATCGAACTCATCGATACCGCGATGGTCCCATCGGTGAAGGTATCCCCCGAAGCACAGTCGATTCCAAAGAGCGCCACGATGTCGCCGGCCGTCGACTCCCCGATGTCCTCCATCGAGTCCGCGTGCATGCGGATCAGGCGCCCCACCTTATGGCGCTTCCCGGTGCGGCTGTTCTCGATGTTCATGCCCTTCTTCAGCAGGCCCTGATACACGCGCACGTAGGTGAGCTGCCCGTAGCGCCCGTCCTCGAGCTTGAAGGCCAGCGCCACCAGGGGCTTGTGCGGATCCGTGTCGATCGTGATCACCGCCTCGTCGTTCGAGAGGTCGAGAGCGGTGTTCTGCCTCTCCGAAGGACCGGGCAGGTAACGCCCGACGGCGTCGAGCAGCTTCTGGACGCCCTTGTTCTTGTAGGCCGAGACCAGGTAGACGGGCGTCAGCTCCATCGAGAGCGTTCCGCTGCGCACCGCCTCGTGGATCTGCTCCTCAGTGACCCGGTCCTCGAGGATCGCCTCCATCAGTTCGACGGAGAACATCGAGACCTCGTCGAGCATCTTCTCGCGAGCGGTCTCGGCCTCTTCGCGCAATTCGTCCGGGATCTCCTTCTCGACCAGGTGCTCGCCCTTGTCTCCCTCGAAGTAGACCGCCTTCATGGTAATCAGGTCGATCACACCCGCGAACTCGGCCTCGAGACCGATCGGAAGCTGCATCATCACGGCGTTGTGGCCGAGCTTCTCGCACAGCTGCTGGCTCACCCGGTGCGGATTCGCCCCCGAGCGGTCGAGCTTGTTGATGACGGCGAGCCGCGGAACCTTGTAGCGGCGCATCTGCCGATCGACCGTCATCGACTGGGACTGCACACCGGCCACACCACAAAGGATCAGCACCGCACCGTCGAGCACCCGCAGCGCGCGCTCCACCTCGATGGTGAAGTCGACGTGCCCGGGAGTGTCGATGATATTGATCGTGTACCCGTCCCACGTGCACTGGGTCGCGGCACTCTGAATGGTGATGCCACGCTCCTTTTCCAGTTCCATGGAATCCATGGTGGCACCGCGCTCGTCCTTGCCCTTCACCTCGTGAATCGCATGGATCCTGCCGGTGTAGAAGAGCACGCGCTCACTGAGCGTGGTCTTGCCCGAGTCGATGTGGGCACTGATGCCGATGTTCCGAATCCTGGAAATGTCGGCCATGGTCCGGGGCCTCTATTGCCGCACCATTCCGCGAGGGAACGGTGCGGGAACTTTTACTCTCCGGCTCTTCGCAGGGGAGCCGGCGGCGCAACGGCCACCGGGGGCATCCCATCGGCAGGGAGGGCGAGTAGGTTGAGATATTTCAACCGATTGTCAAGAGAGACGATCGCCCACGGCGAGCCCTTCGCGGGCGGGCTGCTTCGGGCCGTCGCCCACCCGCACCCGGCCCACGCGGAGGCAACCCCCCGCCGCAGAGACCCGAGCCGGGCCGTCTTCGAATCCGAGGACCCTGCCGGGAGAAGCTTCGACGTCCTCATCGCCCATCCGGCAGTCGAATAGACGCACAGGCTCGCCCCGGAGCTCGGCCCAGGCGCCCGGCTGCGGGTCGCAGCCGCGCAGCAACCGATCGACCTCCAGCGCCGGGCGGGACCAGTCGACACGCGCGTCGGCAGCGCTCACCAGGCCCTGAAAACTCGCGAGGGTGGGGTCCTGGGACTCAAATCGTGCCGTCCCCGTCGCCACCGCAGCCACCGCCTCCACGATCGCTTCCACGCCCAGGGGATAGAGCTTGTCGAAATAGAGGCTACCGGCGGTGTCGACGGCCTCGATCGGCACGCCGCGCTTCTGGACCACGATGGGACCGGTGTCGACGCCCGCGTCCGGCTGGAAGACCGTGACCCCGGACTCCTGCTCCCCCAGGATGATCTGCCAGGCCAGGGCATTGCCGCCCCGGTACCGGGGCAGGAGCGAGGGGTGGAAGCAGAGCGAGCGGCGCGGGGGGGCAGCCAGGATCTCGGACGGCAGGATCGCCGTCACGAAGGCCAGCACGTTCAGTTCCGCACCGAGCGCCCGGTAGTCCTCGAGATGGCGCGCGATGGGCTCGAAGCCATCACCCGAGCGGCGCCGGAAGTGCTTCACCTGAAGCAGGCGGGTGCCCCGTTCGCGAGCCGCCTCAGCGAGCGGGTCGGGACGTCGGGGCTCGGGAGGCGTGTAGACGCCCACCACGTCGTGACCCTCTGCTGCCAGGCGCGTGAAGACGTCCCGGCCGAAAGCCGCCTGCCCAAAGAGCGCAATTCGAATGCCCATCGCCCGCCCCTATACCGCGTCAGTGCGCCTTCGAGCGATCCCCGACCTGCCCGCGCGGACGGGCGGGGCGGCCGTAGACCAGGGTGTGGGGCTCGACCTCTCCCGTCACGATGGAGCCCGATCCCACGATGCTATGAGCGCCGATGCAGGACCCCCGCAGCACCAGGCAATCGCTCGCGATCCAGACGTACTCACCGATCGAGACCGGCTGACTGCGTTCGCGGCGCGCGTCGTCGAGATCGTGCTGGTCGGAGTCGAAGACGCGACTGCCCGGACCCACCATCGCGCCCCGCGCCAGGCTCACCTCGCTTTTCGCGCTCAGGTGACAACCGTTGACGAGGCATTCCGGGCCCAGAACCATCCGCGCCCCCTCGAAGGCCACGATGTGGACATCGCCGACCTCGGTCCGCAGCCACGCGCGTTCAGCGACCTCGACTCGCGCACCGGGATAGAGAATGAAGTGGAGCCGGCCGGGGATCCGTTCGGTCACCGCGCCCTCCGCAATGCGGAGCGAGGCGTCGGGAGCCAGGTTGTAACGAGCCACCGCGAAGTTGGAACTCGCGTGCGGATCGACCTCGAGACCGCGATGGCGCGCGCGCAGAAACGCCAGACGTACCCGGTTCCAGCGATCCCAGGCGCGCATCTCGAGAGCGCGCACGGCTGTCTAACCTACCTGCATCTGGCCTTCGCGCAGGCGGAACGTGATGAATCCGTGCGTCGGGTCATACGGAGAGACGCCCACCTGGACTCGGTCACCTGGAATCACCCGGATGCGGAAGCGGCGCATGCGACCCGAAAGCTGCGCCGTCACGACCTGCCCGCTCTCGAGCATAATCCTGTAACGACCACCGCCGAGAATTTTCTCGACGGTGCCGACAGCCTGGATCAAATCGTCTCGCGCCAACGGGTCTCCCGGTGAAGGCGCGCAGGTTAGCGGATTCCAGCGGCTTTTTCCGCCACCCCTCCCAGAGGAGCACGCAGAATGCTCCTCCCCCGACTCAGAGGAGCACGCAGAATGCTCCTCCCCCGACTCAGAGGAGCACGCAGAATGCTCCTCCCCCGACTCAGAGGAGCACGCAGAATGCTCCTCCCC
>PBYF01000120.1 GCA_002729515.1 Deltaproteobacteria bacterium
CGGCCCGAGTATTCGGCGTAAGCGTTCCGCGGCCCGAGTATTCGGCGTAAGCGTTCCGCGGCCCGAGTATTCGGCGTAAGCGTTCCGCGGCCCGAGTATTCGGCGTAAGCGTTCCGCGGCCCGCGGTATTCGGCGTGACCGTTCCGCCCTCCGGAAGGACTGGCACCGCGCACAGCGGGCGGCCCGGGGCGCTACGACGCCGGCATACACGCACTCACGCTGGGTCGCGTCACACGCCTCCACGAAGCGGTGGCGCTGGCCGCCGTCCCGGCACCCGGCGCCCGGGTACTCGAGATCGGGTGCGGCTCGGGGGCGGTGACCGAGCGGCTCGTCGAGCGCGGGGCGCAACTGACCGTGGTGGAGCAGAACCCCGAGATGCTCCGGGCCGCGCAGACCCGCCTCGCCGCGAAGGACTCCGGCACAGCGGTCGAGTGGCTCGAGCAAACCGCGTCGGAGGTGGACGCGCTCGGCCACGCGGCCTTCGACGCCGTGGTCCTGAGCCTCGTGCTCTCCGAGATGTCCGCAAGCGAGCGCAGCTTCGTGCTGCGCGAATCCGCACAGCGACTCGCACCCCACGGCCGCGTCGTCGCTGCCGACGAAGTGCTTCCCATCCCGCGGATACACGCCGGCCTGTTCCGGCTCCTGCGCGCACCCCAGGCGCTGGCCGGCTGGCTGCTCGTGGGCTCCGTCTCGCGTCCACTGGCCGACCTGCCCGGCGAACTGGAACGGGCCGGACTCGATCCCCGCAGTGAGGAGCGCTGGCTCGCTGGGAGCCTGGCGCTCTGCGTGGCGGAAATTCGCCCGTGAGCAGCGTGCGCGATGCACTCCAGATGGCCTTCCGGCTGGTTCCGTGGCCGACGGAGACCGGCGTCCGTGCGATCGGGAATCCCGACGAGTGGAGCCCCGTCCTCGTGACGGGCAACTACGACCTCAGCGTCCGGCGCGTCGTCGCTGCGCTCGAGGGCCTGGACGCATGGCTCGTCGTCGCTGCGCTCGAGGGCCTGGACGCATGGCTCGTCGTCGCTCCCTCGAGCGGCATCAACGTCTGGTGCGCCGCTTCGGGAGGCCACTTCGGTACTTCCCAGGTCGTGACGGCACTCAAGACGTCTGGCATAGCAGAACGGGTTCGACACCGGCGCGCCATCCTGCCCCAGCTCGCCGCGACGGGCGTTCGGGCGCGGGACGTCATGCGCCGCTGCGGCTGGCGCACGCGCTTCGGTCCGGTCCGCGCCGAAGACCTGCCCGCCTACCTCGATGCCGACGGAAAGAAGACCGATGCGATGCGCTGCGTGAGCTTCGATGCCCGCGAACGCCTCGAGATGGCGGTGATGTCGGGTGTGCCAGCGGCACTGCTCGCGGCGGGCCTCGCCGCGCTCGTCCATCCGCCGTTCGCCCTACCCCTCGCGGGTCTGGCCCTGATCGCCGCGATCGCCTGCTACGGCGTGTATGACCGCCTCCCGCAGCCGCGGCGCGCGTTGTTCACCGCGGGCCTGGCCGCCTCGGCGCTGGCCATCACCGCTTTCTCCGGAGGCGGGACTGCAGCGCTCCTCACCGCGGCCAGCGCTGCTGTCTTGCTAGGTGCCGGCCTCACGTTCGACTATTCGGGCTCTACACCCATCGAGGGCGGCAGCCACTTCGAAGAGCGCGCCTGGCACGTGGTCCTCGACAAGGAGCGATGCGAGAGCCTCTACACCTGCTGGGAGGTCTGCCCCGAGGCCTGTTTCGAAAAACCCACGGGCGAAGACCGGCGCATCGAGCTGGCCCGCGAGGACCGCTGCGTCCGTTGCGGAGCCTGCATCGTCCAATGCGCACTCGACGCGCTCGCCTTCCAGAACGATGCGGGCGATCGCGTGCCGCCGGCAACCATCCGCCGCTACAAGCTCAACCTGCTCGGCCAGCGGAAGATCGAGCGGACATCTCCCGGAGCACCTGCCTGACAAACTCGGGTTCCGGTGGCTCCGAGTCCAGTGCACGGCGTTCCCCTTCCGCTGGAATCGTCCGCGGCAGCCCCGCGCTCGGCATCGCCCCCACTACCGCCGGGGGTCCCACCTCGCGCGCCGCCCCACCCACGGCGCAATTCCTCGGACTCTCAGCGCGGATGATCCACGTAGATCGGGGACGACCACGCGCGCTGCGCATAGCTCGAAAGACAGTCCTCTCCGCCCTGGCAGGGGAAACTCTCGATACAGCCCCCATCGTCGGCACGGGTGCAGCGCAGCGGATCCCCGTTGACCGCCGGAGCGGGCGCCTCGAAGACCCGCGCGTAGTAGACCGTGTCGCGGCCAGCGGCGGGGTACTCGTCGTCCGTGAAGGTCACGACGCAGCCAGCTGGATCGGGCGGGCACTCGAAGCTTCGCCAGGGATCGTCGATCAGCCCGGCCACGTCCTCGTCAGGACGCACCTGCGGGCGGATCCGCACCAGGTCGATCCGCGCGATCGGCCGACGCACGTCCGTCGGGTGATAGCATTCGCCGCCGCAAAGCCGCTCGACCTCTTGGCGTCCCAGGGCAGCCACCGAAGCGTCGGGACAGCCGGGGGCCTGCTCGAAAGACCCCACGGCCCGCACCCGAAATACCGGCGCGTCCCGGGTCTCGATCTCGGCACCCATCGGATGCGTGCCCCGCTCGCTCAGCAGGTCGAACCAGAGCAGGATGTGCGGGCCGCTCGTGGCGTAGACCTCCCTCTTGTCGAGCGCCTTCCAGATCGAAGCACGGTCGCGCCCGTCGGCGTGAACCGCAACGAGCCCACCCGTGTAGAGGAACGACTGCGTCCGCTCCGATTCGTAGAGCTGAATACCCGTCAACTCCGCTGTGGCCTCGGCGTAGGTGCGGGAGCGGCTCACGGGCGGCTCCGGATCCCCGCGCAGGAAGCTAGCCACGATCCCGGTCGTCGGCAGATCGGGACGGCCCGGGCTCTCCGAGAGAAACCGGAGTTCCTTGTAACCCGTGCCGGGTTTCGCGCGGTGGATGTCGCTCGAGCCGATGAAGCCCATCCGAAACCGGCGCGGATCGCCGCCCTCGTCGAAGTTGCCGAGCGCCGCGATGTATTGGGCCGAGCCGGTCGGGCGATACTTGAAGGCGGGCTGTCCACAATCGCGGCACTGTCCGGCATCGAGCCAGTCCTTGTCCGTCGCGCCCGGCACGGTGGCCTGCGGCGACGAACCGGCGTTGACGGCGTTGTGCCGAGCCTCCTCCGCGCGTGCCTCACACTCCGCGTCCGCCACGTCTTCCTCCAGGCAGCGCTGCTTCACGATCTCGCCGGCCCGCCGACACATGGGTACGTAATCGGCCCGGGCTGCCGGACATACCGCAGCGCCGTCTGCGGCAAACGCGATCGGCCGCCAATCCCGGTAGACCTCGGCGTCTCCGTGCCCCGAGTAGACCTCGATCAGGGTCTGCCGCTCCGGGTCGTGGCTGGCGCCGCGCAGCTGGTTGTCCCAACTCGATCCCGGCGGTGTGTAGATGCCCCAGGACGTGCCGTGCGGGATCACGATGGCATCGTGGCCCCACTCGTCGAGCTTGCGAAAGAGCCCATCCGGCGTGGGGGCCACCTCGATGCAGTCTTCGGGCAGGTCGCGGACGTCTCCCTCCGGGCATAGCTCGATCTCGCTGATGGCGGTCCAACGTCGGGCCATGTCGTGGTAACGGCCGCCCTGGAGCGCGAGCGCGCCCCGCGCCAACACCGGGGGCGGGTGCGCCGCCGCTCCCCCGGAATTCGCGGCGACCGGCCGCGCCGGGATCCGCTCGTCGTCCGTATGCGCGAGAACGACATTCTTGTGGCCGTAATGCGTGTCTGGCGTGAGTCCCGACTGGGTCCACTCCCAGCCCAGGAAGGCCACGGTGTCCGGGTTGGCCGGGTCACCGCTCAGCGCGTTGCAGCGCCGGATGGATTCGATGCTGTTCTTCCAATCGCGCGGCAGGATATTCGACGCGTGGTCGTTGATCGACCAGAAGTCGAGTGCTGCACAGTGGCGGGCGAAGTCGCAGGCATCGGCCGGTGTGTGCGCACCCTCCCCGCCCATCGCGGGAAGATTCAACATGAACGCGTCGAAGGAAATCGTCGTGTGGACGTGCAGATCACCGAACAGGATCTGCCGCGCGGGCTTCGGGGCGCCGATCGCCGCCGCCGCGTCCGCCACCTGCCTCCGGGCTTCGCTCACCTCTCGGGCGGATCGCGCACCGGACTGCGGCACCTTCGTCTCGCTGTCGGAGTCTCCGAACACTCCGCGGCCCAGCATCCAGAGCGCGAAGGCTGCGACACCGGCCAATCCGATGAGCGTGAGGCCGAGCCCCCGGAGGATCTTCATCCCGCCCATGAGTCCTTCACTCGACCTCCACCTTGATCGCGAACCGATCGCTGTAGAAATCGAAGGAGGACCGCACCTCGCTCGGCTCGAAGCCGAAATCCTTGCGCACGTCGTACACGACCTGCCCCGCCTGGCCCCGCTGGTGGCCCGCGAGATAGGCCCCGATCTGCGCCCGCGCCTCGTTCGTCATCGAAAGCCGCGCGACCTCGTAGATGCGCTCGACCATCGCCAGGTCGTCCGCCATGAACTCGTGGAAGAGGACGTCGATCGTCCGGTCCGCCGGCACGAGGTGTCGGTCCCGCACCGAGGCCTCGAGCAGCCTCCGGATACGATCGCTCCAGTACTCGAAGTACCACTCGGGGCGCGGCTGCGTGTAGCTCATGCGGGCGCCGTAGGCGAGCATGGTCGCCGACGACTGGATCACCGAGACCGGGTCGCGGTGGGTCATGACGATCGTGGCATCCGGGAACGTCTTCACCAACGGGCCGAGTTGCTCCAAGTGCTGGGGAGACTTCAGCACCCAGCGCTCGCGGGGCCGGTACCACTGCAGGATCTTCAGGACCGTCTTCAGGTAGGCGTAGTGTCGCGTCTGATCGTGAGCCAGGTAGTAGTCGCGCCAGCGCGGCGCCCGGGTCACCCACTCCTGGTTGTAGCTCGTGAAATCCGGGAGCAGGAGCTCGAGTTCTTCGTGGATGTGGTCCGGATTCATCGGGTGCATGACGGCGATCAGAGGAGAGCTGGTCCGAAAGCCTTCCCAGGCCACAGCCGAGCGGGTGTAACGGGGATCCACTCCGTCTGGGCCCGGCTTCTCTCGCGGATCCGGCACCGGCTGCTGGCCCTCCCAGAGGGGCATCGAGCGCAGGCGCTGATCCGCCGCGATGAGATTCACGAGATGCGTGGTCCCGGACCGCGGGAGGCCCACGACGATGATCGGCCGTTCGATCTCCTGCTCGTGAATCTCGGGGTGGCGCTCGAGCAGATCCCGGATCCAAAGCCGGTTGGCGGCCGCGCGGACGCAGTCGTTGTAGAGCGAGAAGCGCCCGAGCGCCGTGCGCTCGGGATTCTCGTCCGTCTCCGCCAGCCAGAGCCCGAGGCGCTCGAGGAAATCGTCCGGGCCGAAATCGTCGAGGCCGGTGCGTTCCACGGCCGCCGACAGCACCGCGTCGACACTCAGGTCGACGGGGTTGCTCTCCCCGTACGCCAGCGCCGCCTTCTGCGCCTCGTTGAGGACCGGTTCCCGGAGATCTTCGATCCGGATCTTCTCGGCCGGGCTCATGGCATCTGCAGAAGTTCGAGAAGCAGCGGGTCGCCTTTCCGCTCGAGGTAGGCAAAGACGATGTCCTCGGAGAACTGCTTGTACCAAATGGGCTCGTACCCCAGCGTCGCGAGTGTCGCGATCCAAGCGTCCGTGTCGTCGACCCGGTAGCGGAGATGGTGCATGCCCTCGCGGCCCTGCTCGATGAACTCCCGGTGCGGACTCTCGCCCCCCTGCCACTCGATGAACTCGATCTCGAGTTCGCCGGAATGCCCGAAGAGGATCGCGAGCTTCACATCGGCGGTCCGCCCGCGGTAGGTGGCGCCGCTGACGGAGCCGTCCAGGTGCGTCCACGGGCCGAAGAGAGCCCCGTAGCGCTTCTGAGTCTCGTCGAGATCCTTCACCACGAAGCCGACCTGGTCGATCGGGGGAAGCCCGAGAGAAGAAAGAGCGTCGTCCGTCATCGGATGTCCTTTACACCCAGTATATGACGAACACTCCGGGGAACCGAGGCTGCAATCGACTCAGACGCCCACCACGAAGCTCACGCTCGTAGTGCCGCTGCCGCCGATATTGAGCGTCTGGAAATTACGCGCCCCTTCGACCTGGTACCCCCCGGCCCCACCAGAGACCTGGAGAGTGGCGTCGAGTAGCTGGCGCACACCGGTGGCACCCACCGGGTTCCCCGCGCCAATCAGTCCGCCGCTCGGATTGATCGGGTGCTTGCCGTCGATCTCGAGCCAACCCTCCTCGACGGCCTTCCAGCTCTCACCGGGCTCGGTAATCCCGAAATGGTCGATCGCCATGTACTCCGAGGTCGTGAAGCAATCGTGCGTCTCGATGCCGTCGATCCCGTTGACGTCCGCGATTCCAGCCCGTTGCATGGCGGAGGTAATGGTGCTCCGCACGTGGGGCAGCACGTAGCGATCGTCACGGCTCTCCGCGACCTTGTCGGCGAAGCGCAGTCGGGCCGTGTTGTGACCCCAGCCCTTGATGCGCGGAATCTCCTCGAGCTTCTTGCCCTGGCCGCGCGCCCACTTCTCCGCATACTCCCGCGAGGCGAGGAAGACGCAGACGGCGCCGTCGGTCACCTGGGAGCAGTCCGCGATACGAATGCGCCCCCCCACGGCCGGATTGTCTTCAGTCCGACACAACGCGTGCTCCTTGTTCATGTACCAGGTACGGGTCTGCGCGTTGGGGTTCAGCTTCGCATTCGCATAGTTGACGGTGCTGATCTCGGCGAGGTGCTCGTCCTTCAGCCCGTAACGCGCGTCGTACTCATCGCCGAGGCGACCGAAGAGCTTCGGAAAGGGGAACTCGATGTCCTTCGCTTCTTCGTCGTACCAGGCGGCCGTCCCGAGGTAGGCTCCCCCCTCGGCGGGCGAGACCGTCTTCATCTGCTCGATCCCCACCACGGCCTGGAGCCCATAGCGACCGGCTTCGATCTCCGCCGACGCGGCGAGCAGCGCGATGCTTCCCGAGGCACAGGCAGCCTCGTGGCGCGATGTCGGGAGCCCGCTGAAACCGGGGTGCACCTCGGTGAAAAAGGCGCCGAGGTGGCCCTGCATGCAGTAGAGCTCGGCGGCGAAGTTCCCGACGTGGGCGCTCTCGACCTCCTCCGGGGCGATGTCGCATCGCTCGAGCCCACCGAGCACGGCCTCGCGCATCAGGGCCGAGAAGTGCTTGCCCTCCTTGGTCCAGTTGCGTCCAAAATCCGTCTGGTACCCGCCCAGGACGTAGACATCCGAATGTGCCGCCATGAGGTTCCTCTCGAAGTCGGGCGGCTCAAGCCGCCACGAAAAAGCGCCCGACGTTGATGTCTGGATGGTCGAAGAAACGCTTCGGCTCACCGGTGCGAGCCGCTGTTTCCAGGATTTCTGGCACCGCCAGACCGGCGCGGCCGATCATCTCGACGGCGGAGGCCGGTCCCATCGTGTCGACCAGAACCCCGGGCGGAGCCCAGTTGAAACCCGTGCCCATGATGCGGTCGATGCCGTCCGCGCTTGCCACCTCACCCACCCGATGAAATGCGTAGCTGAGGTACCCGGCGACCACCTGGCGTGCGATCGCGGCTTCGTCTCCTTCGGCGGCGAGAAAAAGCTGCATGCCCTCGGCGTATCGCGCCTGAGCGTAGAGCCGAGCCACTTCATCGATGTAGTCGAGCGACGGCACCGAAATCTCCGCGATCGGCTTGTAATCGCCGCTCGCGACTTCTAGCGCAAGCCGGGTTTTGCCGTCGCGCTTGAAAAAGCCCCCGCCGGTCTTGTCTCCGAGCACGCCGCCGTCCATGAGCTTTGCCATGTAATCGGGGAGCTTCAGGGTTTCGTGCGCTTCGTCCGACGTCTTCTCGTACACGTTGTCGACGATGGCCCTGTGAATGTCCCAACCGACCAGATCGATGGTGGCGAGCGGCGTGAGCGCGCGGCCGGTGTAGGGACCCACGATGCGGTCCACGAGCACTGGCCCCAGTCGCTCGGCGAGTTGCGCAGCCTCGTTCAACACCTTGAAGCCGACCCGGTTGCCCGCGAAGGCAGGGCTGTCGGCGGTGCGAACGATCTCTCGCCCGAGACGAAGTCTTGCAAACGCCTCGACGAAATCCAGCACGTCCGGATCCGTGTCGTCGCCGGCAATCAACTCGGTCCCGACGATGACGTTCGGTGGGTTGAAGAAGTGCAGCCCAAGAAAATTCTTGCGGAAAGAGTCGCCCCGCCCTTCGGCCAACTCGTTGATCGAAAGGCCCGAGGTCACCGTCGCCACGATGGCGGCGTCCCGGCGAGCTTTTTCGATGCGATCGAACATCGCCTTCTTGACGCCGAAGTCCTCGGTCAGCGCCTCGAAGACGAGGTCCGCGCTCGCTACCGCTCCGTCCAGGTCGCTCTCGTAATCGCCCGTTTCGGCGCGCGACGCCACCGTCGGGGAGCGGACCTGCTTGACGGCTGCTGCGAGGCCCTCCGCCGCCTTGGCCTTGCTACGGGCGAGAAACGTGACTCGGGGCACCGCCTGGGTGAAGAGCGCTGCGCTCCCGAAACCCATGGTGCCATTCGCGCCGAGCACCACGACGTGCTCGATCGCCCGTTGCTCGACGAGACTCCGCACGGCGGACACCGAGAGAGGGGGGGGCTGCTGGCAGGACATTGTGCGATTTCGGCTCCCTGCTTTCGAGAGCGACAGTGTCCAGTCAATGGCTGCGCCAGTCAATGCGCGCGGGATTCCTAGAGCGTGCGGCGGCGTTGCGTACCAATTACCTACCGGGAAGCGACTCCCGGTCAGGTTCTTCTCTCAGCTGCCCTCACCGCCGCCGTCGCGATCGAGCCGGGTGCGCAGCCTCACGATCCCGTCGATTGCGGTGTCGTTCATCAACGAATTGACGATCCAGGTCGGAATCGAGCCCGCGATCTCGGTATGGCTCTCGTATGTCGCGCGGGTCCGCCCACTGCCGTGCGGCGCAAAGGTCCAGTATCCGGAAGACTCCGCCAGCCGGACGACGCCCCTCTTCGGCGGCGGCCCCTCGTCGCTCGCTCTCCATTCGACACGGTAGGTACCGGTCTGCGGATCGAAAGAACGCTGCGCCCGGGTGATGACGTCGCGGTCCGAAACCATCGGAAGATCGATGTACGTGTAGACCAGGAGCACCTCGCCGTCGTCGCTGAGAAGGGTCCTGGTCATGTTGTCCTGGATGTCGTCGGTATCCGCGATAGTCGCCCTACCGGCTGCGGCCACTACCGCCGGCGGGGCGTCGATCACCGCCTCCAAGCGATAGGCGTAGTAGTCCGAGCCGGGCGGCTTGCGCCGGTAGACGGTGTACCCCTCGGCGGGATCCTCGTTTCGATCGTGGAGTTTCCACTCGGGCCGGGCACTGACAGCCGGCGGGGAATCTGCGGCGGCCGGTTCGGTAAAAATGCCCCATAGCAGCAGCACCCCAGCGACCACCCAGTGCATGTCTCTGCTCCTCACCTCGAGTAAAATCAGGCTAACGATCGTTCGTTCACTTGAACATACCGCGTCAGCATCACCTCTGCCTGTAGGGTAACCCCCTCAGTCTGAAAAATCCGGTGGTCTCCCCTCTTTTCTCGCTCGCGTCGCCTCCTCGAAATTCTGCGTGGTCAACCGCACGAAGAGCTGCGTGTGGCTCTCGAGCTCTATGGCCGCCGCGAGGCTACCGGCCTCGAGCCCGGACCAGAGCATCCGCTTGGTGAGCTGCACACCCTGGGTGCTCCAACCGTTGATCTGATCCGCCAGATCGAGGGCGGTGCTCATGAGCTCCTCGTCCGGCACCGTGCGCGAGACGAGCCCGATTCCCGCCGCCTCCTCTGCCGAGACATCCCTCCCGGAGAGCATGATCTCGAAGGCCCGGGAGGCGCCGATCGCACGGGGCAGGAGAAAGCTCATGCCGAGTTCGGCGGCGGTGAGCCCATTGTTGATTCCCGCCGCCCGGAAATAGGCCGACTCAGCCGCGATCCGAATGTCGGCCCCAAGCGAGAGACACATCCCGCCGCCTATGGCGGCCCCGTTGATGGCGCCGATGACGGGCTGGGGCATACGTCGCAGCGCCGGAACCAGATCGGAGAGGATCGTCATCGCGCGGGTCGCAATCCGGGTCAGCGTGAGCCCCCCAATATTCGGCGGCGGCTCGGATTCCTGGGTGTCGGCGCCCGAGCAGAAGCCACGGCCGGCGCCCGTCAGGATCACGCACCAGGTGTCGTTGTCCTGCCCAACTTCTTCGATCGCCTCGTGAAGCGGACCCATCGCCTCGAATGCCATCGAATTCATGCGTTCCGGGCGATCGAGCACGATCACGCTGGTGTGGGGACGCGGCTTCTCGATGCGGACGTGACGCATGGGGACCTCTTGGCTGCGGGAATTGTGATTCTAACAGGGTGCCTCCCGTGGAGTAGACTGGCCCACCGCGCCAAAAGGAGCCGCCCATGCCCCTCAGCCCGATGGACGAGTACCTCGCCCACCAGACTCCGGAGACATTCGACCACGTCTACACCAGCGATCGGAACTTCTACGATCGGCATTACTTCAACCTGCACGCCTCGAGCGACGAACTCTTCCTCGTCACTGGGATGGGCCAGTACCCGAACCTCGGCGTGATCGACGCGTTCGTCTCCATTTCTCACGGCGATGGCGTCCACAGCGTCGTGCGCGCCTCGCGCGAGCTGGGAAGCGACCGGCTGGACACGACCGTGGGCCCCTTCGGCATCGAGGTGATCGAGGGTCTCAAGACGCTGCGCCTCACCCTCGACGAAAACGAGTGGGGCGTGGGTTTCGACCTCACCTTCCAGGGCGCGGTGCCGGCACTCGAAGAGCCCCGCCAGACGACGCGCCAGTTCAATCGCGTCACGATGGACGTCTCGCGCTTCGCCCAGATCGGCTGCTACACGGGCACGCTGAGCGTCGCCGGCAAGACCTACGAAGTGACACCCGACCGCTGGAAGGGCGTGCGCGACCGCTCCTGGGGCGTGCGGCCCGTGGGCGAGCGCGAGCCGGCGGGGATTGGCGTAAAGGCCGAGCGCTCGGCGGGCTTCCTGCACAACTGGCTGCCCATGCAATTCGACGATTGCATGTTCAAGGTCTTCTACGAAGAGGACGCCGACGGCGACCGCTTCGTCGAAGAGTCGGTGAAGGTCTACAACTTCGGCATCGACAAAGAGAACGAGCCCATGGGCGCGCCGCGGCCCGAGATCACCTACGTGCCGGGCACCCGCGAGATCCAGAGCGCGCTCATCCGCTTCGAACATCCCTCGGGTCGAGAACTCTCGGTCCAGACTACTCCGCTGCGCACGGTCTACCTCGCCGCCGGTACGGGCTACGTGCCCCAACCCGACTGGGCGCACGGCATGTACCAGGGCGAGTTGAAGGTCGAGGGTCTGAGCTTCGACCTCGCCGACCCGGCGAACCGCAGCCAGTACGGGCTGCTCAAGGAGACGCTCTCGCGCTTCGAGCTCTCGACCGGCGAGGTCGGCTACGGCATGCACGAGAACATCTGCCTGGGCGTCTACCGCCCCCACGGCTTCGAGACCGGGGACGCCGTGGCGCCCTGAGGCGAGCGGTCGCCCCCCCCTGTGGGGGCCGCTCTCGGCTTCTGGGCTCTGCTCAGCCCCGGAAACGACCCGCAACTCTCACTCGAGAGGGCAGAAGGCGTTCTCGGCTGCTTTGGTGCGGCCTGGAATGGAACCTGACCGAGCGTACTGTTTTCTTATAGGAAGGAGGCCTCGAAGCCGAGGTTCTGGACGGAGACAGCGGAGGTCGCCGTGGCCACACCGCGTTACCGCAGCGTCCTTCTCGCGACGCTCGCAGCCGGGTTCCTCGCCCACCCCGCCCGGGCCGAGACCGATCGAGCCATCACAGAACCGATCCCGGTGGGCGTCGTGGAGATGCTCCAGGGGCTGTTGCAGCCAACGCTGGGCAAGAGCCTATCCACCCATCACCTGAACCGGCTCGGGCTCTCCGACGAATACGGCCTCATCTACACCTACCCCCTCGCGCGGGGCGACAACGGCCCAGAGCTGCGCTTCCGGGGGCCCGTTCTGGGCAGCGAGACTGCCGTCGGGCTTTCCCTCGAGATCCGTTTCTAGGAGGCGGACCCGACACGGGCGCTCAGCTGTGGCCCGTCGCGGAGCACCCTGCGGTCAGCGCAGCAGCGGGCTCAATGCGGGCCACACCGTCTCTGCGACGCGACGCTGTCCCTCCGCGTTCGGGTGGATCCCGTCGGGCTGGTTGAGCTGCGGGACGGCGGCGACCCCCTCGAGCAGGAAGGGAACGAGGGTGGCGTCGTGCTCCTGGGCCAACTGGCTGTACACCGTCTCGAAGGCGTCGACGTAGGCCCCCCCGAGATTGGGCGGTGCACGCATGCCGACGACGACGACGCGCACCCCGGGATGCGCGGCCTGGGCGCGCTCGACGATCGCCGTGAGGTTGCGCTGCAGCGCCCCGACATCGAGCCCCCGCAACATGTCGTTCGCCCCGAGTTCCACCACCAGCACCGCCAGCGGAAGTCGCAACAGCCAGCCGAGCCGACTCAACCCCCCCGCCGACGTGTCCCCGCTGACACCGGCGTTCACCACCCGGTAGGCGAGTCCGGCCGCATCGATCCTCTGCTGGAGCAGGGCCGGAAATGCCTCGTTGGAGGGCAGCCCGTAGCCCGCCGTGAGGCTGGTGCCGAGGAAGAGAACCACCGGGCGCCCGTCGGGTTCGCGCTGCGCCGATGCGGGCGCGACGGCGTCCGGAGCGTCCCCGCAGCCAGCCAGCACCGCCGCGCAGGCGAGCGCGAACGCGAGCCAGTAACGTAGGCCTGCGCACCCACACCGCCCCATCCCGGATGATCGTCGCCCGGAAACTCACGCAGCGCTACCCGCGATCCGACGGCAGACCGCCGCTGACCGTCCTCGACGGTGTGGACCTCTCCGTCGCCCGGGAGGAGGTAGTCGCGATCCTCGGACCCTCGGGCAGCGGCAAGACCACGCTGCTCGGCCTCCTCGCCGGACTCGACCGGCCGAGCGAGGGCGCGGTCGATCTCGAGGGCCGAGCGCTCGCCCCCCTCGGCGAAGACGAACGCGCCGCGCTGCGCGCCGAATCGGTCGGCTTCGTCTTCCAGGACTTTCAACTCCTGTCGACGCTCACCGCGCTCGAGAACGTGCTGGTTCCGCTCGAACTCCTCCCAGCGACGCGCCGGCACACGCCGGCGGAAGACGACCGCCGCGCCGCGGAGCTGCTGGCACGCGTCGGCCTCGCAGAGCGGGTGGATCACTACCCGTCACAGCTCTCCGGAGGCGAACAGCAGCGCGTCGCGATCGCCCGGGCTTTCGCCAACGATCCCCGCGTGCTCTTCGCGGACGAGCCCACCGGGAACCTCGACCGCGAAACCGGACACGAGATCGCCGAGCTCCTGTTCGAGCTCAACCGGGAGCGCGGCACGACACTCGTCATCGTGACCCACGACGCGGAGATCGCGAAACGCGCCCAGCGCATCGTCCGCCTGGATGCCGGCCGCGTGGTGTCGTGAACACCCGCTTTGCCATCGCCATGGCCCGGCGCGAAACGCGCACGTCCGCACGGCGGCTTGCGCTGTACGGCAGCTGCATGGCGCTCGGGATCGCCGCGCTGGTCGGGCTCGACGGCCTCCGCGCCAGCGTCACCGATGCGCTGGGCGAACAGGCGCAGCGCCTGCTCGGCGCGGACCTGCGGCTCGCGAGCCACGCGCTCTTCCCCGCCGGCGTCGAGGCGCGGGTCGCAGAGCTCGAGTCGAGCACGGGCACGCCCGCCGCCCGGGTGACGCAGTTCGCATCCATGGTGCTCGCCGCCGAATCCGGCCGCACGCGTCTCGCCGACGTGCGGGCCACCACCGGTGCGTTTCCGTTTTACGGCGAGATCCACACCGAGCCGCCCGGCGCCTGGGGGCGGCTCGGATCGCCGGAGCCGCTGGCGCTCGTGGACGAAAGCCTGCTCATCCAGCTCGACGCGCCGGTCGGGAGCACGCTCGCGCTCGGCGAGGCGCGCTTCCGGATCGCGGGAACACTCACCCGCGCGCCGGGAAGCGTGGGGGTACGCACGCAGATCGCGCCGCGGGTTTTCATCGCTGGGCGGCACCTGGAGGCGACAGGCTTGATCCGCCCCGGCAGCCTCGTCGACCACCTGCTCTACATCGCTGCGCCAGCAGCGCGGCTAGAGCCCTGGCTCGACGCCAACCGCACGGCCCTCGAAACCGAGCGCGTCCGGATCCAGACGGTCGAGAGCTACCAGGCGGATCTGGGCCGCTCCTTCGCGACCGTCACACGCTACCTGGGTCTGGTCGGGCTGGCGGCGCTGGCCCTCGGCGGCGTCGGCGTCGCTGCGGGTGTCCGCGTCTTCGTGCGCGAAAAACTCGACGCCGTGGCGCTGCTGCGCTGCCTCGGGGCAAGCACGCGGGACGTGCTGGCCGCGTACGGCGTGCTGGCCCTCGGGCTCGGTGCCGCGTCGGGGATCGCGGGAGCGGCGCTCGGTGTGAGCTTCCAATGGCTGCTGCCGGAGCTCGTGCGCGGGCTCCTCCCGGTTTCGGTAGAGCCGCGCCTCGAGCCCACAGCCATCCTCACCGGGATCGGCCTGGGCCTCTGGGTCACGACGCTCTTCGCCGCCGCACCGCTGCTCGAACTCGCGCGGGTTGCGCCGCTGCGCGCGCTGAGGCGCGGCTTCGAACCCGCGCTCGGGTCGGGCCCAATCCGGACGGCGTTCGTCGTTGCCCTCAGCGCCACCGTGCTCGGCGCCTCGCTGTGGCAGGCGCCCACACCGAAGGTGGGGCTCGGCTTCGCCGTGGGCCTCGGCGCCGCCCTCGCTTGCCTCGCGGGTGCAGCCGCCGGTGCAGCGGCGCTTTTGCGCCGCGTCCGCCCGCGCCGTGCACCTTACTGGCTGCGCCAGGGCATCGCGAACCTTTCGCGGCCGCGCAACCACACCGTGGCGACGAGCCTTGCCATCGGCTTCGGGCTCTTCGTCATCGCCACGCTTCACGCCGTGCAATACAACGTGCTCCACCAGCTTGCGGTCGATGCTCGGCCGGACCGGCCGAACCTCGTGCTCTTCGATGTGCAGCGCGACCAGGTGGCCGACCTCGAGGCCTTCCTGGCCGAACGCGACGTCCCCGTGCTCGAGCACGCGCCAGTGATCTCGGCCCGCATCGCAGGCATCGACGGCCGGGACACGGCGGCCTGGCTCGCCGAAGGCGAAGACGAACTCGACAGGGACCGGCGCTGGGCCCTGCGGCGCGAATACCGGCTCACCTACGCGGCGGAGCTCCGACCCAGCGAGACCCTCACCGCGGGCCAGTGGTGGCCCGCCGCGCCCGGCGCCCTGGCCCCCGTTTCGCTCGAGGTCGACATCGCGGAGACGCTCGGCGTCGGGGTCGGTGATCGCCTCACGTGGGACATCCAGGGTGTCCCCGTCGAAACGCAGGTGACGAGCCTCCGCGCGGTGGATTGGGGCCGCCTCGCATCGAACTTCTTCGTCGTGTTTCCCCCGGACGTCCTGGACGAAGCGCCGTCGACGAGCTTCCTGCTGGCGCGGGTTGAAGACGACACGGCGCGCGCCCTCCTGCAACGCGACCTGGTCGGGCGCTTCCCGAACGTCTCCGCGCTCGACGCAACGCTGATCCTCGCCGCCCTCGACACCATGCACCGCGAAATGGCCACAGCCGTGCAGGTGCTGGCGCTCTTCACGCTCGCCACCGGACTTGCGATCCTCCTGGCGGCTGCGGCCGCCGCGCGCAGCGAGCGCACACGAGAGATGCTCCTGCTCCGCACCCTCGGCGCCAGCACGACCCTCGTGCGGCGCATGGCCGCCACCGAGGCCATCGCACTCGCGACGTTGGCAGCGGCGGTGGGCGGGAGCCTCTCGCTGGCCGCCGCCTGGGGCCTCGCGCACTTCGTCTTCGAGCTGCCCTTCGATCCGCCGGCCGGCGACCTGGCCCTGCTCTCGTTGGCCACGGTCTGCATCGGGGCCGCCCTTGGCTCCACCCGCGGACCCAGCCCTTCTCGCGGGCCGCTGGCCCTGCTGCGCGAAGCCGAATCGAAGGGCATCGGTGCCGGCTGAACGGACTGCGACGACTCCGAAACGCCGAGGCCAGGTCAGGGCATGCGGACTTCTGACAGCGGGTGCCGGTAGAAATCTCCGGGGCCTTCACCGCTGAGAACAGCGTGCCGCCGAAGCCCGTAACGCCCGGCCGGACCCTCCGGCGAGTCAGGATGTGGCTGTCACGCTCCCCGCCGTGCGGGTCCCCGCCCGACGGAGGTAGACTGGAGCGCCCATCGCGGCAGGAGGTACCCCGTGACGCTTCGCGCCGGCTTCATCGGACTCGGAAACCAGGGCAAGCCCCTGGCGGCAAACCTCGTGACAGCGGGTTTCGAGACGACTCTCTACGACATCGTCGACGCGCCCGTCAGAGAACTCGCGGCCCGGGGTGCCAAGGCCGCGTCCTCCCCCCGCGAGGTCGGCGCCGCTTCCGACGTAATCGGCATCTGCGTGCCCGAGGACGATCACGTGCGCGCCGTCATGCTCGGAGACGACGGTGTGCTGGCCGGTGCCCCGTCGGGAACGATCGTGGCCATCCACAGCTCGATCCTGCCCGAGACCGCAATTGCCCTGGCTGGAGAGGCAACTTCCCGCGGAATTTCCGTTCTCGACGCCTGCGTAACCGGCGGCGCCGCGCGCGCCCAGCAGCAGCAGATGACGTATCTCGTGGGAGGAGACGCGGCCACTCTGGCCAAGGCCCAGCCGATCTTCGAAACCAGTGCCGTGAAGATCATCCACGCGGGTCCCCTGGGATGCGGAGCAAAGTTAAAGCTCTGCATCAACCTTCTGACCTACATCCAGTGGGCCGCCGCCTACGAGTCCTACCAGCTGTCGAAGGCCGTGGGGTTGCCCGACGGCGTATTCGAGGAAGCGGGCGCCTCCAACGGCCAGATCACTCCGCTGATGCAGACCTACCTCGGAACCCACAAGATCCCCGAAGACGCGCGACACAGCGAACCCGTGCAAGAGCTGATGCGCGGACACATGAACATCGCTGAGAAGGACCTGGCCTGGGCGCTCCAGCTGGCGCGCAAGGCCGGCGTCTCACTTCCCGTCGGTGGACTCGTCTCCCAGTTGATGGCGCGGCTCTACGGCGTCGACGACGACGGGCGGCGCTAGACCGGCGTCCGGACCGAGCGGGAACCGGTGGCGGCATCAGCGGATGCGTTGCCCCCAGTCGCGGATGCGCGCATCCGCCCAACGCGATACCCCCCTGACCAACACGCGCCGCTTCGCGGCGGCAAAGCCGGCGTGCCGGAGGTACACGTGCAGGAACCGCAGGCGGTCGGTTTTCGGAAGCCACGGGTAGAGATGCCGCACATAGGCCTCGAGTTGTCCCAAGGCCCGCACCCGCCGGCGCCGACTGAGCCAGGCGCAGCGCTCGAGCGCCTCGAGATCGAGCACCACCAGCGTGGCGTCCGCACACCACAGCAGGTTCGAATGTTTCAGGTCGTGGTGGTCGAGACCCGCCGCGTGGAGCCGTCCAATCATTTCACCGAGCCGGCGCGCGAGATCCCGGCGCTCCGCCCGTGCCCCGCGCAGCCGCGAGATTGCAGCGGGCAGCGGCTCGCTATCCGTCACAAAGCCGGTAACGAGAAAGCTTTCCCGCACCGCCGCAAAGCTGCGCCGTTCGCCCCAGGCGACGATCCGCGGCGCGGCCAGCCCGATCGCGTGTACCCGCGCCGTGCCGGCGACGGCGCGTCGAGCCCGCGATCCCCGCAGCCCCTCAGCAATCGCGCGGTGCAGCCCGCGGGTGTGGTTCCACTTGACTGCCACTTCGGTGCCGTCTTCGAGCCGTACCCGGCTCACGGTCGAGTACCGGCCCCGGTGCTCGAGCGCCTTCGGACCCCGCCTCACCTTCGCGCGATGCCGCGCCAGCGCGCGAAGCAACTCTTCGGCGCTGCGTTCGGGACAATGCCGCAGGAGCAGCCCGCTCCCTCGCGACGTCGTAAAGGTGTCGCCCTTCAGAGCCGTTGCTCGATCCCGCGCGTGCGCTCCATCGCCTCCCCGCCTCGCTCCCGCCGCACTCGATGTAGCGAGACGGGGATGCGCCGGCAACTCGTATCCGGCACGCTCTTCGGTATGGCCGGTATGGCACCGAGCGCACCCTCGCGCAGTGGCTGGATCCCGTCACCCGGCTGGGACGTGTTCTGGATGTTCTCGGCACCCGGGGGCGGGGCGCGGGTTCTGCTCGGCACCGGCCGCGTGGACCTCGGCCCAGCCGCCCTCGGAGTCCTCGCCCTGCGAATCAACTCGCGCTACCACCACAGTCGAGGCGAAAGCCAGGGCTTCCCCTGCTACGTCACATCGCAATCCTGCCGGGCCTGGCAGGAGTCGTGGTGGGGGGGACCTGCCCCTACGCCAACTGCCCGCCCTTCAACTCGGCTGGCTTCGCCCACGGGGAACGCATCAATGCAATCGCCCATACCGACCGCTGGGTCCTCGGTGCCGTGATGGGCTTCTTCATCGCCGAGGAACTCGTCCACTACTACTGCGATCATTGCCTCTTCTATTTCCGAGATCCAGCGATCCGGCGCAAGACAGGAACACTGTTGCTCGACGAAACACCGTGAGAAGCCTCGGACCCCGTCTCGCCCGGCCCGGCCTCGCACTCCTCGCGGTACTGGCCGCTTGCATCGCAACCCCACCGATCATCGAGCCGGTCCTACGAGACCGCCCAAGAGTGGAACGTCTCGACGCGCTTACAGTACGTGTGCGCTGGCCCGAATCCTTCGCAACGGGCCCAGTGAGCGTCCGGGCCTCCACCTCGCCGCAGACGAGCCGAACCGGGACGCTTCTCGGCACCGGCGTCGGGCAGCTGACCCTGCATTCGCGCACGGAGGACGGCCCGGCATCCGACCGCCAGCGGCTCTTCTACACCCTGTTGCCCCAGAACGGCGGTCCTGCGGCAATCGTGGCGGAGCGCCGGCTGCCACTGGAGGGTGCCGACAACTTCCGCGACTTAGGGGGTTACGCCACCGCGAACGGACGCCACGTGCGGTGGGGTCGCCTCTACCGCTCGAACGCACTGGGGAACCTGACCGAGCGCGATCTCGAATACCTGTCCCAGGAGAAAATCCAGCTGGTCTGCGACTTCCGCACGGAGCCCGTGCGACGCGCGGATCCGGATCCACCGATTCCGCCCATACCCGCCAAGAATCTCGACATCCCCGTCGCACAACAGGGTGTCAATCCACGCCAGATGCGCGAACGCATCCGAACCGGCGGGATCAGCGCGCTCGGGATCAGAAACACCTTGCTGCGTGCTTACCGGAACTTCGTGATCAAAGATTCGGACCGCTGGGCAACGCTTCTCGAACGACTCTCGGACATAGACAACCTGCCGACAGTGATGCACTGCACAGCGGGCAAGGATCGCACCGGCTTCGCGTCGGCGCTGGTGCTGCTGACGCTCGGTGTCCCCGAAGAGGCGGTCTTCGAGGATTATCTGCTTACAAACAACTACCGCAAAGAGTATTTCGCGTTCGTGCTGCGTTGGGCGCCGCTCTACTCGTTCTTCCGCACGGATCCAGACGACCTGCTCCCGCTCCTCGAAGCCCGCCCCGAGTACCTCGCGGCCTCGCTATCCGCGATCCGCGAACGCTACGGCTCGCTGGATGCCTACCTCGCGGGGCCCCTTGGCGTCACTCCGGAGCGCCGCGCCGCACTCGAACGCAACCTCTTGCGTTAGGCAGTCGGCTTTTTCGTCGGGGGCACGGGCGGGGGGCCAGTCAAATCGGCCACACCCGGCACCTCACTCGCCGGCTTCCAATCGGACATGCCCGGACACCACACGAGGGTGTCGCACTCAAAGCGCCGGGCGCGTGCCTCTGCCGCCAATTCATCGCGCGAAAGCGGGCCCCGGGCGCGCCCGTCCTGAACCACGTGCCACGCGATCGGCGGAGGCGGCGGGCCATCGCTGCGGCGTTCGGTGGCTGCAAGTTCCTCGTCGACGTCGCACCAGGCCCCGCGGCGGCGGCGGCGGTGGCGGCTGGCCTCGCGGTTGCGGGTCAGGCGTTCACGCGCGGCGTCGGCCTCCTCGAGCACATCCCCGAATAATCCCCCGACATCGTCGCTCACCGATTCGACGACATCGAAGACTTCCTCGAGGACGTTGCGGACCAGGTTCGAGGCCGGAACGCGCAGGTCATCGGCGATACGACGGATGTCGGCTGCCAGGTGATCGGAGACGCGGGTGTGGAGCACACGTTCCTTGCGGTGATGGCCGCCACGCGCCGACCCCGATTCATCAGGCATAGATCTCAATGTAATACAATGGATCACATTGTCAATTTGCTGGTGTCTCCTGCACAACGACCCGACTCACTGGCTACGCTGGGTGACATGGGGGAGCCGGATCCGCTCGAGGCGGCGGTGCGCGCCGTCCGTGCCTTCGCTGCTGGCGGCGATCCCGGGGTGCCAACCCCGCTGGGTCTCGGACATATCCACCGCACCTACGCGGTGAGCTGCGGGGATCGGGACCTGGTGCTCCAGCACCTCAATACCGAGATCTTCCCCGATCTGGACGCGCTGACCGAGAACCTGCTGCGGGTTACGCAACACCTGGCCCAGGCAGAAACGCGTTCGGAGCCCGAACGTCGGGTACTGACGGTGGTGCGGGCTGCAGACGGCGGCGCGCTCCACCGGGACGCCAGCGGCGGAGTGTGGCGGGCCTTCGCGAAGATCCGAGACGCCGAAGCCGCAGGGTCGACCCGCGATCCGTCGGCGCTCGCCGCAGCGGCCGCTGCGTTTGGAGATTTCGCCCGAAAGCTCAGCGAGCTTCCGGCACCCCCGCTACACACCACCATCGCCCGCTTCCACGATTTTCCACGACGCCGGGGCGTCTTCGAAAACAGCGTCGCAACCGATCCCTGCGGCCGCGCGGCCGGCGCGACGGAAGCCATCGCCGCCACCCGCGACGCCTGCACCCAACTCGAGCGATTGCTCCCCGAGGCGGAGCTGGCCAACCTGCCCCGCCGGGTCGCCCACCACGATTGCAAGCTCGACAACCTGCTCGTGGATTCGACCAGCCGTGAACCCCTTTGCGTAATCGATCTCGACACGACCATGCCCGGCACCTGGCTCTCGGACTTCGGCGAACTGGTGCGATCGGCCACCGCCGGCGCTCCCGAAGACGCAGGCGACACGTACCGCGTGGAAATCGACGTCGCGGCATTCGACGCCCTGGCCAGCGGCTGGCTGCATGCAACAGCACCTTTGCTGATCGACGCCGAGCGGCGTGCACTGCCTCTGGCCGGAGCACGGCTCGCGGCCATGAACGGACTGCGCTTCCTGACCGACTACCTCGAAGGCGATGTCTACTTTCGCAGCTTGCGCAGCGACCAGAATCTCGACCGCGCGCGTACCCAGACGCGGCTGGCCGTCGCGCTGCTGGCCCGCGTGGCGGACCTCCGAGACTGCGTGGAGCGGGCCCTCGACTAATCACTCCCGCCCAGAGGCGGGGAAGGAAACCACTTCTCTCAGTACGCCGGTTGATGGACCGAGGCTTCTACCCGAGCTTCAATCCGGGTCCGCGGCATCCATCGGCGCCACCTTCCCGATCAGCTCCGCAAAGACCGCTGGGTCCGAAGTCGGAAGCCGGCAGACACGATTCCGGCACACGTACGCGGTGGCCCGCCCACCCAGTGCCCGCCGCCCGCGCGCCAGTGGCACGAGCGCAGAGAGCGCCTCACGCTCGTCGCCATCCGCAACCCGTGCGACCACCCGGTTCGGAACGAACGTACGCCGCAGCGGCGCGAGCAGTTCAGCCACACCGCCTCCGCCGGCAGCGGGCTCCACGATCACGATCTCCTTCGGGTGATCCAGGTGAAAATCGAGCGCCATCAGCATACCCGGCATTGACGTCGGCGTGCGGAGCATGCTGGGTGCAAGGGCCGCAAAAAGAAGCGAGGCACGCTCGGAGTGCGACGCATCGCCGGTGAGTTCGGCGAGCCGCAGCAGGTTCGAAGCCATGACCGCGTTGGGCGAGGGAATCGCCCCGCCACCTTCCGGCTTCTCGCGGGCAATCAACCGCTCCGCATCGTCGGCGCTAGCGTAGTAGGCGCCGCCCCCGGGATCGGCGTAATGGGCGTCTGCAACCGCCTGCAGGGAAACCGCCTCGCGCAACCAGCGCGCATCGCCCGAGGCCTCGTAGAGATCCAGGAGCCCCGCGACGCTGAACGCGTAATCCGTCAGGAACGCCTGGCCGCGGCTGCCGCCGCTACCAATCACGCGCCGAAGCCGTCCGTCCGGACGCCCGCGTGTCAGAAGCAGCTCCGCGGCGTGGGCGGCGGCACTCACGTAGCGCGATTCGCCGAGGGCAAAGCCGGCCTGCGCTAGCGCCGAGATCGCAAGCCCGTTCCACGCCGTCAGGATCTTCTCGTCGCGAAGAGGAGCGGGGCGCCGGGAGCGCACCCGGCGAAGCCCGAGGCGGGCCGCTTCGAGCCGGCGTTCGAGTTGCGCGGGCTCGATTTCCAGTTCTGTCGCCACTTCCTCCGGCGGACGCCAGGCGTGGAGCACACTGCGCCCATCGAGTTGCCCCGCGTCCGTCACGCCCCAGAAAGCCCGCGCGGCAGCCGCCTCATCGGGGGGTAACGCGGCGTCGATCTCGGTGGGCGTCCAGGTGAAGTAGGCCCCCTCTTCGAGTTCGCCACCGAGGCCGGTGCTGTCGGCGTCGGTCGCCGAATAGAATCCCCCGTCCTCGGACTGCATCTCGCGCAGCAGGTAGTCGAGCGTCTCACGCACCACGCGCGCGTAGGCGGGGCGTCCGGTCACCTGCCAGGCCTCGAGGTACTCGAGAACGCGCAGCGCGTTGTCGTAGAGCATCTTCTCGAAGTGGGGAATCAACCAACGCCGGTCCGTGGAGTAGCGGTGGAAGCCGCCCCCCACCGGGTCGTAGATCCCTCCGGCCTTCATGCGGTCGAGTGTGAGGGTCGCCATCTCGAGCACCTTCGGGTCGGCCGTACGCCGGTGATGGCGGAGCAGGAATCGCACCGGCAGGTCCGAGGGAAACTTGGTGCCGCGGCCGATGCCTCCCCACTCGGGATCGAAGCTCGAGCGATAGCGCTCGATGGCCGCATGCATCGGTGCACTCCCCACCTCCAAACTCGAACCGACGCGCTCGCCCTCGAGATCGCGACGCACCGATTCCGTGAGTCGCTGAGCCACGCGCTCGACCCCGGGACGGTGTTCGGACCAACGTCGTCGCACCTGCTCCAGGACCGTCGTGAATCCCGGACGACCCCGGCGCGAGACCGGTGGAAAGTACGTGCCGGCAAAGAACGGCTCGCCCTCAGGTGTGAGCCACACGTTGAGCGGCCAGCCTCCCCGTCCGACCAGCGCCTGGGCAGCGCGCATGTAGACGGCATCGATGTCTGGGCGCACCTCGCGATCGACCTTGATCGCCACGAAGCCCTTGTTCAACGCCCGCGCGACCGCCGGGTCGTCGAACGATTCCTCTTCCATCACGTGGCACCAATGACACGTCGAGTAGCCGATGCTCACCAACACGGGACGTCCCAGGCGACGCGCCTTTGCAAAGGCCTCGGGTGCCCAGGGATGCCAGTCGACGGGATTGTGGGCATGCTGTTGGAGATACGGGCTTGCATCGAGCAGCAACCGGTTCGTGTACAGCGGCGCCCCGTTCGCAGCGCGGTGACGCGTGCGCGGGATGTAACCCTTGCCGCGCGCCGCGAGTTCGCTTTCGATCCGTGCCCGGAGCTCCGGCGAAAAGGGCTCTGCTCCCGGCAGGGACCCGGGCACGCCCGCGCCGGCGAGTGGCACCGCGCTGAGTGCGGCGACCAGCGGGCCCAGGACACGCTTCAAAACGGCTCCTTGTGGGGCCTCAAATCCAGTTCGAGCGTCCAGGCGGACCGATCCTGGCGGTGCAGGTTCCAGTAGGCCTCTGCGATGGCATCCACCGCGAGCATCCCGTCCGCTCCGAGCCTCTCCTTCAGCTGTGGAAAACGGGAATTGACGGCGTTTCCGTCGATCACGCCGTCGATCACCACGTGACCCACGTGCAGACCCTGGGGGCCAAACTCCCGCGCCATTCCGTGGGCCAGAGCGCGAAGCCCCGCCTTCGCCGACGCGAACGCGGTGAAAGGCGGGCGCGAGCGCAGGGAGGCTGTCGCTCCCGTGAAGATCAGACTTCCGGCTCCAACGGGGACCATGCGCCGCGCTGCCGCACGTCCCACCAAAAAACCTCCAAAGCAGCAGACACGCCAGAGCCCCTCGAAGAACGCATCGTCCATTTCGAGCAGCGAGCGGAAGCGGTTGTTGCCGACGTTGAAGACCACGAGTTCCGGTACGCCGGCTTCGCACTCGGCCGCATCGAAGACCGCCTCGACGTCAGCCGCGTCGGTGGCATCCCCGGCGACAGCAGTCGCAGCCCCGCCAGCCTCACGAATCCTGCCAGCGACAGCCGCAACCCGCTCTGGGGTCCTGCCGCTCGGGAAGACGTGCAGCCCTTCGCGCGCAAAGCGCCGGCAGAGTGCAGCACCGACGCCCTCATCGGCACCCACGCCGAAGACGACGGCCGCTTTCGTCACATCGCAGAACCTAGCACGGCAGTCAGCTCACGAGTCGGGATCCGCGCCTTCCAGGTTGAGGTCTGCGGGCACGGGGAGCCCATGAGCGATGCGCCACTCGCGAACGAGGACCCCTGCCCTGCGGCGCTCTTCGGTCGTGGTGTTCTTCAGGTAGTCGGGGACCGTAACCCGGGCCACAAGACCGCCCGTCTCGACGGCCAGTACCATCCACATCAGTCCGCGAATGCGATCGCGGCGCACACCGGCACCCCGAAAATAGGCGATACCCACCTCCAGCTGCGCCTTCGAATGGTTCTGCTCGGCTGCCAGCTCCAGCCAACGGACGGCCTCCGCCGGATCGCGCGCAACGCCACGCCCCTTCGAATAGGACATCCCCAGGTGAACTTGCGCACGGGAGTTTCCCCGCTCGGCCGCCTTGCGAAACCACACGTAGGCCTCGACTGGATCTTTTTCTACACCCCGACCGTACAGATAGTTGAAGCCAACCCAGAATTGTTCCTCGGGCGTCGTGTAGCGCTCCTCCAACGGTATTTCCGGTGCGGGTGCGACCTTCTCCGCCTCCAGCTCTTGAACGGTGTCCACCTCATCGCCATCCGCTGCCGAAGCGGCCGGCACCGCACCCGTCGCAATCGGGAGCAGTGCCACGATGAGAAGCAGACGACAGAAGCAGGCCATCAGGTCTCGCCTCCGCGGAAAATGGCCAGTGTACCGAACGTCCGAAAGATCAGAGAATCCGGCCGCCGCGAACCAGGCAGTCGGACTTGCGAGTGAACCGGGTCCCATCGCCCAGGCTACAGCGAACCACGATGTCGTCCGGATCGCTCTCGACCGGCTCTCGCTGCCACGCTTCCTGCCACCACCCATCCACCCTATCCGTCCAGGTGGCGATCCAGTCCGGCTCCTTTTCGCGAGTACCCCGGACAGGCTGCCGGTCCGACTCGGTGCTTTCCACCTCATGCGGACCCATGCGGCCCGAGTGCCGGTCCATGCTGGCCTGGCTCTTGTCGAGCTCTTCCAATACGAAGCAACCCTGGCATAGCCAAGCGATTAGCGCGGTGGCGAGCAGACGGCCCATACCGAACGTATCGGCAGAACGAGCGGCCTTCCTGACGCTCAGCCCTCGTCGTGCTCCGCCCAGGGCAGGAGTGTGACGCGCGGCACGGGGCTCTGCATGTACAGGAAGGGAACCCACGAAAAGGCGAAGTCGAACGTTCCGGTAAAGACCCGGTAGGCCATCTGGCCGATACCCGCGAAAACTCCCACGACGGGGCCCGTGTACGTCGAGGCAGGAAGGCTGCTGAAGACCTCCGAGCCCTCCATCGCAAAGTAGACGGGATCGGCCGGCGCAGTCAGCATGCCGTTCACCCCGACCGAGGCCCGGTTGGCCATGTCTCTCGCCCATTCCTGCACTGTGCCCGGGTCGTCCGTCGCGGGCCGCCGGTGACGATTCGGGTGTTCGCCAGCGGTCGGGGCGGCGCTTTCGTCCGAAGCCGGCGCAACACCGGACAGCGCGAAAGCCAAGACGAGCGCCGTGCTCAGAGAGGTGCGCATTCGACCCATGAAAACCGGTCCTCCAGGGCGTGAGGTCCTTATTCTAACACCACACCCCCCGGGGCGGCAGGTCTTTCGCAGTGGCTCCCCAGGCTCCGGGGCAGGACCGGTTGTGGGTCCCCGGCAGATCCGGGAAGATGCGGCCGGGAGGCACCCATGGCTCTGGTTCGGCTCGCCATCGACTACGAGTTCTCATCTCGGCAGTGGTGGGACCAGGGCGGCCAAGACCTCTGGGAAGCGCTCGCCGACGCTTCGGAAACAGCAGCTATCGTCCTCGACGAGGCCCTGGCCGACTCCTGGCTCGCCCAGGCCGGCTCGCTCCCCGGGTGGAACGATGGGCCCGAATACGCGCCCCACCCGATCGCCGTATCCCCGGCGGACGAAGAAGACGAGGCACTCGTCTGAACCGAGACGCAGCGCGAGTATACTCGCGGCGCGTGAAACCCAGCGCCCGGGACGTCCTCGCACTCGGCTTTGCCCTCGCCGCCGCGTGGCTCACCCACCAGTTCGTTCTCGACCTCGCGCTCGTCGGCTGGGACACGTACCCGATCATCGCGGCCAGCCGGGTCGGGGGGCTCGGTGAACTGTCCGGCCTCTTCACCGAGGAGTGGATGGGCGGCCGTTACCCACGTGGTCATTTCTACCGCCCCGTGAGCGCGCTGAGCTTCGCCCTCGACCACACACTCTGGGGGCTCGAGCCCCGGGGCTACCAGTGGACGAACCTCGCCTGCCTCCTTTTCGCCGTGACCGCCGTGTACGCCGTGGCCCGTGCCTGGCTCGGGAGCGCAATCGCAGCGGGCGTCGCGGCACTTACCGTCGCCGTCCACCCCGCAATGCTCGAGGTCGTGCCCGTCTCGGCGCGGCGCTCCGACCTGCTGGCGTTGGCGTTCGTCGCGTGCACGCTCGCGATCCAGCGCTTCGACGCGGCGCCAGGGCGCCTCCGGATCACCATCGGTGCGCTCTTTGCGGCGCTGGCCGTCGCGGCCAAGGAGACCGGTGTCGTGGTGATCCCCGCAGTGCTCGCCGCACACGCCTGGCTCCCGGGAGTCGCCGCCCCGCGCGCCTGCCTGCGCCGAGCGGGCGTGGGCGGCGGGCCGGCGGCGCTGGCTGCACTCGCCGTCGTGGTACTGCGCAGCGCGGTGTTGGGCGGGCTCGGTGGCCACCCGGATTCTTCCCTGCTGGGTGGCGCGATTGCCGGAATTCAGGGAGCCGGAACCTGGCTCCACTTCGTCCTGGAACCACAGCCTTGGACGGAACTTCCCTTTGTCGACCTCGCGATTGCGGGGATCCTGGCCGGCGGACTCGGCCTGGCAACCTGGTGGACCCTGGAAGACGACCCGTCCGCACGCCCCGTCGCGGCGGTCCTCGCGGTCTGGGCCGTCTCCCTGCTGCTGCTGGCCGGCGTCTCGGGGGACCCCGCCTCTTGGTACGCAGCCCCCCTGCTGGCTCCCTATGCTTTGCTGCTCGGCCTCATCACGCGGGCCGTGCCCCGCCGCTGGCCGGCCGTGCAACGCTCCGCAGTGGCTGCAGCGGCATTCGTGGCAGTATTGCTCGTGAGCTACATCGTCCGCTCCGACCCGCTGCAAGGCTACGAGGGGTGGCGTTCGGTGAGCCGGCACACGGCGCAGTTCCTGCGCACTTTCGACGCGACGCTCGCCGGCGCACAGCCGGGCGACGTCGTGAGCGTCGAGGGGCTCCCGCTTGGCTTCGGCGCACCGATCGAGCGCATCGGGATCCGCAGCGCCCTTGGGCTCACCGACTACAGCGTCGCCGCCTACGCCGAACTGACGGTCCCGGGCCGCATAGTCCGCGTCGTGCTCCAAGATACCGTGGACTCCACCCCGGCTTCTGGCGAGACCGTCACCGTGCGGGTGACTCCCCTGCCACTCTCGGTAACACCGGAATGAAATTCCGCCGCGGGGCAGCGCTCTTCTTTCTCATCCTCGTCACGACCGTCGTGCACTGGCCCCTCGATCGCGCCGACTTCAGCTACGACGACCGGAATCTCGTGCAGACCAACCCCGCGATCACGAGCATTGGACGCGCGCTCGAGGGCTTTCGGCTTCCCTTCCCTCCATCGCAGCCTGAGCGTGCGCTCTACCGCCCCCTGACCGGCCTCACCTACGCGGTCGACGCCGCGTTCAGTGGACTCCAGGGAGCCGCTTTCCACCGAACGAACGTCGCGCTCTACGCGCTGCTCGTCGTGCTGCTCCACCGCCTTGCGCTCGCCTACCGGCTGGGCGCGGGCTTCGCCTTCGCCTCCGCGCTGCTCTTCGCGATGCATCCGATCCACACTGAAGCTGTCGACAGCGTCTCTGGGCGCAGCGAGTTGCTCTCGCTGCTCTTCTCGGTGGGCGCGCTGCTGCTCTTCCTTCGCGTCGATGCCAGGGGCTGGCGTTCGCCCGCAGCACTCGGATCCGCCGCACTCTACGCCCTCGCTTGCCTCTCGAAAGAATCCGGGAGCGTGATGCTGGCCGTGCTGGCCGTCCACGCGGTGGCCCTGCGATCTCCCGCACTCCCCAACCCGCACGCCCGGCTCGCAGCGCTCCGCCCCTTGGCACCGCATGCAGCCGTGCTCCTGGGCTATATCCTGCTGCGCAGCCTCGTTCTCGGGCGATTCTCACCCGCGGCTGCAGTGCTGGGAGACGCCGATCTCTCGACCCGCTTCTGGACGATGGGCTCCGTCTTCTGGATCGACTTCGTGCAGCTGATCGCGCCACTGAGACTCGAACTCGACTTCTACTACCAGGCGCGGATCGGAATCGTCGAGGCACCGACGACCGATGCTCTTCTCGGCTGGGCGATCCTGGTGTCAGTCGTTGCTGCGGCAATCGGACTTGCCCGAAGCCAGTGGCGTGCGCCCGCCGATCCACGACCGGCGCGGGCCGCGGCGGTGTGCGCGTTCGCGTTGCTGCTTTTTCCCCTATTCCCGACCTCCCACGCACTCCCCATCGGGGCCCTCTTCTCCGAACGCTTCCTCTTCGCACCTTCGCTCGGCTTCGTGCTCCTGGCAACGCTCGCGGGTCGCGCACTGCTGCGGCGTTCGTTGCCGCCACGAGGCGTTCTGGTGGCGGCCACGTTGCTCACGGGAAGCCTCGCGTTGGCGGGCGCCGTCCGCAGCCACTCCCGTGCACTCGAGTGGCGAGACGCCGTGCAGCTCTGGCGTGGCGCGCAACTGCACCTCACCGACAAGCGCGCGTACACGAATCTGGCCGCCGCGTACCTCGAGCGCGGCGAACTCGACCTGGCCGCAGCCCAGATCACGCGGGCGCTGGAACTCGATCCTCACGATGTAGCTTCGCTCGGCAACCGCGGCGTGCTCGAATTGCAGAGCGGCGACCTCGACGCCGCGACAGAAACCTTCGAGGCTCTGCTGAAACGGGACCCCGGCGATGCGCTCACGTGGTTCAACTTGGGGCAGACCGCCCAGGCGGCGGGCGATCCGGAGACGGCGGCGAGCCGCTTCCAACGCGCCGTGAACCTTGCTCCCGGAGACCCGCGTTTCCAGCAAGCCCTGGACACGGCCCGGAAACAACTCACTTCCAACGCGCCGTGAACCTTGCTCCCGGAGACCCGCGTTTCCAGCAAGCCCTGAATACGGCCCGGAAACAACTGCCCCCGCTTCAGGGACCGAGATAGCCCAGCGCGCGAAGCTGCTCGTGTTCCTCGGGACCCAACTCGACCTCGCCGCCGCGCCGATAGTCCGCCGCGATCCGCGCGCTCTCATCGAGGTGGGAGCCGAGCAGAACCCGAAGCCTCGACAGCCGCTCCGGCGAACCCCGCGCCAGGTCCTCGCGCTCACCGGGATCGCTACCCGTGGCGTACAACTCCTCGCGCTCGATCGCATCACCCTGTCCGCGCCGGATGAGTTTGTGCTCCGTGTCCTGCACTGCACGCCAGCGCTGCACCTGTTCCGCCACAGCCCCCGCGTCCTGACGGGTGTAGCGCGTGGCCAGCAAATCGAAGAAGATCGCGCGTCCCGGAGACGGGGGCGCACGAAGCGAGCGCCCCTGCACCGGGAAGTCCGGCTCGAAACCCGCGACGTCGAGCACCGTCGGAGCCACGTCGACCAGGCTCACCAGCCGGTCGTCCCGCAGACCTTCCTGCTGCCCTGGGTACTTGACGATCAGCGGGATGTGGACGGTTTCAACGTGGAGGTTCTTCTTGTGTCCCTTCTCACCGTGATCGAAAAACTCCTCTCCATGGTCCGCCGTCAGGATCACGAGGGTGTCGTCCCAGAGTCCCCGTTCGCGAAGCGCTGCAAATAAACGCCCCAGGTGTTCGTCGGTCCAACGCACCTCCCCCAAGTACTGGGCCTGGATCCAGTCGAGGTGCTCGCGCGCCATGTACGGATGGATCGCTGGATTCGTGTCGAAGGAGCCCGCATCCATGGGCTCGTCAGCGTCTCCAACAAACATCTCGTCGTAGGGCGGTGGCGGCCGGAAGTCGAAGTGTGGATCCCAGAAGTAGGCGAAGAGTAGGAAAGGACGCGCCGGGTCCCTCGCGTCGAGCCAGTGCTCCAAGGCCGCCAGCATCTCCGGGTTCGTGACGTCATCGTGCGCAAGCGGGTCGATCGGTGCGGAGATTCCGTCCACCCACTGATCGAATCCTTGGCTCAATCCGTGGAGATGGCGCAGGTAGGGCCCACTCACCACGCCGGCGGTCGCGAAACCACGGCTTGCCAGGGCTTCGGCGAGCGTGGGGTAGGAATCGTCGAGTCGATCACGCGGCCCGTCGGTCTGGTGGGCGGTCGGGTAGAGACCCGTGAAGAGGCTCGCGTGGGCAGAGAGCGTCCAACTCGTGACGCTGAAGGCATTGCCGTACAACGTGGCGCTCTCCGCGAGAGCGTCGATCGCTGGCGTTACCGGAACCTCGGGTCGCGATACGCTGCCCCCTCCGTAGGCGCCGACCACGTCCGTACGAGTCGACTCGAGGGTCACGATCACCACATTCGGAACGCCCGCCGGTGCCTGCGCCTCCGCACAGCCCATGAGCAGCGCGGCCGTCCCGGCCGCCTTGACGCCGCGCAACACCCTAGGGACTCGCCGCGCCTCCGGAGCCGGCGTGCCGCTCCCGCCACGCGGCGGCCAACTCCGCACCCTCCGCGACATGCTCCGCACTCAGCTCCGTGCGCAGGACCTCCAGCGCGTTCGCCACATCGATTTCTTCCGAGTCACCGGCCAGGCTCAACCACATGAAGGACCGCGCCGGATCGGCGGGCACGCCCTCGCCCCGAAGCAGCACCGCGCCCAACTTCGCCTGTCCGAAGGGATTGCCGTTCTCGGCCGAAGCGCGATACCAGCGAACCGCCTCGACGATATCCTGCGCGACGCCGCGTCCAGCGGCGTAGGAAGCCCCCAGGTCGTGCTGCGCGGAGGACTCACCCTGCCTTGCAGCCGCCTCCCACAGGCGGGCGGCTTCTCCGAAGTCCTGGGGCACCCCCTGCCCCAGGGAATAAAGCGCTCCCAGGTCACGCTGTGCAAAAACATGACCCGAATCGGCTGCTTGGCGGAACCAATACGCGGCCTGCTCCGAGTCGGCCTCCACTCCGAGCCCCTTGCGATAGGCATCTCCCAGGGAGTACTGCGAACCCGCATACCCCCCCTCCGCCGATCGCAGTAAAAAATAGACAGCCCGCTCGTTGTCCACCGGTACGCTCAAGCCACTGCTGTACACATTCGCGAGAAAGGCGAGAGCCATCGGGTGATCCTGCTCGGCAGCGCGTTCGACCCAGACCATCGTCTCGCCGGGATCCGCCGTCACGCCGAGCCCACGGTCGTAGAAAATCGCGGTCATGAACTGCGCCTCCGCATCCCCCTCCTCGGCGCGCAGCCGATAGGACTCCGCAATCTCGACTGGATCACCAACCACACCGGCGAGGTGAAGCTTTCTGACGACCTCGCCCGCATCCGCTCGGCCCAGAGCCGCTGCGCGCTCGAACCACAGGCTCGCCCGACCGTAGTCCTGCTGCACACCGGTACCGCCCAGGTAGAGCCCGCCGAGGCGTACCATGGCCTCGGCAATTCCCTGCACCGCAGCGCGCTCGAGCCATTCTGTAGCCTGCGCCGGGTCTTTCCCGACGCCCACACCGGCCAGGTAGCGTATGCCGAGGATCAACTGACCGCCGGCATTGCCCTGTTCGGCGGCCTTGCGGTACCAGTACGTCGCATCCTTCTCGTTGCGGTCCACCCCTTCACCCACAGCGTAGCGCCCTGCAAGTTCAAGCCGCGAGTCCATGCCGCCCAGCCAGGCTTTGGCCCGCAGCCGATCGAGGTCGCCGCAGCCCGTCAGCACGAGTGCCATCACCATCCAGCATGCGAAACGTGTCGAGCGCATCGTTTTTCCCTCGCGCTGCCGCAGCGGGCGGCACGCGCCGTGTCCTACAAGCGGCTCAAGGTACCGGATCTACTGCTCCATGCCGCGTGTTCCCCAAAAGGACCCGAGGCATCTACTCATCCAAATAGCCGAGCTGACGAAGGCGCTCACGATCTTCGGAATCCAGCTGCGGCCGAGTCTCAGCGGAGCGCTCGAGGCCGGCACGCAGCGCGCCGAGCCGTGCGCGCAGATCTGCCGCCACCTGGGGAGCCGCCGCGCTCAGCTCTACCTCTTCATCACCCACCTCGTAGAGGCGCCCGGCATATACCCCGCCCTGTTTTGTCGCGACGAACTTGAAGCCGTTGGCGATGATCCCAACGCGCTCCACCTCGTCTGCGCCGAGGGTGGCGAAGTAGGGTGTGCTTGCCCCGCGCTCCGCCCCGGGTCCAAACAGGTCGCGTCCCAATCCCCTCGAATCCAAGGGCAGCCCTTCGAGCAACGCGAGCAGCGACGGCATCAGGTCGACCAGCGTGACCGGGTCATCGCGCCGGGAGGGACCTCGCCCTGGAATACGGACCAGCAGCGGCACGCGCACCTGTTCGTCACCGAGACGCGAGCCGTGGGCAAACCAGACGCCGTTCTCACCGAGAGACTCGCCGTGGTCGGCCGTGAAGACGATCACGGCCCGGTCGCCGAGACCCGCAGACTCCACGGTCTCGAGCAAGCGACCGATCTGCTGATCCACGTACTGGATCTCTGCGCGGTAACCGGCGCGGTACCACGCAACCTCGTGACGGTCCTGCAGGAACTGGTAGCGCGGGATCACGCCCTCACCGCGATGATCCTCGCCGACCGACAGCGAACGCGTTCCGTCCTCGGCTCGTCGCTCCGCAGGAAGCAACCGTTCGCGAGCATCGCCGGGTGGATCGTAGGGTCCGTGTGGGTCCTGGTAGTGCACCCAGACGAAACAACGCGTCGACGGGATCTGCGTACAGCCCTCCACCGATTCGATCGCAGCATCCGTCGTCGCTTCGGCGCTGCGCTCGGGCCAACCCCGCACCGCCTCCTTCTCGGGGAATCGGTCGTCGAAACGATCGAAGCCCCGCGCGACTCCCGACTCTCGCCTCAATACCCAGTTTCCGACCACACCCCCCGTCCGCCACCCGCGCGAACCCAGTTCGGTAGCGAGCGTGGGCACGCTGTCGGGCAGACCCGACTCGTTGTTCCAGATGCCGAGTTCTTCCGGGTAGCGGCCTGTGAGCAGGCCAGCAACCGAGGGCAATGTGAACGACGACGCTGCGTACGCCAGCGTGAAGACATTGGCCCCGGCGGCGAATTCGTCGAGATTCGGCGTGAGACCGCGGGAGCTGCCGTAGACCCCGAGTTCATCGGCACGGAGCGTATCGACGCTGATCAGCAGCAGGAGTCTGGGAGGCGGCGGCCCACCGCACCCCGCCGCCGCCAAGCTGAACGCGGCGAGCCACGCGACAACCCTGCGCAACGGTCTTTCCCCTCCAGAAGCCTTCAACCTAGCACACGCCCCGCTGCACATCGCGGGCCAATCGCCTACGGTGCGTACGTGACGCGGAGACAGGAACAGGAGCCGGCCCTCCCTGAGGTCGTTGAAGTCGCTCCGAGCGTGTTGCGCATGGCACTACCGATCCACCTCCCGGGCCTCGAACACGTCAACTGCTACGCGTTCGTCGACGACGAGGGTGCAGCAGTCGTCGACCCAGGCCTCCCGGGTCCCTCGACTTGGCGAACCTTCCAGGAGCGGCTGAAGCAGATCGGCATGGAGGTCCGTCACGTCCACACCGTGATCATCACCCACTCCCACCCCGACCACTTCGGAGGCGCCGCGAGAATCGCCAAGGAGTCCGGGGCCAAGGTCATAGCGCATCACAGCTTCGCCTTCGGACCGCCCGCGGCACAAACCGCCGCGCCCGAAGTCTCTGCAGACGATCTCGCGGCTCAGCACCCATCCGGCAGCGACGAGGCCGCTAAGGGCGAAGAGCCGGACAAGCATCTCCGGGACCAGTTGGCCAGCTTCACACGCAGCCGAACACCCTGGGGAGGCGAAGCCCCACGACCCCCCTGGCGCACCCGCCTCAAGTGGCGGGCCCTACGGCTCGTCAGCGGCCGCATCATCCCCCAGATAAGCGATTCGGTGGAGCACGGGGACGTTCTGCGCCTGGCAGGACGCGAGTGGTTCGTCGTGCACACGCCCGGGCACACCCAGGATCACTTCTGCCTGCACGACCCTGCGAGCAGGCTCTTCCTGGCCGGCGACCACGTCCTTCCGAGCATCACCCCCCACATTTCTGGATTGGCCAGCTCACCCGATCCCCTGGCCTCGTATTTCTACTCCCTCGACCGTGTTGCCGAAATCAAGGAAGTCGGTCAAGTGCTTCCGGCCCACGGCCATCCATTCGAGAATCTCGCGGCCCGCACAGTGGCGATCAAGCGCCACCATCAAGAGCGCCTCGGCAAATTGAAGGACATTTCTCACGAGTACGGACGGCCCGCCACGGTTCAGGAGTTCTCCCATCACCTCTTCCACCCCCGCGCCTGGGGCTCGATGGCGGACAGCGAGACATTCGCGCACCTGGAGCACCTGCGAATCGCCGGCGATGCCGAACTCACGGTCGAGCGCGACGGAACCTATCGCTACCTCACTCGCTAGCCCCCCGGAAAGCCTCCAGCAGCGGGGAGGGCGTCCCGACGCAGCTGACCCAGAGCTGATGGACCGCACGCGTCGCTGCGACATTGAGCCTCCGACGCGAGAGCGGTGAATCCGGGAACTGCCCTGCACTCGCATCGACCACGATCACGTAGTCGAACTCGAGCCCCTTGACCTGTTCGATCTCGGTAATCTCGATGCCCGGTATGAAGCCGAACTCCTGGTTCTCGACACGACGCAGCCGCGGCACGTCACCGTCCGTTAGCCCCTCGAAATATTCATCACTCACCTCGGGTGAGGGCGTGAGGAGTGCGACCGAGGCCATCGGCTCCTGGTCGGAGAGGCGGCGCAGCGCGTCGGAGAGGAAGCTCACGCAGGCCCCGAGTTCGGTGAAACGAAAAAACTCGACCGGAGGGCCGCTGCGCGTTGCCTGCGTCGGCAGCTCCGGATCGCGCAGATCGCCGAGAACTCGGGCCGAGAAATCCATGATCTCCTGAGACGAGCGATAGCTCACCCGCAGCGTCTCTACTTCGCCACCGGGAACGCCGAGTTCCCGGAGGAACCCTGACCAGGAGGTAAACCCGCTTCCGGGCACGATGTGTTGCTGCGCATCTCCGGACAGCGTCAGGCTGCGACTTTCATCCAGGGTGTCGAGCAGCACCTGCACCTCCAAGGGAGCAAAATCCTGCACCTCATCGACGACGACGTGCCGGTGACGCAGCACACGCTTCCCCGCCCGGAGCGGGCCGACCCGAAGCTGCCAGGCTCGCAGCAGTAGAGCATCGTCTTCCGGTTCGAGCGCCGCGTCGGTCTCCGAGTCACCCAGCTGCCAGGCGAAGAGTTCGTCGAGTCGCTGCCGGTTCCAAGCGACGAAGCTCGCGATTGCATCCCGGCTGATGTCCCCCGCGCCACGCTCCTCGAATACTCGCTCCAGCAGCTCCGTCTGCACCAGAACGCTTGCCCAGTCGTCCACGGCCTGCTCCGCCGTTGCGGGCCCCTCCACCCTCGCGACCTGCTCCGCGAGTGCAACCGACAACGCCGGGGCAAGCTTGAGACGCTGCACCACGGACGGCGCGTCGTGGCGCTGCGACTTCGGAAGGGCCGGGAAGTGACGCAGGCGCTGCTGATGCGCCCACTCGTGCCAAGTGCGAATCGCGACTGCACCGACGCCGAGCGCGGGCAACACATGACTCACGTAGTTCCGCAGGCCCGGGGAGAAGACGACGAAGAGCGTGCGTTTCGAGTCTATTTCGGGGTCGTCGTAGGCCAGGTAGGCGATACGATGCAACGCCACGGTCGTCTTGCCGGAGCCCGCCGCGCCGCGGATCGTCAGGAATCCCGGTTTCGGACGGGTGATGAGGGAAAACTGCTCCGGATCGATGAGGCCCGTGATCTCGGGAAGGCGCTTGTCCGCTCGACGGCGCCCACCCGCACCGTCGAGGCCAAGTTCGGCAGAATCGCCCGCCTTCGGCCGATGGGCGCGCAGTGCCGAACCCTCGCCGCCGGCCAGCCGCGCCGTCTCCCGCTCGATGCGCTTCCAGCCACTCGAGGCCTCGGGCGCCATTGTGAAGGTGCCTTCCGGCGCATCGATGCGCTCGAGCAGAGTTTCCCGAATCGTCACGGTGCGCCGCGACACCACCTCGCCGACGCGAACCCTACCGGCGATTTCCTCCTCGTACTCCTCTCCCTGGGCGTAGCGATAGAATAGCCGCGACACAGGAGCGTTTCGCCAGTCGACGATCCTCACCCCGCGACGGATGCACGTCGCACGCCCGAGGCACAGGTCCCGGATCTGCCCGTTCTCGCGCAGCTGCAGGTGCCCGAAATACGGCGAGCGCGTGTCGACCTTCGGAGCGGAGCGACTCGTGCGAAGCTGCTCGAGCAGCGAGTTCTGGCGGTGCCACTGCTCGTTGAGGGAGACCGCGTCCTTCGATTCCTGGCGGCTGATGAGCAGTTCCCGCAGCCGCCGCAACTCCTCGATGATGGGAGCCTCGGACGGCGGTGGTGCCTCCGGGCTCTCGGCCAGGATCCGGTTGACCCGACCGAGCAGGTCCAGCTCTTCGGAGACGATCGAATGCGTCACCGCGCGGGCTCCGCCACGCTCCGGCTTCGCTCCAGAACCCCCGCAACAATGATCCGCAAGGCGCCCCCAGCCGACGACGAAAATGTGACCCGGTAGGGTAACCCGTCTCGGTCAACTGGGACTGGGGAAACACGCACCGCAAAATCGAACGGTGTTCCATTGTCAGAAATACAGCGCTCGCCCCCGGGTCTAGAGTGCCGTCTCGTGCCTCGCCTCGGAGTGCGTTCCCTCTCACCGAGGGCGAGCGCCTTGCCGCGGGCCGTCAGAGGGAAACGACCCACTCACAGCTCTCGCCCCGCACCCCGCACAGCCTGCTCCGTGAACCCAGCGCTCGCGATCTGCGGCCCGAATGGCTCCGACGTAACCTCCCGGGCTGTCTCCGATGATGATGCAGTCGAGCGACTCAGAGACGCTCGTCTCCCTACTGGAAGCAGAAGTGCGGCCCTCGGACGACCTTGCCATCGAGAACCTTCCACTCTTCGACTTTCACCCTGCGACGCTCACCATCACACTCGAGAACCCAGTCCGATACCGGCTCGACGAAGCGGCGGAACGAGCCGCCCTGGGTCGAATAGGGCACAAAGATCTCGTAGTAGCCATGCTCGCGATTCGACTGAGCACTAGTGCGCCAGGTGAACTCACGTCCCGTGTTGGTCCGAAGCTTCAGACTCGCGCTCACCAGCCGGCCGGGCATCGTGACTCCCGCAATCCGCGCGGCCGCAACGCGCTCGTAGACCCGGAGCCCGCCCGGATCCGACGGGTCTCCCAACTCGTAGACCAGACGGAACTGTCTCGCGGCCGGGGGCTCACCCAGCTGCGGGTCCTGGGTCTCGGAGCCGTCGAACTCCAGGAGCGATCGACCGAGCGAAACCGGTGAGGCCGGGGTCAATACGGCGTGGATGCCCACCGGCATCACCGCGTAGCGGACATTCCACAGCGATGCGAGATTCGCACCGATTCCCGGCGACGCCAGAAAAAACTTGCGGGAACGCGCCACACGCATCGGCTTGCTCAGCGAATCCACAGCCGTCGCTCGCAACGACGCGAATGTCAGGAAATCACCGAGTTCCCAGGGTGCGAGTATGCCGTACGGGGGCTCGCTGCCGCTGTCGAACCATCCCTTGGTCGGTGGCGTGAATTCCCGCAGCCAATTTGCCACCGCCCGCACCCGGCTCTCGGGCACATCGATGCCATAGACGGTGGTCGCCGGCCGTGTGCCCACGAACTCCGAGCGAACCAGGGCCGGCGCCGCGAGGAGCACGGACGTACCGACCACCAGAACCCCGCCCCTGGCCCCGGAAAGCCGCGGCGAAGCCAGCACCACGGCCGCCGCCACCGCGTATCCCACCACGAGCGCCACCGCGACGCTGCCAAGCGAGTGACCCCCGGGCACCACAAACGCTACGCCGAGAAACACCGCACCTGCGCCGAGCGCCAGGAGCGTGGATGCCGACCCGCACCGGGCGCGCCAGGCGAGCAGCGGCAACGCGAAGGGCACCGCCCAGCCGAAGAGCGTCAGATCGCCGAGCAGTGAACCCGCCGTGAACGGGGGCTCCACACGACCCGCCGCGAGCGAGGCCGGGCCAAAGAACGCCCGCCAGGGAGTGACTCCTCCATCGAGCACCAGAGGCGCCAGAATGCCGCCCGCTGCCATCCCGAGAGCGGCGAGCACGAGCATCGCTACCACGCGCAGCGACAGCGACGCGCCCATCGGGCTGCGCCGTGCCGCGACCCAGGCCAGCGCAATCGCGGCCGGAACCGCGAAGAGCGCGAGGTGCGTGCGCGACGGATAGGGCACCGTAAATGGAGCTGCCTCGGGAGTGGCACGCAACACGGCGGCGGGCAAGACAACGAGCAGGGCGACACACTGCAGTGCGACCAAGCGCTGCGCCGCCCCGTCGGCCCCTGCCACAGGCCGCGTCGCGAGCAGGATCAACAATCCGACCTGAACCACCGCTGCGACGAGCACCCCGCCGACCGAGAGCAGCACCCCAAAACCCAGAAGCAATCCGGTGACGAGGGCAGCACCCCAAGCGCGCAGCTCGCTCTCGACCAGGCGCAGCGCAGCGGCTAGGACCAGTACCGCGACGAGTCCTCCGGCACAGCGCTGGCTCAGCGCCCCGACGCGTGTCACCTCGACATGCGCCGGCAGAATCGCGAGGAGCCCAGCGGCAACCAGCGCCGCCACCACTCCCAAGCGTCGCTGGAGCAATGCGTAGAGACACGCCACCGTGAGAGCACCGATCACCGGAGGTACCCACAGGGCGAACCGCTTCATTTCCGGACCAACATTCTCCACGACGGGCAGCGCGAACCAGGCAACTAGCGCATCGAAGAGCGGCGGCCACGCGGCGCTCGCACCGCGGGGGAACTGCACGAAGGGGTCGAATCCCAGCAGATGGGGGAATCGCGCGGCGTCGTAGACGATGCGCCGCAGGTGGTACCAAGCGTCACCGACAGTGGGCGCCAGCTCATCGCCCGCAAATACCGTCTCGTGACCTGCCGCGCGCAGGGCGAAGGCCAAGGCCGCCAGACCGAGCGGTAAAATCCAGTGCAGCCCCTTGGCAATCCTCATTTGGATGAGAAACCTACCTCAAATCGCGGGGACGTATGTGCCGCGCTGCGGTTCCCGTTCGTCCGGGCGAGCGACAAGGCTTCGCCTTCGGCTCTTGCACAGAGACGGGCTTGCTCTTTGCGCGGGTGTTCCGGTTTTTCTGATCCAGTGCCCTCGTCCAATCGAACCGAATGCGCTGGGGGCGTCCCCGCACGGCTTGGCCCGTGCTCAGCCCTCCACACGCCGCGGCTGGCACGGGCCCGGGGTCACTCGATCTTGCGGAAGATCGGAAGGTTCGCCTCCGTCGCCACGTAGATCACATTCGGGTTCTCGTTGAGCGTCTTGATCCAGAGGTACTGGAGGTAGCTGCCCGAGAGGGTCGACCGGACGATCTCCTGGGCGCGCGCCGCGCCCTCGGCCCGCGCCACCTCGATCTCCGCATCCTTGCGGGCCTGCTGCAACTCGAACTGCTTCTGCTGCACTCGCTGCTCGGCGGTGAGCTTCAGCTCGATGCTCTCACGGAATTTTTCCGGGAGCCGGACGTCCCGCAAGAGCACATCGACGACTTCGATGCCACGGGGCGCCAGATTCTGGCGGAGGAACTCGCGAATCTTCGATGCGATCTCCTTTCGCCCGGCTTCGGAGTAGATGTTCTTGACCGGGTATCCCGCCACCACGTCGCGCACCGCATTGCGGAGATAAGGCACCACGAGCAGCTCGATGTAGTTTCGCCCCACGGTCTTTCGGATAATCGGCGCCTTGTCGGGAAGCACCCGGAAGAGCAACGAGGTCTCGAGCCCCACGATCAGTCCCTCGGAGGACGGAACTTTGGCCGACTCCTTGATCTCCTGAAGCTTCGTATTCCAGCGGGTCACCGTGCGCACCACGGGAACCTGGAAGACAATGCCCTGCGCCACCGGCTCGTCGGAGATGCTTCCGAAGCTCTTCTGGACCCCCACCTCGCCATCTTCGACCACCACGCATCCCGTGAGTCCCCAGCCAAGCATCGCCACAGCCAGAACCAACACTCGAAATCTCATAGGACATTCCCTCCTCGTTCGGGTTTCACGGCGCGGCTTCGCGCCGGTAGACAGCAACCCAGGGCAACTCCGCCAGGCGCCCGCGTTCTGCATCGAGCCAGCGCAGCGCGGCGTGCCCATGGGAAAAGACATAGCCCTCTCCGCGCTCGTCCGCGTGGGCCACGAACTCCATCGCGTAATCGCGAGCAAGCATGCGATCAGTTTCCTCGAAGATCCATCGGTCCGTGCGCTCAGAGATCAGCAGCGAGGTCGAAATGTGCACCCAAACCACATAGCGCGGGCGCGCGCGCGTCACTTCGGCCAGCGCCTCTCGCTGTCGCTCGAGCGCTTCCGGATAACCGCCGGTAAGCGGATAGAAGAAGATATAGCGGGTCGCGCTCGGTCGCTCGGCATAGAAGAGGATCTCCGGCTCCGAGCCCACGACGAAGACCGCCTCCCCGGGGGCACTCGTGCGCGCGATGTGGCGGGCGATGGCCACCGCTTCGGGGAACGGGTTGAGGCCCCAGAGCTCCCTCGCCGCCGCTTCCGGAGTCTCAGCGGCAAGCACGGCGCGGTTGGCCACCATCGGCGCCCCGACTACGGCGACCGCCAGGACCGCGCCAACCCATGCCGCGGCCCGGCCCCCCGCCGCTCCGGCCCCGCGCACCGCAGCGGCCAGACCCACGCCGGCCGCTGCCGCCAGAGCCGGCAGTGCCTGGAGGAAATAGTGGGGCCGGAACTGGAGGCCGACGGCGAGGCCGAGCAGGCTGGCGGCGAGCCAGCCGGCGAGAATCGCACGCTCGCGGCCCCCGGCGGCAATCGGCCACAGCAAGCCTCCCGCGGCCAGGACCCAGGCGGGAGAGAGGCTGGGCGCCTGCTCGCCCAGCGCGTAGCGCAGATTGTCGAAGCCCTCGGCCCACGAGCGGCGCCCCACGTATTCGAGGTTGTGCCACCAGACCGCATCCGCAAACTCGTCGAAGGCGCCGACAGCGGCGAATGCACCGACCACGGGGACGGCCACCGCCAGCGCGCCGGCGGCGAGGGCGGCGATGCGCAGCGGGATCCGCCGCCGACCGTAGGCATCGGGCAACAGGCACGCGAGCACTGCGACGAAAGCGGCGTTCGTCAGCGCCACTTGCTTGAAGGCCACCGCGACCGCGCTGGCGGCACCGGCCCCAGCCCAGCCCCCGGCGCCCGAGGAGCGCGTTCCCAGCTCGCCCCGACGCAAACACAGCCACAGCGCCAGCACACAGGGAAGCAGCAAAAACGCCTCGGTATTGGCCGCAACCCCGCCGAGCCGCGGGTCCGCGCCGAGGGCGCAGAAAACCAGCACCGCCCCGGCGGCTGCGAGTGCCCCCGCCAAGCCCCGGACGAGTCCGTAAAGGGCCAACGCCGTCACTGCACTCCACAGGTGGAGAAAGATCCGGATCGCCTCCGGACTGCGACCGAAAAGTGCAAAGGCCAGGCGATAGGCAACGAAGGTCGCGGGGGGTTTCTGATTGAAGGCGTCCCGGTAGGGCACGTCGCCCTGCTCCATGCGCCAGGCGATATAGGCGTACTCGCCCTCATCGCGCTGGAGAGGGAGCGAAACCAGTGGCGCGCGCAGGGCCACGAATGCACATGCGGCAAGCACCAGCCAGGCCAGCGCGATGCGCGCGAGCGTATGCTCCGTCATCCGGTTCGTCCCACCGCCCGTGGTAACTTTCGTCGCATGCTTGCGCGCCCGGGTCCGATACTAGCCCGCCTCCGGACCGCAGCCGCCGGCGTCGCAACGCTGGCGATCAGTTGCGGCCCGGGTATTCCCGACGTGCAGCTCGTCCTGCTCCTCAGCGTCGACACACTCCGTGCGGATCGACTCGGCGCCCACGGGTCCCTCCTCGGACTGACTCCACACCTCGACGCACTCGGGGCGGAGAGTATCGTCTTCGAGGCCGCCTACGCGCCAACCGCCCAGACACTGCCCTCGGTCGCCGGGTTGCTGACCGGGCGTTACGCGCAGGAGTTCGGCGTCACCGGGAATCTGTCGCCCCTTCCCGCTGACGCGGGAACCATCGCACGGCGCTTGCGCGCCGCAGATTGGACGACGGCTGCAGTGGTCAGCAACTGGGTGCTCCGCCGGGAGATGGGCCTCGACGCCGGCTTCGATCACTTCGACGACACGCTCCCGGAACTCGAGGCGGCCCGCCCCATGCCCGAGCGGCGGGGGCCCGACACCACCCGCGCAGCCATCGCGGCCCTCGACCTCTGTCTCCCGGAACGCCGAGGGCATTGTCTCCTCTGGGTCCACTACCAGGACCCGCACGGGCCCTACACCCCACCCGCCCCCCTGCGGGCGCAGCGCCTCGCGGTCGAGCGCCAGCGCCCGGACGCGCAGCGCGAGCTTCCCATACTCGGGCGCTCATTCGGCGGCGGAGGCATTCCGGACTACCAGGTCATCGACGGGCGCAAGGATGTCGCCTTCTACCGCGCCGGCTACGACGGTGAGGTGTCGCTACTCGACGCTGAGATCGGAAAGCTCCTCGACGCGATCCGCACGCGCGGCCTGTGGGAGCGGACCCTCGTCGCCTTCGTCGCCGACCACGGAGAGTCGCTCGGCGAAGACGACCTCTGGTTCGGTCACGGCGAGCGGCTGAGCGAGGCGCAGGTGCGGGTGCCCCTCTGGATCCGCGTGCCAGGAGCACCCCCCGGACGGCGCGCCGATGTGGCCTCGCTTCTCGACGTGGCGCCGACCCTCGAATCACTGCTGCTCGGAACGTCGCCGGCACGAGACAGCCCGGGGCGCGACCTGCTCGCGCCGGAAGCCGCGCAACAGTCGAGTACCGTCTATCTCGCAACGCTCCAGGGCTCCCGGGTCAGGCGTATCGGTGTGGTCGACGGCGACTTCAAGTACCTGGCCGAACTGCGGGATGGATCGTCCTGGGATGGAAGGCTCACCCCGCGAAACGCCGACGATACGGATCTCACCGCACCGGCACCCCACGTGGCCGGCCGCCTGCGCGCACGGCTCGAAGAACTCGCCAATCGGTACGACGTCTCGCCCGAACCTCGAGCCCAGCTCGATGCCGACGACCGCCGCCATCTACACGCCCTCGGCTACCTCGAGGGGGATTCGCCGTAGCCCAGCGCCTCGAGCGCGGCTTTGTCGCGCGGCGTCAGCACCGAGTGGGCCAGCCCTCCCTTCTGGCGAGTCCGCCACTCCTGGATCAGGGCCGACATCGCGTCGGCCCTACCCGGCGAGTCCAGCGACACGTCGCTCTGCTCGGTGCCGTCCCCGCGGAGGTCGTAGAGTTCTCGGCGCCCCTCGTCGGCCGCCTCGAAGTACTTCCAGGCCCCACGCCGCACGCCGAAGCCGTAACCGACTTCCGTCGCAGCGCCCGCCTTTGCCGCCGGATAGGGACGCTGCAGAAAGATTGGACGCGAGAGATCCGGTGCAACCGAGCGATGCACGTGCGGCATGAGATCGATGCCCTCGAACGAAGCACCGCCGGCATCGATATCCAGGGCGGATACCACGGTGGGCAGGACATCGATCAGGCGCGCCGGCTGTTCGATGCGGAGGGAGGCATCGATCCGTTCGGGCCAGCGAAGGATGAACGGAATCCTCACCTCCTCTTCGTAGGTGGTCCGGTTGTGGAACTGCCAGCCGTGATCGAAGAGCCCTTCCCCATGATCGGAAACGATCACGACGAGCGTATTCTCCCAATCTCGTGATTCCGAGAAGTAGTCGACGAGCTTTCCGATCGCCTCATCCGCGTAGCGCACATTCGCGTCGTAGCGCGCGATGATCTGCTCCCGGCGCGACATACCCGGGCCGATGAAGAAATCTTCGAACCGCTGCGGGCGGCGGTGCGGACCGTGTGGATCGAAGAGATGAATCCAAAGGAAGAGCGGCGATGCGGGCGCTTCGGTCTCGAGCCAGTCCAGCGCCGCATCGACCGTGGCGCTTCCGTCCCGATCGAACCCCCCCTCCACCCGAAGCTGCTCCCAGATCGGGTCGCGCACCCTGGAGGAGTCGACCGAAAATTCGTCATCGAAGTATTCGAATCCCTGCGCCATGCCGAAGCGCCGCGAGACGGGGTAGGAGCTGACGAAGGCGGCCGTCCGGTAGCCGTTGCGACCCAGGATTTCTGCCAGCGTCACGGCTTCTTCAGAAAGCGCGAGCCCGTTGCGCACCAGGCCCAGGCCCAGCGGCTCCTTCGAGGTGAAGAGCGCTGCGTGCGCGGGAGTGGTCGTTCCCATCGGGGCGTAGGCCACTTCGAACGCAGCTCCTTCGGCCGCCACGGCGTCGATGCGCGGCGTGGTGGCGCGGCTGTAGCCGTAGCTCCCGACGTGATCCGCACGCAGCGTGTCGACGACCACGAGCAGAACATCCGGCGGGCCCGCACCGCCCAAAGGGGAGCAGGCCGCGAACGGGAATGCCAGGAGCACTGCGGCCACGCGGATTCTCACGACGCCGGACCGCGACGGCGGCTCCACACCACCATCCCCGCGAGACCGGCCAGGCTCACGGACGTCACGAGAGCACCAATGACGAAGCTCTTCGGGCGATAGACGAGTTCCAGCCGGATATCCGAGGCATCGACCGCCACCGCCAACAACCCGTCCCGCGCCAAGACCTCACCCGGCTCCACACCGTCCGCTCCGTAGCGCAGAAGGCGCCAGCCCGGAGCGTGATTCTGATTGACTACGACCGTACCCGCCCGCTCCGCCTTCACGTCGAGCACCAGTTGGTTCGGCGACCAGCTCCTGAAGTCGACGCGGCCCCCGGTCCCTTCCAGATACACCTCTCCCCGATAACCTCTTCCCCGAGGGAACGCCGCCCGAGAAGGAATCGGCACGACCTCGTAGCCGCGGGTGGATCCTCGGTTCGAGAGAAATGCCGGATACACGCCACTGAGTGTGCTGTAGAGCGGATTCGAATTCCGCCTCCGCCAGCCCCTCGCGTCGTATTCGGGCAGGGAGAGAATCTGGCGGAACTCGGCATCGCGGCGAACCGGGATCGGCTCGATGGGAAACGCCTCCCGGAACACCGGAGCGCTCACAAGAACCAGGTCCGTCAACATGGCCAATACCAGCGCCGCCGCGGCCAGCGTCCCCGCGGCGGCACTCGACGTCCAGCCCGCAACGCGGATCTGTACAGCCTCGACCCCGAAGCCGACGAAGACCGCAAAGACCAGGACGGCGACGATTCCGAAGCGCTGCGTCAAGCGCATGTTGTCCAGAACGGGCAGCTCGTGCAGCCCGCTCCAGAGGCTGATGGGCACCTGACTGCCCAACGTGGTCCACACGAAGAGCAGCAAGACGAGCAGCAACGGAGCCCGCCGGCGCGGCCCCCGGACCACTCCAAATAGGAATAGCACCAGCGCGAGGAGGCCCACGTAGAGGCCCTCGTGCATCCAGCCCAGAAATTCTCCGGGGCGGTCCGCGTAGGCGGACGCGAGTGTCTGACTCCGAGCGAAGAGCGCGTTCCCGAGCGCTTCGATCGTATAGCCGGTTTCTGCACTCGTTGTCCGAGGATGCTCGAGCATGAGTTCGACGACCGGCAGGAGCTTCACGGCTGAGACCAGAACCGTCAGACCGGCGATAGCTGCCAACGCCGCAGTGTGGCGAGCGACGGTCCCTTGACGCAAGACGAGGCAAGCTGCCGAGTAAAATGCAAAGAGCAGCACGGTCATTACGAACAAGTAGATGCCGCCCCCGAAGAACATGAGCACGAGCGCGAGACTCGCGGCGAGCGAATAGCGCAGATCTTCGATGGACTTCAGGTAGAAGAGAAAGGCCCAGGGCAGATACGCGACGTTGAGGGCCCAGGTGTGCCCGACGGTCATGTGGATCGCATACCAGCTGTTCAGAATGGCGACGAAGGCGGCGGCCAGGGCACCTAGACGACCGGCTCCCAGGTGACGCAGAAGGTGAAAGGCACCGAGCATGCCCACCACGAGGGAGAGCACGATCTCGAGCTTCAGGCCCACGACCTCGCCGAAGAGAAGCGTCAACGCGAAGGTCGGGGCGAGGACCCGCGATTCGGGATTCGCGAGGAGCGGAACGCCAGACCAGTTGTACGGATTCCAGAGCGGGAACTCAAAGTGCTCGAGGAGCGTGGCACGGGCAACGGCGTGATGGAACAGATGCTGGTCCCAGTCGAGGATCCCCCAATTGTGAAGCTCCGAAAGGACCGGCCCTGCAAGAACCAGCGCAACGGCACACAGCAGGAGGACGACACCGATCTCGGCGACGACCGGCCTGGAGCCAAGGGTGCTCAATGGGGTCTCGTCGGCCTCCGGTCGATGCAGCTAGAGGGATAGCCGATCGGGTTATGATGCCATAGGAGGACACGCACTTGGATCGCAGAATCGCGCTCGTCACCGGAGCCAGTCGTGGAATCGGCAAGGCCACCGCTCTGCGTCTCGCGGAAGCGGGGCTCGACGTGGCGATCACGGCGCGCACGCTCCGCGAGGGCGAGCGCTACGAGCACTCGTGGACGGTCAAGAGAAGCGATACGAGCGCCATGCCGGGAAGCCTCGAAATCACCGCTGCGGCGGTTGAAAAGCTGGGACGGCGGGCGCTTCCGGTTCGCATGGATCTCCTCGTTCCCGCGAGTATCGAGGCGGCCGTCGCCCGCACGCGGGAGGCCTTCGGGCGCATCGATGTGCTGATCAACAATGCGGTCACGACCGGTCCCGGGAGCCTCGACACATTCCTCGACACTCCGCTCGACGTCCTCGAGCGTTACCTGCGCGGCAACGTGCTGGCGGGTGCACAGCTCACGCGGCTGGTACTCCCCGAACTACTCGAACGCGAGAACGGCACCGTCCTCAACGTCACCTCGTATGCCGGCCAGTACGATCCCCCGGCACCCGCGGGCAGCGGCGGCTGGAGCTTCGCCTACGCGGCCTCGAAGGCCGCATTCCACCGGCTGGCCGGTGTGCTCGCTGTCGAGCACCGGGATTCCGGCGTGCGCTTCTTCAACCTCGACCCGGGCACCGTCGCCACGGAGATGATGCAGCGCAACCAGCAGGCACAGAATCTCGAAGACTTCGAAGCCGTTCCCATGGACGTACCCGCCGCCGCCATCACCTGGCTGGCCACGTCGCCCGAGGCCGCCGACCTGAACGGCCAGGTGCTCCACGCCTACAAGCTCTGCAAGACTCACGCGCTGGTTCCCGGCTGGCCCCCGGCTCGCTGAGGGGCACGCGTGCCCCTCAGCGGCTTCTCAGCGAGGTCGCCGCAACGAGAGGCAGGCGGCGAGCGCAAAGTTGAGCACCAGACCGACGACGCCGATGTGGATGCCAGCGAGGCGCTTCTCGCCGAGCAACGCACCGCCCACCGCGAGCAGGCTGCCCGCCAGGATGCCCACCAGAACGGGTCCGGCGCGCAGACCGCGCCAGTGGAGTGCGAGCAGGAAGGCTGGAACGCACTGGATGAGGAGCTCCATCTTCAGTTCGATCAGCCCCCAAAGCGTCACATCGCGGGCCACCAGTGCGAGACCCGCCATCGCGACCATTACGAAGGCGGCGATGCGCTTTCCCAGGCGCGTGGCGCCGGCGTCCCAGTGGGCCCGGCCGAGCAGGTCCTCGGCCAGCATCGAGCCGAGCGAGAGCAGCACCGAATCCGCCGTTGACATGATCGCGGCGAGCGCACCGAGGAACACGAGCACGGCCGCCACCAACGCGACCGGTCCGGCCGCGGCCCACTCCTCCAGGAGCCGGGGCATCACCGAATCCGCCTCGACCGCACCGAGGCCAGTAAAGCGCGGGATGGCGGCGAGACCGATCAGCGTGACGACCAGCGTCGTCGTGATCGGCATGAAAGTCATGAGCGCCATGGATCGTTGCAGCGTGCGGCCGCTCCGGGCTGCGTAGACGCGTTGGATCGCCTGGGGGTAGACGACGCTGGCGAGCCCCATCAAGACGATCGTGCTGAACCAGTTCGTCCTCTCCCGGGTGCTGGGTACCTCGATCGTCTCCGGCCGCACCGCAGCCACCGCCTCGCTCAGGGAGGCAAGCCCCCCAGCCTCGATGAGCAACCACCCGAGCAACGCCGAAAGACCCACCAACATCAGGATCGCCTGGCCGGCATCAGTCCACGCCACCGCACGCATGCCGCCCAGGGTCTCGTAGAACAACACGGTCGCCGCCAGCAGACAAACACCCAGCTCGTAGGAGACGATCCCGCCCGTCACGTGCTCCGCCATCACACCCATGGCCTTGAGTTGGGCGAAGAGAAAGTTCGCGAGGGCCACGATCATGAGGCCCGCCACGGCCAGACGCAGGGCGTTGCCGGCTGGCTCCGCTCCAAAGCGGTGACGCACCCAGTCACCCGGAGTCACGAAACCCTCCCGCACCGCGACGGGTCTCAGGCGTGGGACCAGCAGGTGAAAGGCCACCACGATCGACATCATGAAGCCCGTCGCCATGATCCAGGAGAAGCCGCGGCGATAGGCTTCTCCCGGGTAGCCCAACAGCGAGTTGCCGCTATAGGCGGTGGCATACAAGGTCAGGAAGAGCACGAAGACGCCGAGGTCCCGGCTTGCCAGGAAGTGATCCGCAGGGGAGTCATCGCGGCGCGCGCGGCGCGCCAATTCCGCGATTACGGCCAGGCCGGCCACGTAAGCGAGCAGGGCCGCGAAGCCCGCCTGGCCGAAGCTCACGTCCCGTCCTCGTCGATGTCGGTGAGCAGCCAGGCGGCGGCATTCAGCACCGCCACCGCGACATAGCACCCGATCGCCACGACGACCCAGTCGGGCAGGCCGAACCCGCTGCCACCGGTCTCCCCGCCGCTCCGGTACCAGGGAACCGAGAGCACGTAGAGCCCTCCGATTCCCGCCAGGAGCATCCGGCGCAAGTAACGCTTCACGGCATCTCCTCCGGCGGCGGTGGTGCGAGACAGCCCGCGTCGTCGAACTCCGGCCGATTTACGCGGCGGCTCACCGGCGTGAACTCGAGTTCCGAGTCCGGACGCGGCAGGAGCAATGGCAGCAGCGCTGCCGCGTCCTTCCGGTCCCGGTCCAACCAGAGGTCCCAATGCTCGGAAGGCAGGATCGCGGGCATGCGGTCATGAACTGGAGCGAGGCGCGCGTTGGCTGGGACTGTGACCAGGGTACAGGTCTCGAGCCAGCTCCCTTCCTCGACGCGCCACCGCTCGTGCAGACCCGCAATGGCGAAGGGACTGCGATCCGGTCGTCGCACATGGTGCGGCTTGCGGGGACCCCGCGCCGCCGCGGCCCACTCGTAGAATCCGTCCGCCGGAACCAGGCAGCGCCGCTGACGGAACGCGTCGCGAAAGGAAGGCTTCTCCGCCACGGTTTCGCCGCGCGCGTTGATGAGTCTCGAACCGATCCGCGGGTCCTTCGCCCAGGGGGGCACAAGCCCCCAGCGGCGGAGCCGAATTTCGCGATCCCCGCCCGCGCGAGCGCATACGGTCGCAACGTCCTGAGTCGGCGCAATGTTGTAGCGCGGTGAGAGATCGGGCACCGAATCGAGTTCGAAGACGCGCGCGATCTCTTCCGGCGGCGAGGTGAGCGTGAACCGGCCGCACACGGCTATCGTCCCCTCCTGGCGGCTACAGTACCGCGTCCCCGCCATCCAGAGGAAATCGGAAGATCGCAGTGCCGAATCGCCTGCAGCAGACCAAATCGCTCCAACCCGCCGCCCTCCTCGCCGTGCGGAGCGCGATCGGCGGCGGGCTGATGGGACTGGCGAACCTGGTGCCCGGGATCAGCGGCGGCACCATGCTCCTGGCGGCCGGCGTCTACCCGGCTTTTATCGGTGCGATCGCCGAGGTGACGACGCTGCGCTTCCGGCCGCGCTCGCTACTGCTGCTGGCGAGTGTCGCCACCGCTGCCGGACTCACGATCCTGCTGCTGGCGGGCAGCGTGAAGAGCCTGGTCCAAGACCACCGCTGGATCATGTACAGCCTCTTCATCGGCCTCACGCTCGGAGGCGTACCGCTGCTGTGGCGCATGGCGCGCCCCGCGACACCCGGTCTGTTTGCCGCCGCCACCGTGTCGTTCGGCCTGATGGCCGTCATGGCGGCGACTTCGAGCGCCGGTGGCGGAGCGGACGAGCGCAGCCTCACGCTCGTCTTCCTCGCCGGCGTCGCCGCTTCTTCGGCAATGATCCTACCCGGAGTGAGCGGCGCTTACCTGCTGCTGCTCCTGGGACAATACGAGCCGATCCTCGAGACGATCGACCAGCTGCGGCGCGGTGTCGTGGGAGACGGTACCGCCGGACCGGACGTCGCGCTGATCCTCGACGCGATGTGGATCGTGGTTCCGCTCGGGCTCGGCATCGTGGTCGGTGTGGTCGGCGTGAGCAACCTGTTGCGCTGGCTTCTCGAGCGCGCGGAGAAGGCGACCCTCGGCGCGCTGCTCGGACTACTGCTCGGCGCGGTCGTGGGCTTGTGGCCCTTTACGGAGAGCCCGGATCCGACCCCCGGACAGTTCGGCGGTGCGACCGCTTTCGTCCTGGCCGGGTTCGCAACAACCGTCCTACTGGGGCGGCTTGGGGGGACTGGGGACGACGAAGGGTAGTCGGCTGCCCACCCCTTCCTCACCATCCTGTCGCGGCGACCGGCAAGCACCGCGCAACTCGGCACCCGAGCCACCCGGTCCGGCGCGCGAAGCTCCGTCGCAGCGCGAATTCGCACGGAACTTGCAACGTCAAAGGGATCATCCGTGTACGCGGAGGTCACCGGTGCCGCAGAATTGTCGACTCGTCCTGGTCCTGGTCGTGCTGGGACTCGCGCTGCCCGGCTGCTACTTCAGCCGCCGCGCCGCGGACGCGGACCGCACGCCAACGGTGGACACAGGCATGGGCGCAGCCGTGATCCTGCCCGGCGAGACGCTACCGAGCCTGCCGGGCGGGAACGCTGCCCCGGGCCACTCACGAACGACCCGCAGCGCAACTGAGGGAAGCGATGAAGCCAGCATCGGCTCTGCTCAACCCTCTACCGGAAACCTGACCCAGATCGGGGGCTCGGGTATCGACCAGAACCGCCACGAGTCCGGCAAGGAAGACCCGCTGATCTTCAAGTGGCTCACGGCACCGCTGGGGCTGCTCGCCGCACCCTTCGCTTGGGCAGCCGAAGCGGCCCGCGGCGAGCCCGAGCCCGGTCCGCCGGTGCCCCGCGCGCAAGCCCCGCGGGCCAAAGCACAGCCAGCCCCTCAAGACTACGACACCCAGAACATCCAGCGCATGGAGGAAGAACTGGCGCAGCGCGGTCCCCCGCGCCGGCCGTCCGCGAAGCCCGCCCACCGGCCGTCCGCGAAGCCCGCCCACCGGCCGTCCGCGAAGCCCGCCCACCGGCCGTCCGC
>PBYF01000121.1 GCA_002729515.1 Deltaproteobacteria bacterium
ATGGCCAGCCCAACCGCGAGCAACATAAGCTGTGGAGCCATCGCCCGTCCCTCGAAGCTCAAAAAGCCGAGGCGGAACGCCCGATGGGAGAGCCGGGCGTTGTACCAGGCGTAGAAGCCCGCGTAGCCACTCAACATGGCCACCGGGAAGGCGAACACGCCGATCCTCCCCACGAGCGCAAACGAGACCGTGAGGAAGATCGCCGCGTATACCGCGTTGATCTTGTGCCAGAGCACGTGGTTCGTCGTCGTATACAGCTGAAGGTGCATGGAGCCATAACGTTCGCCGAAGGCGGCCAGCGCCAGAATCGCCCAGAGCGACGTCGGCACGAACGTCACCTCACTCCCGAGAAGGCGCAGCAACGCGGGACCCGAGACGCCGACGGCGAGGAGCACGGCGGTCAGCAGCCACAGCGAACCGGCCATGCGCGCGCGTGCCAGCCCGACGAGGTCGGCGCGCCGTCCCTCAGCGTGGAGCCGCGCCATCTGGGGTAGCCGGGAGTAGAACGGGGCCGTGGAGAACTGGTTGGCGGCGTCGTATAGCCGCAGGGCGATGAGGTACGACGCGACAGCACCGGCGTCTCCGATCTGGGCGTAGATCAGGCCGCTCGACTGGTTGGCGCCCGTCGTGAGCAGCACCCCCGCGCCGCTTCGCCAGGCTCTCGGCCATACGCTGGCGAAGACTTCGGGGGAGTAGGGATGGCGCCGCAGGCTCCGTAGGCGTCCCTCCAGAATGGCGTGGCCGAGCCAGTAGTTCCGCGCGACGTTGATGACCTCCCACGCCTGGGTGACCACGACGAGCAAGAGCAGGCCGCCGCCGAGGTAGAGCACCGTGATCGCCGACAGGAGGTTCCCGAGGCTCGTCGCCGCTTCCCATCGTCGCACGAGCGCGACGTGATCGGTTCCGACGAGGAAGGTTTGGTAGGCGTTGCCGCGGAAGACGACGGGGAGCGTGGACAGGACCGCCGCCCAGGACCACCATCCGACCGTCGGGTCGTCCAGCAGGGCGATCGGTCTCACCATCAGCGGAGTGACCACGAGGAGGAGAAACCCGCCCGCGATCAGCGCGATGCGCCGGTATATGATCTCCATCGTCCCACAGATCTCGCCCAACATCTGCCAGTTGGTAGCCTGAGGCTTCTGCGGGGTGCTCTTCGGTGCGGGGCGTTCCAGATCAGTAGCGCCGCCCATGGCGTAGGCGATCGCCCGAACCAGAGTGTTGCCGAATCCCAGGTCCCCGATGATGCGCAGGCCGACGATCGTGCGGAGAAGTAGCCAGAGGGAGACTGAGGCCTCGGGCAATGTTCCCAGGACGGCACCGAGGATGATGAATGCGCCGCCCAGCCGCATACCCAGGCTGGCCGACGTCATCGCCGTAGGGGAATCCAACAATCGACGCAGGCTCATCTCCCGGCTGGCCCCCTCGCCGACGTGGGCCTACCGTTCCATGTTGCTCGGCCCGTCACCGGTCGTTCCATAAGAGTAGGGGATTGCCAGCATCCCACAGGCATGGCGTCCACCACCCGAAACGGTCGGAACCAATCTGAGTTGCCAAACAGCCGAAAACCAGGATTCGCACGATGCTGAAACTAGACTTTATCCTGATCGGTGCCCAGAAGGCGGGTACCACGACGCTCGACAGCTGGATGGCTCAACATCCCGAGATCTACCTGCCGCCACAGAAAGAGCTGAATTTTTTTGCCTTGGAGGGAAAGAAGCCCGACTGGCCAGGTCCGGGAGATGACGTTGCCGTCGACGGATCGGTCGGAAACCGAGCTGATTATGAGTCCATTTTCGAATCCGCGGGGGATGCGAAAGTCAATGGCGAGTCTTCGGTTCTCTACCTCTATTCTGAAAGGGCGCCCGTCGCCATTCACCGGGAGTTTCCCGAGGCCCGGTTTATCGTCAGCCTCCGGAACCCGATCGATCGAGCCTATTCCGCGTTTGGGCATCTTCGCCGGGATGGACGGGAACCCGAGGCAGATTTTTCGAAGGCGCTGGAACTGGAGGAGCTGAGAATATCGAAGGGTTGGGAGCCTCTTTGGCACTACCGAGCAATGGGATTTTATGGCCGGCAGCTCGTGCATTGGCTGAGCTACTTTGACCGTTCCCAGTTTTTCATCGTTCACAATTCGCAGCTGAGACGAAATCCGGATACGGCCATCCGCGAAATTTTTCGTTTCATTGGCGTGGATTCAGTTTTTCGACCGAATCTATCAATTGAATCGAATTCGTCCGGAATTTCCCGCAACCAACAACTGAACGATTTCCTCAATCTTCCGCACGGTTTCAAAAGTATCCTGAAGAAAATCGTGCCGCTCCGTTTTGGCCGCAGGGTGAAAACGCTCATTCAAAAGAATAATCTGCAGCGTCTGGCTGCGATGCCGGAGGAGCTACGTGTCCAATTGACGAAAGAATATGCCGAGGACCAGGCGTTGGTCGAGGAACAGGTGGGCTATGACCTCCCGCCCGTCAGCCGCTGACCAAAGAGTAGGCGTGGGCTGAGTCATGAGATTGATCATTATCAATGATTTTGCTGAGGTCAGGGGCGGATCTGACAAGGTGGTCATTGAGACGGTTGTCGGATGGTCGGAATTGGGGGTCGAGGTCGATTTTGTTTTTGGAGGTTCGGCGGTCGACGATCGGCTCCTGGGGATTCCCGGGGTCACGCTGCATGGCCTGCAGATTAATCCGATCAGTGAGGATCCCAATCGCCTGCGGGCCATGGTCAATGGCTTGTGGAACCGGCAGGTCTACGCGAGCGTCCTTGCCCTGATCGCAGAAAGGAAAAGGCAAGGCGAAACGGTAGTCGTCCATATCCACTGTTTCTCAAAGACCCTCTCGATGGCCGTGTTTGCCGCGGCCCGCGCCGAAGGCGTGATCTGCCTGCATACCTTGCACGACTATTTTGCCTTTTCTCCGAATGGCGTGCACTTCGATTTTCGCGCATATCGAATCCTTGACTACCACCCATTATCCTGGCGAACACTCCTTCACAACCCGGATCGAAGAAGCTACTGGCACCATGTTTACCGGGTCTTTCGAACCGCCTTGCAATTTCGGACAGGCCTGATCCCCGAGGGAGTTGACCGCTTTATCGCGGTGTCCGGTCCTTCTGCAGAGTTTGCGCGCAAGTATCTGCCGGAAGAGAAAGTCACGAGGATTGGTTATCCACTCGAGCGACCTTCGGTCCAACAGTACGAACCGGCCCGGCAACAGGAGGTTGGCTACGTGGGCCGGATATCTGCGGACAAGGGGATTTTTCTGCTGGCGGACGCGGCTCGTCGGGCAAATTGTCGACTGCGGATTGTCGGTGATGGTCCGGACCGGGAAAAGCTAGTCAGCTCCTATCCCGAAGTCACCGTGACCGGATGGCGGACGGGGGACGAATTTGAATCGGAGCTCCGCCGACTCCGGGTAATTGTCCTGCCCTCGTTGTGGCCCGAGACATTTGGCCTGGCCACCGTTGAGGGGATGGCCCGCGGAATTCCCACCATGGTCTCTCGACTCGCCGGGTCGTCCGAAATGATTTCTCCCGGGAAGAACGGCTGGATCCTCTCGGAACTGACGGTTGAGGCAATCGCGAACGAGCTCATTGCAACCAAAGATTCGAATTTGGTCGCAAATTTCGGCAGGGAAGCGCGCGCAACGGTTGATCGTCTCGAAAGTGACTTGTTTTCCCATTTGGCGAAAACGCGCACGGTGATTGAAGAATCAATCGCTCTGCGCAATGCGGCTGATTGAGTCCGGGATTCGGCTCGCGTCGGTCACAGCCTGCTCGAAACGGGCTCCAGGACACTTTCATAGCGGTCTGCAATTCGGCTGTAGACAGCTTCCAGAGAAAATATCTGAAGGCCGGTCTCCCGAAGATTGCACCCGCTCGCAGGCGAATTGACGGATTGGTTTAGCGCCTCGGCGGTACTCTCCAGGTTTTCCTTTGGCACCATATGCAGCTGATCCAGCTGGTAACAGCGAAACCTCCGCAGCCCGGGAACATCATTTAGCACCCGGGGAAGATTGCAGGCGATCGCCCCGAGCACCGAGAAGGGAAGACCTTCAAAACGGCTAGTGATGATGAGACTGTCAATCGCGTGGTAGAACGCAATCGGGTCCTCGAGGTAAGCCACGCGCAGGATCCTGCCCCGGACCAGGCTCTGCTCACTCGCGCGGTCAACTGCCAGCGCCCGTATTGGGACCGCCTACGGGCCCCCCCGTCTCCCCTCTACTTGACACTATGAACCTTCTCGGTCCCACAAAGGGCCTTTAAACTTCCTATCTGCTCCGCTACGTCCGCTTGATCGATCTGCGGGGGAGACTCCATCACCATGCTATCGCAGATGCCAGACGGGGATGCCGTTCTCTCTGATCCGGCCGGGGAGCCACTAGGTCGCAGACGGGCGTGCTAGGGCGACAGAGTGCCCCGTGTTCTCTATCACGCTGAACCCCGCCTCAAGCATGAACGGGATCGCGTGCTTTCCCTTGCCATGCCACTCGCTGTCTTTCCACGAGGTGTCGTCAAAAACCACCACAGCCCCTGGTGTGAATTTCCCCATACAATTCTTTACGCAATCAAGGTGCATCTTCCAGCATGCGCTGTTGGTGAGCTCCTCTCCGAGGAACTCTCGATAGCGTTCTTTGCGTCTTTCCGAATGGCGCCCATGGTCGACGTCAAACGCATCCAGGTAGAGGTAGTCGATAGTGCCGTCGAAATCGGCGAGGAAGTCCTCCCCCTTTGAGCATACCGCGGCGAACGCCGGCGCTATCGATGCGAGCAACTGCTTGGCACCGGTCGTATTATCGATGTCCATGTCAACTGTGTAGAAGTGCGCTCCAATCTGGAGGCAGGTTTGAGCCAGCTTTTCCGTCGAGCACTGGCCGGCAAGCGCCTCGCGGGTCGTCCCTATCTCTATACAGGTCTGAGCGGAGTCGCTCTTGCCCTCTCCACTACGGCGTCTCATGTGGTCGATGAGGAGGACATGCCCATGTTCGGGCGCCGGCTTGACGCGACGCCAGATGCGGACAGCGATATCCTCGAGCCCCACGGGCCTCAACGCACTCCTGGCGAGCCGCTTAAATGTCACTTTCAATTCCTTGGGCCTCAGGCGACGAGATCGCAGTCGGTCTTTGTGGACGCGGAATTGAGCCACGCGCTTCACAACGGCTCGTCGCAATCTTGCCATGGTGACGGCGCGTTTCAAGCCTCGGCGTGCCAAGTGGTGCAGTTCGAAGACCATTGGGCCGCCCTCCAGAGAATCTGTCGCGATGGTCGATTGGGCCGAGGAAGGTGGCAGGCTCCGGTATCCAGCGAGTCATTCCGTGCCTCGAGCCTCCCAACACCGCCCGCGCGCCGGTGGTGAGCATGAGATAGGCATGACTGGGACCATCGTATGCCGCTCGGGCAACACAAGTTCACGCAGGATCATGCAGGCGAGCCAAGATACCCCCGTCTATCCGCAGCGAGGATCCCGTGATCGCACCTGCACTTTCAGAGGCTAAGAAGACTGCAGCCTTCGCCACGTCACGAGGCTCAGCAATCCTTCCACTTGGTTGGCACTCTGCAAGTCGTTCCGTCATCTCAGGATGATCGGAGAAACCCTCACGAAGCATCGGGGTGTCGACTGCCCCGGGAGTGACCGAATTTACGCGCACGCGGCCACCAAGATCAACCGCGAGCGAACGGGTAAGGCCACCTATGGCCGCCTTTGAAGCCGCGTAGATCACGAAGCCAGGCTTCGTTGACCACTCATGTACGCTCCCTACATTGACGACGCTGCCTTCCGCCTGTTCCAGCAATGGAAGCATCGCTTGGGCAAGCAACAGGGGAGCCACAAGGTTGACGTGGAGCGTGTCCCGAATGTCCTCCGGTGCAATCGACCCTGTCGAAGCAAGTCGCTGAACCGCAGCATTATTCACGAGACATCGAACTCCGGCGTCGCCGCAAACAGAACCAATTGCTTGGTAAACCGCCTCACGCGTCTCTGAGGAATCGCAGTATTCGATAAGATCACATTCGAGGAATTCATCACAGACGACGTCTTTCCTCGGCCTGGCGTCTGTCGCAATAACCCGGTATCCCGCATCCGAGAACGCCTCGCACAGGGAACGACCAATCCCGCCGGCGGCACCTGTAATCACTGCCCAGTGCGGATCTAGCTTGCTCACGGATTTCCCTCTAGAGCAGCCCACAAGAGTGTCATCGCTTTTCGGTTCGTCCTCCCGACGGCTTCCCACGTATTCGATGCATTGTGGGTCCCGAAGACGCAATTCTCTAGGGTGCGCAGCTTCGACGTCGCCAGCAGAGGTTCGTTCTCCATCACATCAAGCGCTGCCCCGCCGACACGGCCGGAGATGAGTGCGCTACACAGCGCGCCTTCGTCGATAAGCGGTCCCCGCGCGACATTCACCACAAACACGCCGTCTCGCGCGAGGGCGAGAACCGCAGCGTCGAGCATGTGCCAATTCGAATTCGTAAGAGCACATGTAAATACCAAGACATCACACTGTCCAACAGCCTCGGGCCATTCGCCCCTGGTGACGTCCCCGAGTTCCTGACCGACCTCGAGTGTGGGATCAACTGCGATGACCGCCATACCAGCGGCGACAGCGCGAAGGGCAAGGTTCTTTCCGATGTCACCGTAGCCGATGATCCCCATCGTCAAAGCCGACAGCGACTTCCCTCTTGGCTTGGGCCATTCACCGGCGCGAACTCCTCGATCGATATCTATGATCGACCTTGCGAGGCAGGTCACGTACGCCATGGCAACGTCTGCGACTTCGGCACCGAACATGCCTGGAGTATTCTTGATTTCAAAGCCCAACTCGCGAGCGGCATTAAAATCGATATTGTCAGTCCCCACTCCCCATCTTACTGCAGCCTTCAGCACACCGTCGCGCCCAGCCCTTAGCACTGCCCTCGTCACCGGATCATCCCCGATGATCCAACCATCGCACGATGGAACCAACTCAACGAGCGCATCCTCCGGGAGTGTTTGAATCACGTCCGGCAGCACCAATTCAACCCCGCGGGTATCAAACTCCGAGCGCCATTCCTCGGCGCATGCCAGCATCGGAGGGCAAGTGATCAGCACACGCATACCCGTCAACGGATTTCGTGTCTCAGTGTCCATGACGGGAAAGATCCATGCGAGAAAGAGCGACTGCAAGCGCCCAGTCGTCTGGGCCATCGATATCTACGGATTCCAACGCTGGCGTCGGGAACAGCAACGGTTGCCTGCCGATTCGGGCACCTGTCGCGGTGAAACTATCTGAAGAAAAGATGTAGAGATTCGAGTTCTCCTCGAACCACATCTCGAGATCCTGGGTTCGGATCAGATTGGCTGGGTCGTGGTTTACAGCCGTTCCGTCGGCTCGATAGAACCTGGCCTGTACCAGATTGACAGAGAAAAGGGAATCGGCCCGATTGGAATCCTTGGCGTTCCGATATTCGTCAATCGCGTCGCTGATCGTCTGAGCACTCAGTAGCGGATTCGTCGTGTGAGTCATCAAATACATATCGGCGTCCACTGCATCTAAATCGTCTTTGATGATCGCGTTCATATCGACGAAATCACCGCAGATCGCCTCTTTGCGCTCCCGGATCCTGATGCGCGGCTCTGCGCCCAAACCGTGTTCCATGAGTATCTCGCGCGCGTCCGTGTTGATGACGATCTGATCAATCTCAGAGAGCGACAGCAGCGTATCCAGGACCCATCGAAACAGGGGCTTACCACCCAGTTCCTTGAAATTCTTACCTGGCACACGTTCGCTGTGCGCTTTCATGGGGAGTAGCGCGACAACTTTTTCATGAGTACTCATCGGGCCTGAAGCGCCTCTACCTTGGATAGAAGTAGTCCTTCTTCATTGCTTGAGAGAGCTTCCTATGGTCGTGATTTCCGCTGTACGTACCCCAGAATTGACAAAATCGGAACAATACGATCCCAAACGCTTCGCTGACTAGGCAGCCCTCTCGAAAGGCTGTTTTCCAGTCCATGAACACCGCGCTGCAAAAGAAAGCCAAGAAGTCCCAGGCACTGATATGGACCTCAGGCATTATCCGTTGAAGAGCGATGGCCTCACGTTCGTAGCGCAGTTTCAGGCCCCCCCAGGATTCTTCGTGAATGTGGTAGATCGGAGCTTCCGCAACGTAAGCGACTCTGTACCCGTCTCTGACGAGCCTTTTAGCCAAGTCCATGTCTTCGAGACCGGTAAGGCCCTCATCGAAACCATATGCAGCCCACATCTCTTTCGAAATTGCAGCATTCGCGTTGTTACAAAAAAACCCGCTTGTTGGCACGAGACTGGTCGGAGGGTAGAACTTTCTGAAAATCTGGTGTTCGCTGAACTTTGTCACATTGTTTCCGATCTGCCTACCGTACGTGTACGCCGCCTCCCCAGCATCAATCGGAGCTACGAGATTAACCAGCCAGTCCCCGCTTACCGGAACGCAATGCCCACTTATAAATACGAGGAGGTTTGCATTTGCGGCTTCGCAACCGAGGTTCAAGGAGCGACCAAAAGTAAATTCTTGCTTCAGGATGTGTACGATCCGACACCCGAATCGCTGCCCAATCGTCACAGTCTCATCTGTCGAACCAGAATCGACCAAGATCACCTCCGCAGACATGCTGCCGAGCTTCAGTTCGGCGATCGCACCAAGCAATTCCGGGAGACGTTTGGCCTCGTTGTATGTCCGAATTACGATGCTGGCGTCCAAAATCAGATCTCTATCTCACACCCCGCGCGCACAAGGCGCAGCTCGAATGGCGGTGAGAGTTTCTCGAACAGCAGTTCGACCTCCTCAGGGAACACCTGATTTGCCGCAAACATATCCCAGTGTGTTGCGATCAGTACCGACACACCAAGCCATTCGGCCAGCCAGAAGGCATCTCTCACACCCATATTTCCGACAATTCCCGCTCGCTTACGAACGAAGCTGTGTTCGTTGACAGGTAGAAACGCTACATGGATCGGCCGGATTGAGGCGATCCCTTCCAAGTATCGTTCTGTGACGGAGGTATCCCCGGAGTGGTAGACGCGAAGGCCTGAACTTTCTACTACATAGCCTGCCGCATTCCAGTTTTGGGGTGAATCCCCCGAGCATTCTGGATGCGCAGACGGTACTGCGCGCACTGTGCATCCCGGCGACAGGGGGACGTCTGCTGACTCAAGAGGTATTAGCCGAGTTTCCTTGAATCCCTCTTTCCTCAAGACATCGAGCGTGGACTGCGGCCCCATGAATTTGGACTGCGGTGACGCAACGTAGATGGGGCAAAGCGTCTGCACGTCACAATGGTCCCGATGTGCGTGGGTAAGCAGCACAATATCGGCGTCTTCTACCCTAGCCGCATCGATCGGAACGCCCACGAGCCTCGCCATACTATCGTCTTCTTCCTCCCGCACACTGTCAGACAGATAGGGATCGATGTAGAGATTTAGGTCTGGGAGTTCAAGGCGAAAGCCGACTTGGCCAAGGGCCATAACCTGCAACTTGGATTCTCCTTTCCAGGCCCACGGCAACAACTCAGCACTGCTACGGGGGATTGTAGATTCCCGCCGAAATGGGGAGCAAAGTCGCCCCTCCTCCCGGTATGCACGATCTCGCCAAATCTCCTCGACAGTGCTCTAGCGACGTGCCCTAGCCTATCGCGTTCGTTGATACACTAATGCATCGAACGATATATCATCCATTGTCCCCGACACGGCCATAGGATCGTCTCGGCTGCTGGCGTACAGCGGCGCAGCGCGATTTCAAGGCAAAACATGTCTCGACCCCTCCTGGCGCCAAGAAGGTTCTTGGCAATACCTTGGCCGAAGCTCTGGAACCTTCGGCACAATTCGGAGATGCGGTTGGCAGTCTTCTTCAGGATGGTGCGGCGGTGGGCCGGTCGAGTTACACCACTTGTCTTCTGGACACTCGTCTTGCTGGTCGTCCTCGCGCCGCTTCCGCTCGGCAGCAACTGGCCCGGGGGCTGGTTCTTGCTGGCAACCGGGGTGGGCGTGCTGCTCGTGCTGTGGTCTGCTGGGCTGCTCGTTGCGCGGCAGGCGCCGCCCGTGGCCGCTTCTCGCGTGTGGGTCGCGCTGGTCCTGTTTGCCGGGGTCTGCCTCTGGACCGTGCTGCAGTGGCTGCCCTGGACGCCGGCGGCCTGGCAGCATCCGCTGTGGGCGGACGCGGGCCGCGTGCTCGGCCGCGAGCTTCCGGGACGGATCAGTCTGAACCCGGAGGAGACGCTGACGGCGCTGGTGCGGCTCCTCACGTATGCGGGTGTCTTCTGGCTCGCACTTCAGCTTTGCCGTAGCCCCGAGCGGGCCCGCCGGGGTCTCCAGCTGTTCGTGTGGGCTGGTTTTGCCTACGCGCTGTACGGGCTCTTCGCATATTTCTCGGGCGCCGACAAGATCCTTTGGATGGAGAAGTGGGCCTACCAGGGTGTGGTCACCAGCACCCTGGTGAACCGCAACTCCTACGCCACGCTCGCGGGCCTGGCGCTCGTCTGTGCCAGTGCGCTCTTCCTGGACGGCCTTGGCGCCGTGCTGCGCGCGAAGGTTCCGGCACGCGTGAAGGCGCGCTGGCTGCTGAAACAACTGCTGGGTCCGGGTGCCCCGCTGCTGGTCGCGATTCTGGTGATCGCTACGGCTCTTTTGCTTACCGAGTCGCGCGGGGGCACGCTCAGTGCGCTCTTGGGGCTGGTGGTGTTGATGCTGGCCCTGCTGCGCGCGCGGGCGCTGCCGGGGCGGCAGGTGGCGGCGCTCTCGATGGGCTTCCTGCTCCTGGGGCTGGCGGTATTCGCGCTTAGCGGGGCGGAAGTGGCCCGGCGTTTCGAGCACACCGAATCGAGCGCGGGCGGCCGCACGGCCGTCTACGCGCTAGTGGTTCGTGCCATCGGAGACGCCCCCGTGCTCGGCACCGGCTACGGCACGTTTCCGGACGTCTTCCCCCTTTACCGCGACGATACGATTGCGGGCACGCTCTTCTGGAGGAAGGCGCACGATACCTATCTCGAGAGCGCGCTGGAACTCGGGATTCCGGCGGCTCTGGCCTTGGTGGCGGCCATCGGAACCTGTGCTGGCTACTGCTGGGTCGGTATCCGGCGGCGGCGGCGGGATCGCATCTACCCGGCGATCGGCGTGGCGGTAACGGCGCTCGTGGCCGCGCATTCCACGGTGGATTTCAGCCTGCAGATCCCGGCCGTGAGCGTGAGCTACGCCTTCCTGCTCGGCATGGCTTGCGCGCAGTCGTTCCCGACGCGGGAAGCCTGAGCCGGCGGGCGCTCAGGGGCTCCCGATTCTGTGCCTGAGCCGGCGGGCGCTCAGGGGCTCCCGATTCTGTGCCTGAGCCGGCGGGCGCTCAGGGGCTCCCGATTCTGTGCTCGAGCCTGCGGGAAAACTGTGCCTGTTGCGCCGGTGAATCCGCCAGCGCCGCGTCGATGACACCGGCCCGCGGCGAAGCCAGGTAGATTTCCACCAGCGCGTCGTAGCCCGGGCGTCCGTGCCGGGTCATCTGGTGGATCTCGCCGCGCGCCGCCTCGTGAAACTCCGGCCCGAGCGCGTCCCACTCGCGCAGGATCAGCTCCAGGCGGAACGAGAGCAGCGTTAGATCCAGGCCCCCCGAAAGCAGCGACAATTCGAGCGCGTCGCGGGTGGCTTCGCTGAGTCCCGAGCGCCGGTAGCGCGCGTAGGCGAGCCGCGCCCAGCCGTTGCCCCCGGCCGGCGCCTGGGCGAGCCCGGCCTCCTGGGCTTCGAGCGCCCCTGCCAGGTACCGGGCAGCACGCCCATCTTCCTCCCCCTGCTCCAGCCGCAAGAGCTTTAGCAGCGCCAGGTCCGAGAGCGCGTAGGCCGGCGTCCCGCTCCAGCGCCGCGAGCGCTCAAGCGCCGCTTCGCCCCGGGCGAGGTCTGCGTCGGTCAGTGGTTTTCCGTCGCGAAGCGCCCACAGCACCGCGCGCGCCGGCTGCCTGGCTGTGGCCCCCAGCAGCCGGGGCAGGCCGAGCCAGACGAGTGCCAGCCCGACGGCGAGCACGCCGGCCAGCAGCGCGGCCGCACCGCGCGAAAAGGTGCGGCCTTCGCCGCCGGTCTGCGCGGGCTCAGCCGTCGTAGTAGCTCGAGTAGTTCTTGTAATAGGAGTAGGAGTCGCCGTAGCCGTACCTCGCGTGCCGTTTGAGGTCGAGCCGGCTGAACACCACACCCGCAATATCGACCTCGAACTGCCGCAGCGCGTGAACCGCTTCCGCAGCCGCGCCGCGCGGCGTCTTTTCCCACTGCGCGATGAAGACCAGCTTGTCGCAGGTCTGGCTGAGCACCCGGGTGTCGGAAACCACCAGCACCGGGGCCGAGTCCACCAGCACCAGGGAAAAGTCTTTTTTGAGCTTCTCGAGCAGGGCCTGCATGCTCCCCGAGCCGAGCAGGTCGGACGGGTTCGCGGCACCCGTGGCCGTGGGCAGCACGTAGAGGCCCGAGGCCTCGTCGTGGATCAGCACGTCTTCGAGCGAAACCTGGCCGGCCAGGGTTTCGATGAGGCCCGCCTCCGGCTGGAGGCCCAGTGTCTTTGCGAGGCTCGGATGCCGCAGGTCGGCGTCGACCACCACGGTGCGCGCCCCGGAAAGGGCGGAAGCGCGCCCCAGGCTGAGCGCCATCGTCGTCTTGCCCTCCGAGGGCAGGGCCGAGGTCAGCACCACCACCCGGGGCGGCGCGTCGACGTTCGAAAGCAAGAGCGCGGCCCGCAGGCTGCGCAGGGCCTCGCCGTAGGCCGAGAGGGGCTTTGCCAGCACGTAGTCCTCGGGCGAGAGCGTCTTGCCCTCGACGCTGCGGTCGCGCTCCGAGAGCTCCGGGATCGAGGCCAGGTGCGGAAGCCCGAGCATCGCTTCGAGCTGCGTGCCGGTGCGAAAGCCGTTGTCGAGCCGCTCGAGCAGGAATACCGCGCCGAGCCCGACGCCGAGCGACAGCAGGAGCCCGACGGCCGCGAACAGGCGCTTTTTCGGGTAGCTCGGGTCCACCGGGACCGCCGCGGCGGAGATGATGCGGGCATCTGCCTCCGCGACGCCCGCCTGCTCGCTGGTTTCCTTGAAGCGGCCCAGGAACGATTCGTAGAGCGTGCGGTTGGCCGCCGCCTCGCGCTCTAGCTCGCGCAGCCGGATCCGGGCCACCTCCCCGGTCGATCGCTGGCGCTGGAGCTCTTCGAGGCTGCGGTGCAGCGACTGGCTCCGCGAGCGCGCCACCGTGACTTCGTTTGCCAGATTGGCCGTGATCCGCTTCACCTCGGCTTCGACCTCGAATCCCAGGTCCTGCCGCTGCGCGCGGATCTTGATCATGTGTGGGTGCCGGTCGCCGTAGCGGGACTCGAGCTCCGCTTGCTCGCGGGCGAGTTCCGCCTGTTGCTGGCGCAGGTCGCGCACGACCTCCGAAGCCAGCACCTCGGCCACCGATTCGACCCCGGACCCGGACCCCAGCAGGTCGTTCACGTGCCGGAACCGGGCCTGTGTCTCGGCCAGGTCGGCGCGCGCCAGGATCAGCTGCGCGTTGATCTCCGAGACCTGCTGCTCGTCGACCGTGATGCCGTCGGAATCGACCAGCTGGTGTTCGGCCCGGTACGCCTCGACCAGCTGCTCGGACGCCTCTACCCGCTTGCGCAGTGCGCCCAGGCGCTCGTTGAGCCAGTCGGTGGCGCGCTGCGTGGCCTCGAACTTGGCCTCGAGCTGTTCGACCAGGTAGAGATCGGCCAGGGTGTTTGCGACCCGGCTCGCCTTGCGCGCGTTCTCGGAGGTGAACGAGACCTCGATCACGAACGAGCGCCGGCCGACGCGCGAAACGTGCAGGGCCTCCGAGAACGCATCCGTCACCTTGAACTGCTCGCGTTCCTGGCGCTCCTCTTCGGTTTCGTCCTCGAGCCCGGCCGGGAACAGGCCCCGGAGCCAGCTCACCACCGCGCCGAGCGGCCCGGGCTCGCGCAGCGCCACGTTGAACTCGGGGTCGCGTGCGAGGCCCAGTTGTTCGACCACGCGCCGGGCGAGCGAACGCGAGCCGATCACCTCGATCTGGCTGTCGATGGTGGAAGCGTCGGAAGACAGGCCCGACAACACCGACTCGAGATCCACCACGTTGCGTTCGCGCGGATCGATCAGCACCTCGGTGTTCGCCGTGTACCGGGGCGTGAGCTGGAAGGTCACCAGCAGCACGGCCGAGGTGATCAGCAGCACGCAGCCGGCGAGCACCCAGCGGCGGCGCTGCAGCGCCCCGAAGATCTCCCGCAGGTCGATCTCGACGTCGTCCGCGGGGGGCGGGAAAGAGCCCGGGCCTTGTTCCAAGGGGTGCCTAGAGCTGGAACTCGAAGCCAAAATCGATCTGGTTTCTGTTGAAGTCCTGGTCCGAAACGTTCGAATTGCGGTCGTCGAACCGGTACCGGACGTCGATGTGCACGAAACGGTTCAGGATGTAGCGGAATCCGGCCGAGACGCGAAAGCCTTCGTCGTTCCGGCGATTCCCTTCGTAATCCCCGTTGAAGTATTCGAAGTCGCCGGCCAGCTCCAGGGCTTCCATCAGATCGTGTTCGAGGCCGAATCCGGCGGTCGTGTACAGGATGCCGCCGGCTCCGCCCGTATTCGAGTCGACCACCTTCCGGTCCGTGCTCACCGTGACCGTGGTGAGATGCGTCGCAAACCAGGTCAGGCTGGCTCCGAACGAGACGTCGTCCACGTCCTTGAAGAGCGAGCTGTCGTAGTTCTGGTCGATGTAGCCAACGTAGAGCTCGCCCACGATCAGGTTGGTGAGCTCGGACGAGATTCCGCCGACGATCTCGTAGCCGTCGGAGTTCTGCTTTGGGCTCCCGGCCGTCACGGTGCTGCGATGGTCATAGTCGCGGTCGTTGTACGACCCGCGGACGAAGGCGCTGTAGCCCGGCGAGAAGATGTAACCCAGCTGGGCCACGCCCTCCGCGATCCAGCGATCTCGATACTCCTGACTATGGGTTCGGTAGTCCAGGCCCGTGTAGCTGCCGCCGATCGATGCCGTGAGTTGATCAAAGCGGTGGTTAAACACCCCACTCGCGTCGAACTGACCGTAATTGCTGGGATTTGGTGCATCCAACAAAACGTCGACACCGCTGCGATCCTCAGTCAGGCGCTGGTAGTCGATCGACGTCTCGAAATTGGTCGTGTCCAGCAGGTCGAACCGGCCCGTCGAGCCAAAGCCCCAGTTGAGGTAATTCTGCTTGCTCTCATACGGGTAGAGCCTCGACTCCAGAAAGCTCCCGAAAGAGAGGGAGTGGCGCGACCACTGCGACTCGACCAGCACCGACGGGGCCACCGTCGTCCGGCCTGCGCGCAGGACATCGGAATCGGTCGAGAGAATGTTGCTGTCGTAGCCGCCCAGAATTCCCAGCTTCGGATAGGCGCGAAAGGCACCGAGCGGGAGCCCCTTGGCGTCGGCCGACGCGCGGGTGCGTGCGGTCACGTTTTCCGGAATCAGCCTCTCCTGGGCGTCGGCCACCGAGGCCACCAGGAGGAGGCTCGCGAGTCTCACGGCATTGCTGCAGCTCAGAAACTTCATGAAGCCTCTCCTATTCCGGCGATATGTTTGCCCCGGCGCCCTCGGGGCCGCTCGGAACCGCCAAGGAGTTCAAGCTCGCCATCTTCTCGTAGGCAGAAAGCGCAGCCCGGTCGCCCTGTGCCGCGGCGCCCTCCATCGCGGCTACGACAGCACGGGCCGCCTTCAACTGCCCATCGTTCACGAGTGCGGAGGTCTGCGTCGCCAGGGCCTTCCCGATGGCTTTCTTCTGGGCGTCGGTGGCGCTCTTGGCGGCGGCGAGGATATCCGCGGCCACCTGACCCGCCTCGTCCGCGGGGACGCTGTCGATGATGCCGAGAATGGTGTCTCCCAGGGAGCCGGGAGGACCCGACAACGCGGCGCTTACCTTCGCCGCCACCTGCGCCGACGTGAGCGTTGCTCCCGAAGCGGCCCCGACCGTGAGGAACAGCAGTGCCCCGCCGAGCAGGACCCCCGCGCACCATGCGTTGCCACAGTTTCTTCGCCTAGTCACAACAGACGCCCTCCCCCGAAGCCGGCCCGGGATCGAGGAGAGCCCGGCCAGACCTAGCGATGTTGACTGGACTACCTCGGAATACCTAAAAGGCAGCTAGGCCCCTAACACCCTGCGCGGACACTATCAGAGACCCTGTGAGATGGAAAGCGCTCCACAGGAATGAGAAAGCAGCAACCAAATCGCGCGGTTCCCGCCTTTCCACCCTTCCCGCCTTCCCACCCGTTCGGAGAGGCTGAGGAGGACCTAGAAGAAGCGCTCGGGGATCCGAATCATGTCCCCGGGCTCGAGGTGGGTCTGGTGAGTCACCGGATACGCGCTCTCATGCCCGCCCCGGGTGATAAGGACCTTGGACGTATTAGCTCTGGGGGTAAACCCACCCGACAGTGCCACCGCATTGAGCACGTTCATGCCGCTTACGAAAGGGTATTCGCCGGGCTCATCCACCTCGCCGATGATGTAGAAGGGCCTGTAGCTCAGGACCTGGACGCTGACGCGCGGATCCTTCAGGTAGCCCTCCTGTAGCCGCTCCTGAACCGCTGCCTCGAAGCTGCGCAGCGTCAGGTCCTTCGCGACGACCTGCCCGATGAGGGGCAGCGAGACGGCGCCGGTATCGTCGACCTCGAACTCGCCCGAGAGATCCTCTTCCCCGAATACGATCACGCGCAGCTGGTCGCCGGCCCCGAGGCAGTACGCGGCGGTGGCCGCCGCCGCCTTGGCCCCGGCCGCACCCGAATCGGCGTCGCCGGGCACGGCGGCGCTGACGGAGCGCGGGGGGGCGCTTCCGGCACAGGCCGATAGGAGGCAAACGGCCCCCACGAGCAGCAGCCGCGCTAGAACGGACTTCGGCGCGGCAGCAGCGGGCGTCATCGGTTTCGCATCCATCTCTTTGAGTCTACCTCGGAGTCGGGCATCTATCCGGGGCCGCGGGGACCGGGAGCCCGCCCCGAGACGGGCGCGAGCCCGGTCTGCAGGAAGGCCCGCTGCGCGCCATCGAGCACCGCGCAGGTCAGATGATTCGTCATGTAGGCGCCGGTGTCGACGTTGATGCGATTGGGCTCGAACTCCGGCCTCTCGGTGACGCTGTGCCCGTGCACCACGACCTTGCCAAAACTCCCGCTCCAGCGCGTGAACTCGTCGCGGATCCAGAGCAGATCCTCTTCGCGCTGGTCCTCGAGCGCGACGCCTGGGCGAACCCCCGCGTGGACGAACAGGTAGTCGCCCAGGCACACGCTGAGCTCGAGTCCCTCCAGAAACTTCCGGTGGGCCTCGGGAAGCAGCGCCGCGAACTGATCGCGCGCCCGGTCGAAGCCCGCGTCCGCGAGCCGAGCCCCGAGATCGGTCACGCCGTAGCTCTGGAGTGTCTCGAGCCCCCCGAAGTGCCTCCACTCGTGGCCAAAGCCGGGGGCTTCCAGGAAGTGCAGGAGCGCTGCTTCGTGGTTGCCCTTCAGGTGAACCGCTTCGAAGCCCGGGGGCGGCCCCGCGAGCAGCAACTCGATCACCTCGCGCGACTCGCGCCCGCGGTCCACGTAGTCGCCGAGATAGATCAGGAGCTTTCGCACAGCCGGCGCCTCTCGCGCATCGGCCGCGATCAACTCGAGCAGCGCGCGGAGCAGGTCGGCGCGGCCGTGGATATCGCCGACGGCGTAGATGCGTATGCCCTCGGGTGTGCGGCGCCGGGATGCACGGCCCCCCGCAATGCGTTTCAGCTTTGCGAGCAAGCGCCGGAACTGGACGATGGCGAGGGTCCGGGTCGGGGGCACTCGGCTTCCGATCGTGGCTGGGGACCCTCTATTGTATGCCGGGGCCCATCGGGGGCCCATCCGAACGCCCCGGAGGTCTCGCTCGAGCGCTGGCGGCAGGAGCACGGACACGTTCAGGCCACGCAGCGCCCGGGGCTACCGGCCTCCGGCACCCGAAGCGATGCAGTGTCCGGTCCCGAATGCGACCTGGCCTCCGTCCGCAGCCAGCGTCGCTCCAACACGAGACGCGGACCAGAACCGCGGGCGGGTCAGATCGAGATCCCGAATATCGAAGGGTGTCGAATGGCCCCAGAAGCTCTCCGGGTGAGCAGAATCCGGCCTGGCTTTCCCGAGGGACCCGCTGGCGAAAAAAAGGAAAAGCGGGCAAGCGGCCTCTGCGGGGCTGGAAGCAACCCCCTGCGCGTTTCACAAGAAAGATCTGGCGCCGCGGCAGGTGCCGTTTCCGGCCGCGAGCGCGCCGGCAAATCCCTGCATCTGCGCCGGCATGAAGTGCCTGACAGAATCTCTACCCATCGGGCGCTGCGAAAACGCAGCTTGCACTTCCTGGGCTCGAAGAGGGGAAAGCCGCCATGCTACGCGCCGGTTTTGTTCTTGCCCCGATCCCCGTCCGAATCTGACAAGATGCCTGATGGCTGAACCAATCGAGGGAGAGTCGATGAGAATCCGAGATGTGATGACGGCCATCGCCGTCGCGCTTATTGCCGGCGGATGTTCGATTTCCGCGAGCATCGGGGGGTCCCTGGAGAGCAGTGCGGCATTGATTTCGAGCCCCTTCAAGTCGAGCGCTTCGTCCTCGGGAGAGCAGGATGACAAGAAAGACGAGGACGACACGCAAGAACAGGCCTACCAGAGAGACGTACGAGACCTCACGGCGGCCCAGCTCAGACGTTCCGACGATCTCGACACATTCCGCAAAGAACTCGCCCGCGTTGCCAAGAAGCACGGGATTTCGGATTGGGAGGCATGGAGATCGACATGGGTAGGCATTGGCGAGGGCATTGCCGCAACGGGTGTTTCGTCAATGCAAGCGCAGGCAACGATCGGCCGGCTTGCAGCGAATCATCCCGACCGGCTCCAAGCACTGCGCCAGGGGTATGATCGTGCGACGGTGGCAGCGGGAAGCACAACGAACGGCTGAAACCACCCTCGGGGTGGTTCTGCTCGCCCTTTCGGTCGCGTCGCCTCCCGAAGAGGCCGGCGCCGCCTACGTAGACTACGTATACGTCGACTCGAATGAAGGGCAGGCGAGTGGTGGCCACGTCGCCATCGCATTCGGGGGCCAGACGTTTCACTTCCAGCATCGCGAAGGCGGCTTGATCCTCCCAACGCGACACGCCACCGGTGCCTTCGAGCACGCGTACCGAATCCACGGAAACCGAAACCTTCGGGTCCACCGAATCGAGGTCGAAGACGAGACCTACACCATGCTGCGCGACGGCTTCAATGCGCGTTATTTCGAAAGTGAGGTAGCGCTGTCGGAGCTCAGGCGGCTCGCGGAGGAACGGAAACGGTTCACCGCACCGAACGCGAGGAAAAGGCGCATCCCGGTTCCCGGTGCGGGGTTTTTCTATCCCGATGGTGATGCACCCCCGCACGTTGACGGGGCATCACCTATCGCCCGGCTGAGATCCCAGCTGGAACCACGGCTTCCTTTCCCAAGGGGTGCCACTCCACGAGGCGAGAGTGACCGGCTCGCCGACCTCCTCTCTCGAGAAGCACTCGAGCGCGGGGCCGTACTGAGGCCTACGGCTGTTTTCGCCGCGGGCGGCGGCGAAGCGCTCCGGGGTGCGGCTTCGCGAGCTTCGCTCCGGACCCTGCTGGAGCAGCTCGAAGCACAAGTCGGCGCGCTCCTCGAATCGTCGCGACCCGATGCCGGCGAAGCTCTCTTCTTGGCAATGGCCCGCTACGCCGCGGTTTCTCGATCGCTTGCGGAGGGGCGCCTCCTGGTCCTCGACAGCTACCCCGCCGATGCGGAAACGATTTCGGTGCCGCAAGTCGAAGCGCGCGGTGGGCAGCTCGACGAACTCCTCGAGGCAACCCGGAATGAATTTGCCAAGGCTCGAGCGGTGCTCGATGCCGGGGCAGCCTTGGATGAAATAGATTTTTCGCGCCTCGAAGATTCCGCCAATCGCCTGCGTGAAATTGAGCGCGCAAACCGGGTAAGAGGGGGGCTGCGTGTCGTACGGGAACGAATGATCCCCCAACGGACGGCATACCGATCGGCCGCAGGAGTTTCGTTTTCGGACACCGACAATCCCGCGGACGCTCTGGCCCGAAACCGGGCAAGAGCCGACTCGATTCGCAAAACACTCCGTGAGGAGAGTGCCTACAACCTGGTTACGCGAAATTGTGTATCCGAGGTCTTCCGCACGCTCGAAGAACTCCTGGCAGGGAAAGGAACGGATGCAGCTGCCTCTCGGGCAATCGCCAGGCTGGGTGGGCATGTGGCAGGCGGAGAATCCTTTAATTTCATCCCCTTTGTTTCAGCCGATGCCGTTGCCGAGAGTTACCGTATCAGCGAGACGATCGAACTTCCCTCGCACCGAAACCGCACGCTTGCGGAGATCTACGCGCACGAGGGAGAAGACCTCTCGGTGTACCTGCGCGAATCCAACACGCTCACCTCGACCGTCTACCGCCGCAACGCCGAGGACTCGATCTTCCTTTTCTTTACCGATGACGCCGTTGCGTTGCGGCCCATTTACGGGGCGCTCAATTTTCTTACGGGGATCGGCGCAACGATCCTGGGTGTCCCATTGATTCCCTTCGACGGCGGAAGGCTGTTCTCCGCCGGTGCACGCGGCGCCTTCTGGAGCCTGCCCGAGCTGGCATTCGTCAATGTCAGAAAGGGTTCCTTCTTCTTCGTTCCGCGCACCCAGGGGAATCGGTTGAAGACGGGTTCGAATTCGCCTGCGGAGCGTCCCGGTACGGGTTGAGTGTCGAGCCAGCAGTGTCGCGGTAGGTGCAGGCCTGGCTGAAGTCCACGACCCGCCCCCAGTCACCGCACCACCCTCCATGTCAGACCGCGTATCGCCGGCGTACACCGCGGCCCGGAACCCGTGGCGGTGAGCGAGCAGCGCCAGGTTCTCGCCCTTCGGTTTGCAGGTGTCGCAGAAGCACAGGCTGTCGGTGAACAGATCACCGATTCCGCATCGCACGCGAAACAGCTCCAGGGACCACCGTTGGCAATTGCTCAGCAGGAAGCGCGGAGCGCGAGTTGGCTCAGTCCCTCCGACACGCCGGGGTAGAGATCTCCGCCCCCCCCGCCGGCATCCAGCCTCTCGGGTTGCTAGGGCCTGGGGGTTCGGATGTCGTCGCAGCCCTGGATCGGAGTGCCGTCGCGCAAGGCTCCTATGAGGCAGACCTGGTCGTCTCCGCGGGCGATTCCGGTCTCGCTCGTCTGGAAGGGAAACTGCCGGTCCCGATAGCCGTCCCGGTTCACGTCGCGGGGCCCCCACCAGCCGCGCCGCCAGCCGCGCCGCCAACCGCGCCCGGACACGACGGGAGCTTCAGCCGGCCCCAGGCGCAGGCTGCTTTGGTCGAGTTCGCGCACGTCCAACGAGTCGGAGCCGTGCACGGCCACAGGAATTTGGCGGTTTCGCATCGGGTTGATCCAGTTGCGCCGCCTCCGGGGCTTCACGTCGATCTCGACAGTCTGCACCTGCACGGCAATCAAGGAAAACTCTCCGACCTCCTCCATCAGGCTCCCCGAGACGGAACGCAAGCAGGGTCCGGTGGTCGGCACGTAGTCCAGGTCGGCATCGAGAAGGCGCGCGAGAGGCTCATGCAAAGGTGCTTCCGAAGGCTCGGGACGTACCAAAGGTTGCGGGACCATTCGGATGATGCCCCCCCCAGTAAACCCGAGCCCGGGGGGCGGCTGGGGGTAGGGGGGTAGGGGGCGGAAGGTGGGCGGGGGTGGGAAACCGTCCAGGAACGAGCAGGGACTGTCGACGATCTCGAAGGTCTGCTCGCTCTCTTCGAGAATACCTTCGATCGCCAACCACCGCGGGAGAACGTCCCCGTCCGGGTCGCCGGGGCTCACGGTCCCGGTAATCTGTTCAGGGCGAAACGGAAGGCTCGGTCTAAACGTATCGAGTGGGAAGGGCGAGAATGTGAGTCTCCTGAACGTCAGGCTGCCGTCTTCGGCTACCTCGGGCTCCTCGCCGGCGTTGATGTTGAAGAATCCGAGTTCACCATCCCCGATCCAGTGGATTTGATTGGCGAGATTGAAAAGATTGGCGAGATTGAAAAGTAAGGGGAAGACCTCCAAACCGTCGTACTCGTAGGGCGGCGCCGCGTTGAGGATCTCGTCACCCGCCTGAAATTGAAAAGAATCCAGGATCAGAGTAGACCTCCCGATTACCAGCGAGTCGTATTCGCTGAACGACAGCTCGAAACCACCGCCCAGCGGCGTGACCTCGCTCGACCCCGCATACGTGATCGAGCCTTCGGTCACGCGATAGGACTCGGCGTGGGCGAGACCCGAGAATACGAGCCCCAGGGCCACGAGCGACACCGCTGCATTTCGCAGGGTGGGCATCGCGCGCGGTGAGCGACGACGGCCTGGCGCCAGCCGCGCAATCTCGAGCCCGTGGCAGCCGTGAATGGGAAGCGCCCTTCCGTGCTTGAGATTGCGTTGGAACATCGGATCGTGAGCCCCGCTCGAGAACTTCAACCTGGCAGAGCTTCCGATACCACAATGACGAAGAGCTTCATTACGGAATACCCTAATACCTATCCTAATATCTATCGCAGCTCTTTACAATCTTTTCACAGGGCAGTTTCACCGTCGCCACCCGGTCGCAAGGCCACCGGGCCGCAAGAGCACAGAAACTCCACGGCTTGGCCGAATACAATCAGAGCCGATTCAACAGACAAGGCGTCTCCAGCCTGCCCGCCGTCCTGTCCCGCCCCGGGAACCCGCGAGACCGGATTCCTTTCCCTGCCGCGACCGGATTCCTTTCCCTGCCGCGACCGGATTCCTTTCCCTGCCGCGACCGGATTCCTTTCCCTGCCGCGATGGACAGAATGTCTACTGATCGGACACTGTAAAGACACAGCGTCAACTTCCTGTGCTCACCTTCATTTCCTTCGGAAGCGGGCGGGCACGTGGATGCTATTGCGCCCGAGCCGAGCGTTGTTAGCTGCCCCCACACCCATCACGACCCAGAAGAGAGCCCACAGCGCCGCGGTCATCGTGTATCCACGGGCCAACAGGGGGTAGAGCCCAATTCCCAGGCAAGCCAGCGCGCCCCCGCCCCAGTTGGCCCTGTGAAACCAGCCCGGGAGCCGGCCCCCCTCGTCGTCGTTGGGCATGACGCATCCTTCTCCAAGAAGAAGATCGCCAGTGTAGGGCAGCGGGTCCGCTCGGGTGATCATCGAATATCTCGGGCGCATGTCACTTGGAGCGTGGCAACCCATCGAAACACTTCAGACGCCGCCGGGGGCGCGCTTCCACCTGATTGTCATCGGGCTGTCCGTGGTCATGTTCGCCCCAGCGCCCAGTAGAGGTGCGAGGCAAGGACACACGTCATTTCACCAACAACATGAGAGCCGGTGAGGACTAACGAGAATTCTCGTGAATACTTTTGGCTGCACCTTTGCAACCTGCTCGCTCTCTGGGGCTGCATCGAGGACTGAATTTCGTTCCACGCCTCTGGTTGACAGAATCTCCAGTTATCGGACACTGCGAAAACGCGAATCAGGCTTCCTGTACTCGGACGATGAGAAGCCATTCGGTCAACTAGCGGCCGATAAAAAAACTCGGGACTCCTCGCCATGCCGGAAATTGGACACATCGCGTTGTTTACCGCCTTTCTGCTCGTGGCTGGGTTGGGCTCTGGGTTCGCGGGAGGATTGTTCGGAATCGGCGGAGGCATTCTTCGGATTCCGATCTTTCTCTACCTTTTCCCGGCATTCGGCATGGACCCTTCGGAGGTGATGCACATCGCAACCGGCACGTCCCTCGCGTTGGCGATTCCAACGGGCTTTCGAAGCGCATCGATCCAGCACCGATCCGGGAATCTGGAGGTGCCGTTCCTGCGCTCGTGGATTCCTCCGCTGGTGATTGGGGTCGTAGCGGGGGTGTTCGCTGCAAGGGTGATTTCGGGAAAGACTCTGTCGGCGATCTTCGCAATCGCCATGCTGGGGATCGCCATCGAGATGCTCGCACTGCCGAAGCACGTCCGGATCGCCCGGGCAGTCCCGGGGCATCCCGTGCGCGACCTGCTGGCCGGGAGCATCGGGGCATTGTCCACCATGATCGGGGTCACGGGTGGGGCCTTTACGACGCCGGCTCTGACATTGTGTGGGGTATCGATCCATCGCGCCGTGGCCGTGGCGGCCGCTGGTTCGGCAGCGGTTGCCAGCGTGGGAACCCTCGGCTCAGTGATCAGTGGGTTGGGCGTTGCGGGCCGTCCCGCATGGGCACTGGGCTACGTCGATGGCCTCGCGTTCATCGTAATGCTGCCTGCAATCATCATCTCGGCTCCTCAGGGCGTAAAGCTCGCCAATCGTCTCAGCGAGGAGCAGCTTCGAAAAATCTTCGGCGTCTTTCTCATCTTCGTGAGTGCAGACATGCTGAGACAGGTCTTCGTCGGATTCTGAATCGGAGTTGCGACATCCTATCGAGGGCCTGACTCCTTCCCAGGCTCTATTCTGGACTGCGCCGAAGCAGCCTGAAGGCCAACCTGAGTCGGTTGGACAGCCACGTTCCTGAGTAAGGAGAAGCGACCGCATGGGAATGTCCGAATATGTCCGAATGATTCGAGGCAAGGTGGGAACGACGCTGCTTCAAATGCCCTCGGTGACGATCATTCACCGCAACGAAGAAGGTCAGGTCCTGCTGGTCAAGAACGCCGACACCGATTTGTGGACCGGGCCTGGAGGGGCGATCGAACCCGGTGAAACACCGGCGGACGCGGCAGTTCGGGAAATGTGGGAGGAGACGGGACTATTGATCGAACCGGTGAGGATCCTGGGCGTCTACGGTGGACCGGAGTATGTGATCCATTACTCGAACGGCGACCGGACGTCCTATGTGGTTACGGTATTCGAAGGCCGGCAGACGGGCGGAAGCCTGGGACCCCGAGACGATGAAAGTACCGACATCGGGTATTTCTCTCGGGAGCAGATTGCGCAGCTTGATGCTCAGCCCTGGCTCTACGAGGTCGTTCCCGATCTCTTCGGAAACGCCGACACGGCAGCGTTCAAGCGGGCGAAGCGGCGTCCGAGGTAGCCGCGGGGCTCGAAGCATCCGGTCTCGCCGACCTTCAACTGACGACCTGCCCGGCACTTCGCTCAGGCGGGCGCAAGAGTAACGACGATCGCCACGGCGACCACGAGAACCACGACCGACAACGCGCCGACCCCGAAGAGCACACCGCTGTCCGGCTTGCCATCGGCGGCGTGGCTCTCGGCCGCCATATCGCCATCGCCTGAACCTTCACCGTGATGCATGCCCGCCATATCGCCATCGCCTGAACCTTCACCGTGATGCATGCCCGCCA
>PBYF01000122.1 GCA_002729515.1 Deltaproteobacteria bacterium
AGCGGACGCACCCGGCAAAAAGTGCGGTGTGCGCCGCCGCGTCGTGACCCGAGCGGACGCACCCGGCAAAAAGTGCGGTGTGTACCGCCGCGTCGTGACCCGAGCGGACGCACCCGGCAAAAAGTGCGGTGTGCGCCGCCGCGTCGTGACCCGAGCGGACGCACCCGGCAAAAAGTGCGGTGTGCGCCGCCGCGTCGTGACCCGAGAGGACGCACCCGGCAAAAAGTGCCTGGTCCCGTCTTGGAGCCAGGTCCCCTCCCCCGTCTCCATGGGACAGAATTTCTACTTAGCGGACCTAGCGAAAACACAGCCTGAGCTTCCTGTGCCTCGAGTCGCAGGCGCACGACCGGATCGGGGCGACGTGCCCCGTGAGCACCCACGCGACCACAGCGCGTTCTCGTCCGGTGGCGGGAGAAGCTCTTCGTCGCGCCCTTCCCTCTAGAGCACCACTTCCGGGCGAACGCTCCGCTCCGCCATCTGCGCGCGTTTCACCGCTTGCTGGAATCGAGGCGGAACTTGGCCGGCCGAGGGCGTCAACCGGCGGCCGTGCCCGTCGCTCGGGCCACAATGCCAAACATCACACTTCCCGGGATGAGCCTGGCGGAGCGCAGCTCTGAAAAGCCGGCGCGCTCCAGCTTGCTCGAGCGAGCTACGAGCAAGGCGCGGCCCACCCGAATTCGAAGGCTCCGGTGCGTCACCACGGCGCCCGTATTCCCGTCGTATTCGGTCTCGCGCCTGGTTCTTCCGACGAATTGACCGGGCTTGGCGTCGTTCCCGGACCGCCGTCACCCCGCCTGGCGCCGGGGAACGAATGCTACGCTGCACGCAAGCCCGCGGAGGCACGATGTTTCGGGACGCCCGGAAGGTCGCGAAGAACCAACTGATCGAGCGGGACGTCTGCATCATCGGTGGCGGCGCCGCGGGGATCACTCTCGCGTGCGAGTTGTCGAACGGCGGTGCGAAGGTCGCCCTCATCGAGAGCGGCGACATCGCGGCGAGCGCAGCCACGCAGGCCCTCTACCGGGGAAGCGTGGCTGGGGGATACCTCCCGGCCGAGAGCGACTACCTCTCGACATCGCGTCTGCGCTTCTTCGGCGGCACGACCAATCACTGGGCGGGCCTGTGCGGACGACTGGCACCCATCGATTTCGAGCAGCGGAGCTGGATTCCCCACAGCGGATGGCCGTTCGATCGAGAGCACCTCGACCCCTACTACGAGCGCGCGCGGCCAATCCTCCAGCTCGGCCCATTCGATCCGCCGGATGCCGCGCGCAGGCAGCTCGATTTCGGGCCGGGAAACGAGATCAAAACGATTGTAAAACAGTACAGTCCGCCGACACGCTTCGGGCCCGTTCACGGCCCGGAGCTCAAAGCTGCGACGAACGTCGAGGTCTTCCTGCGCGGCAACGCAACGGAGCTGCGCAGCGACCCCGCTTCGAAGCACATCGAGTGGGTGCGCGTGGCGACCCTCTCCGGAAACCACTTCCGCGTCGCAGCACGCACCTACGTCCTCGCCGCGGGTGGAATCGAGAATGCGCGCCTTCTGCTCGCCTCGAATCGAGTCCAGCCGAATGGGATCGGAAATTCCGCAGACCTGGTGGGACGCTTCTTCATGGATCATTGGTATCGGCAGACCGGCGTCGCGCATGTCGTACTGGACGCAGCGCCAGGAGACGTCGCGCTGTACACCTGGCCGCCGGCCCGCGATGCGCTCACGGGGCGCGTCACCCAGGGCCGGATCGTGCTCTCCGATGCGACCCAGAGGCAGCACCGTCTGCCCAACAACGGATTCGGCCTGCTGCCGCTTCGAGAGGCCGGAATCGGCCCGCTGATGCGCTCGGTGGGCTCCGTCGTGCGCGATTTCTCGGCGACCGGCAAGAAGACGCGGTATTTCGGAGGGCTCAGCATCACCCTCGAGCCGCTCCCCGACCCGAGCAACCGCATCTCGCTGAGCGCTGAAGTGGATGCGCTGGGGATGCCGCGAACGCGTCTGCACTGGGACCTGACCGAGAACGACCGCAAAGCTGCCATCCGCTCTCTCGAGGTGTTCGCAACGGAGCTGGGGCGGTCGCTGCGGGGGCGCGTGAAGGTCCAGCTCGCCCTGGATGGCCCATGGACCCGCATGTCCTTCAGCTCCCACCACATCGGCACGACGCGGATGCACGAGGATCCCAGGCAAGGGGTCGTCGATGCGAACGCGCGGGTTCACGGAGTCTCGAACCTCTACGTAGCGGGCAGCTCGGTCTTCCCCACCGCCGGCCTCGTCAATCCGACTCTCACCATCGTGGCACTGGCGATTCGACTCGCCGACCACCTGAAGTCGGAGATCTTCTCGTGAGACCCGAGGGCGGGGTCACCCGCCGCGGGGTCCTCATGGCATTGGGGGTGGTGGCCGCCGGAGGCGGTATCGCGTTGTGGCTGGGGCGACGGGAATCCGTCGGCAGCGCAACAGGGGACGCGGAGTTCGCTCTCGAGCTGAAGGGCATCGCCTCCGACCCCGATGCGTTGCGGCTGATCGGTGCCGCCTACCTCGCGGCGGTTCCCGAAGAACGCAGCGAGGCTGCGCTTTCGGCGGCACTCTTCTCCTCGAGCGCGTGGCGGGGAATCGATCCGGACGCTGCGGCGGAGCAGCTGCGCATCCAAGTGCGCGAAGATTTCGAGGCCGGACGGACGATCGAGATAGAGGGCTGGCTCCTCGCGCTCACCGAGGCACGCTTCTGTGCGCTCGTCGAGCTGTTGACACGGTGAGAGCGTGGAATCGCACCCCCTGTTGATCGGACCCAGGGAAAACGCAGCTCGGACTTCCTATGCTCCGTCCGACCAGGCGCGATCGAAGTCAGTCCGGGCGCGCCGCGAGCCGATCTGCGTCCGGGGCCGCTTGGCGTCCACGCGGAAGACGAGGCGAGGTGCGGCGCCTCATTGCCCCGGGACCAGCGCCCGACCGCGCTGGCCTCACGTGCCGACAGCCGCTTCGCAACGAAGGCACGTGCTCCATACGTCCCGTTTGCACGGTGAATGGCGACCCGTGACACTCCGTGGTGCGACCGGGCGCGCCTTCCGCGTCCGGTATCTCACGAGAGGCCGACAATGGACCACTCCTCCCCGACCGGCTACGTCTTCGACGACTACCTGAGCGAACTCGGCGGCAACTGGTTCGAGCAAGACGCCCTGCTCCGGGCCTGGCTCGATCGCTCACGCCTCGACACCGCGACGACGGACTGGCTGCGAGGCTTCGGCGCTGCGGCAGCCGGGCAGCTGCGCGAGCGCGCCGACGCCGTCGAGCACCGGGAAAACCTGCCGTTCGTGGCCGAACGCGGCCCGTACAACCGTGCGAGTAGCGAGGTCGTGCTGCCCGCCGCAACCCGGCAGAGCCTCGCCGAGATCCACGGATCGGGTATCTGGAGGGCCGAGCTCGACGAGCGCGCGCGCTACGCCGCCGTCTACCTCATCAACCAGAACGGCGAGGCCGGCACGGCGTGCAGCACGGCCTGCACCGATGGGCTGATCCGGGCGCTGCGAACCTACGGCACGAGCGATGCACGCAGCCGCGTCGCTATCGAAGAGCTCGAGAAATCGACCGTCGAGCAGTGGGTGCACGGCGCCCAGTTCGTCACCGAGGTCCAGGGCGGGAGCGACGCGGCGACCAACGCCCTGCGAGCCGAGCCGCTGCGCGACGGCCTCTGGGCGCTCTCGGGACAGAAGTGGTTCTGCTCGAACTGCACCGCCGACTACTGGCTCGTCACCGGCCGCGTGGCCGGCGGGCCGGCGGGGCATCGGGGTATCGGGCTTTTCTGCGTGCCTCGGCTCTGGGAGGGTGCGCCGAACGGCCACCGCATCCTGCGCCTGAAGGACAAGCTCGGCACCCGCGCGCTGCCCACTGCCGAACTCGATCTCGAGGGTGCCATCGGGTGGCCGGTCGGCGCAGTGGACAGCGGACTCAAGAACACGGTGGCGACGGTGCTCGTCACGAGTCGTATCCACAACATCGTCGCTGCGGCGGGCTTTGCGCGACGTGCGACTCGTGAGGCGCATGCCTATGCGGGCTTCCGCCGGGCCTTCGGCCGCCGCATCGCCGAGCATCCCCTGCTGGGCGAATCGTTGCGCCGCTTGTCCGACGGTGCCGATCGCACGGAGGCCGGCGCTTTCGCAACGGTCGATGCATGGACGCATAGCCTCGTCCGGCCAGACGACGAAGACCGCGCGCTCTGGGCGCGGGTACTGGTGAGCATCGCAAAGGCGGTGACGACCCGGCGCGTCCCCAACCACGTCTACGAAGCCATGATGGTCTTCGGCGGCAACGGCATCGAGGAACGCTTCTGCGCCCTGCCCCGACTCTGGCGCGACGCCGCCATCCTCGAGACCTGGGAGGGACCGTACACACTGCTGCTCATGCAGGCGTTTGGCGACCTGCTGAAGTTCGGCGTGAAGGGCCGCGAGCGGTCGTTCCTCGAGCTGGGCCTCGGCGACCACCTCGCCGCAGACGACGCGCGCGAGCTCACCGAGGCGCTCGGTGCGGCCGACGAGAGCGAGGGCGCGCTGCGCTGGGGAGAACTCGCGCCGAAGCTCTACGCTCGCTTCGAAGCGCGCGCGTTGGCGGAACTCGTCGACGGACGCTGAGACGCGGGCCAGCCACTCCGCCTCCCCCGGACGGACTCACATCGGCACCCGGTAAGCGGCCGCCGCCGGAGAGGGCGGATTCTGAGGCTGCCGCCGCCGGAGAGGGCGAATTCCGAGGCCGCTGCCGGAGAGGGCGGATTCTGAGGCTGCCGCCGCCGGAGAGGGCGAATTCCGAGGCCGCTGCCGGAGAGGGCGGCGCCGGAGAGAACGGATTCCGAGGGCTGCGGCGGCAGCGGGAGTACAATACGCTCCGGCCGGCTGCCGCTGCTGGGGTGACATAGGACCCGGTACGACAACCGGGGCAGATCAATCGCTCCTGCAAAGCAAGCCCGGGCCCTCGGAAGAAGCGTTTCAAAGGTTGGAGATCCATGCATCGCTACACTCTTACTGCCGCGGTGATCGTTGCCGCTCTTCTCGGCCCGCTCGCGCTCGCAGCGTCGGACGAGCAGGTCTTCGGCGCAAAGGATCATTGCGTCGCCTACCGGACCACCAAGGACATGTTCTTCGGCATGGACGTCGAGGTGATCGGCCGGAGCTGCGATGTGACGGCCTCGTTGATGAAGACAGCGGCGGGGAGCGAGCCGAGAATCGTGGTAACCGTGCCGGCAAAGAGCTTCAAGTCCGGCAACATCATGCGGAACAGGACCGTGTCGGACCTGCTGGGTGCGAAGGTCCAGCCGGATCTTCTCTTCACGTCGAGCCCGCTCGATGCCGAGTCGCTCCGCGCAGACGTCGACCGGGGGCACTTCGTGCTGTCTGGAACGCTGACCCTCGGCGGCAGGGACTATCCGATCGACTTCCCGCTCGAGCTGGTCGAGCAGGCTGGGGGGCGGTACGTGAAGGGGCATCTCGAGACCACGTTCGAAGCCTTCGAGGTGGAAGTTCCGACCATCGCGTTCGGGCTGATCGCGAGCCCCCACGAAGAGCTCGAGCTGATCGTCCACCTCGACCTCGAGCGAGTGAACGGACTCGAGGCGTGGGCGGCATCGCTTGGGCTGAAATGAAACGCGAACGCGTCGGCACCCAGAAGGCCTCGTGCTACCAGGGCTCGGAATGAGAAACCAACCAGAGCTCAGCATGAGAAACAGACCCGAGCCTCGGAGTGAGGAGCGCACCGTGTTGCGATGAAGGGGCGGTGAGGAGCGCACCGTGGTCGAGAGGGGGGCGTCCCCCTTTCCGGTGCACGGGCAGCGGCAGCCAGTCCTTCCTCTTCGAGCCTCGCGCCGACGACAGCCGGAGACGGCCTGCTCCTGCCGAACTTCAACAGCGGATAGTGGCCCCGTCCAATTCCGGTTTTACTGGCGGTTTCTGCTACTTCGAACGTGCGTGGGAGCTTCGAGCGCGACAATCCCCGTAGGTGCACCATCCAGGCTGGTGGCGTTCTCCTGTTCCCAGTACTCCCGGATGCCGTCCGGCCCGCGCTTGTCCGTCCACCGCGTCAACACGTCACGGTCTTCCTGGTATTCGAATAGCGGCACCGCATACCCGCACGAAGTCTGCACCAGATCGATATTCACCAGAAAGTACTGACGGGCACCCAGCGAAGCGGGAATGATCTCAGCGAATTCCTCCCACCGCTCGTCGCGGGGATGGACGGCCTCTGCACTGCCATAGACTCGCAAGATCTGCGGCTTGCGCTCGAAAGCACACCACATCAGCGTCATGCGATTGCAGTCGAGCAGATGCGCGGCGGTCTCGTTACCGCTGCCGGTGAAATTGAGCCACACCAGCTGGTTGGGTGACAGCACGCTCAGGCTGTCGTGGCCCTTGGGTGAGACGTTGACCCTGCCTTCGCTGGCCGCCGAACCGGTAAAGAAGATCTTCTGTGCTTCGATGAAACGAATATGTGCATCGATCAGTTCACTGTATCTTTGCGCCAATTGAATCTCCTGCTCAGGGTGTCGACCACGGCTCGCCAAACGGGCGAATCGGTGGGTTGAAAATCCAGACCGGCCTCGTGCCTAGGAAGTGGCCACCAGGCGACGGTCACACCTGGGTCCACTGTGAGGGCTTTGATCCGCACGGCAGCCGGGTAGGAATAAGTACTCCCGAATTTGAACCAGAATTGGAGCGTCATCGGACCACAAGACTCGCATCACGCTGTCCGGCGCACAGAAACTCAACTGCCGGCAGCGCCCTGCGGCCGGGACCAGAACACCTCGTCACATCAGAAGGTATCCCAGCGCCACCCCTCCAGGTTTCGGTCGCTCCCCTGCATTGCCCTGGGGCGCCAACGTCGGAGGGGGGAAGTGTTCACGGCGTGTGCTTCGGCTCAGGAGTCGCCGGGGAGCCCCTCGGCCGGTGACTCCGCGACAACCGGGCCGGGAGGGTCGGCGCTGCGACGACAAGCCCGGTTCGCAGGCGCACGACTGTCACCGGCGAGGGCTGCCCCACCCTTTCCTCGAACCCGCCCGAACCAGCTGGACCCTAGGGGCGGCTCGTGCGGGTCCGGACGCGCCGAAGGCCGGCGGTGGCCAGTAGGGCCGAGAGCAACGCCCACACGAGGGGACCCGCGGCCGGGACCGTTTGCGCCCGACAGGTCCCCAGGTAGACGAAGGCCGCACCCTCATCCACCTCCTCCGAGTCGCAGTACGGCGCCCCGACGACGAAGTCTTCGAATCCGTCTCCATTGAGATCGCCGACCCCCGCTGCTGTAGCACCGAACTGGGAGTCCGCCTGGTTCGAGTCGGGCTGTGCGGCTTGCGTCAGGACGAACCTGGCACCAGTGTTCGGCGGCATGCGCACGAAGACAGCAAGCGGAAGAGTAGAAAGGATCGGGCGGAACAGCTTTCGGCAAGTTGGTTCCATGAAGCCACCGACTTCGATACGTTCATCCATGATTACAGAAAAAGTACAACCGGCGTCACAGGCCAGTAACATTTTTGAACCATTTGTATGGAGTCAGACTTCAGGAATGACAGGAAATGAAACAATTAGGCTCCAGAAGCCGGTGCACGGCAGCGACAGCCGGTCCGTTCATCTTCGAGGCTTACGCCGACGACAGCCGGAGGCGACCTGCTCTTGTCGAACTTCAACTGCGGATAGAGACTCCGTCCGATTCCAGTTTCACTCGCGGCTTCTGCTACTTCGAACGCGCGTGGGAGCTGCGAGCGCGAGCTGCCCCGTGTTGGGGCCGGATCCCCTCCACGCTCCCCATTGGACGGAATCTCTACTGATCGGACACTGCGAAAACGCAGCTTGAACTTCCGATGCTCCCATGCGCCCTTCCTGGCATACAACAGCGTATCATCACCACCGCCTCGGGCCCTGCGCTTCGTTCGGGCCGTGTAAGGGTGTGCGGGAGGTCGCGTGTGAAGTGGGTGCTCCTTTGTGCTGCGGCGGCTCTTCTGGGCTGGCTCTGGTGGATGGGCACCCTGGCCGAGCTCTCGGATCCCGATCGGCTCCGAGTCATGGTGGACGACGCCGGTGCAGCGGGGCCGCTGGCCTTCGTCGGCCTCGTCCTCCTTCTCTTCCCCGTGATGCTAGCCGGACCACCGATCTGGCTGTCGGGAAGTCTCTGGCCCATCCCCCTTGCGATCCTGTACTCGGCCATCGCGAGCGCCGTTCCGAGCCTGCTCTTCTACGCGGCGGCCAGGCGACTCGGTCGCGAGTGGGCGGCCGATCGCATTCCCGCGAGGCTGCGCCGGTACGAAGAGCGCCTCGAGCAGCACCCGCTGCGGACCGTCGTGCTGCTGCGACTCCTTCTTTGGATCAACCCGGCCGTAGACATCCTGGTCGGGGTCTCTGCGGTCTCCACGCGCAACTATCTCATCGGTTCGGCGATCGTGCTGGCTCCGGCGACCGTCGTCCACGTGGTCTTGCCCGCGAAGGGCATCGAGCTTGCGGGTGACATGCCCGCCTGGCTGTGGCCCGCATTGGGCGTGCTGCTCGCCGTGGGGCTCATCAGCCTCTTCGTGCGAAACAGGATCACCGCTCGTTCGGGCTGATCCTTCGAGCTGCCTGGCGAGCAACTTCGTCGGGCATCGCCGGGAGGTCCAGCCCCGATCCGTCACACATTCTCGCGAGAATTCTCCCGGTCTCAACCCACCACCAGGGTCAGTTTGGACCGGTCGATATCCGCAGGCAGCGCGGACCCATCGGGCCGAGACGTGGGCCTACTTTTTTGGATCGCCTCGACACCCCGCATCGCCGCCGGTGAGGACGAGACTCATTCGCTGCTCCAGATCGCTGCAGCCCGAATCAACTCCGCCATCGAGGCAATGCCAAGCTTTGTCTTGATCTTGGCCTGATGAGCCTCCACCGTCTTGGTGCTGATCCCCAACGTCGTGGCAATGCTCTTGGTCGCTGTGGCCTGCCCCACCAAGTTGAAAATCTCGAGTTCGCGGTCGGACAAGCGATCGAGGTAAGTGGTGACATCGGCGTTGAAGCCATCGGTCACGAACAGACTTCTGCGAACCTGGTCGCTGATGGCCAGCCTCCCCCGGCTCACATCCTTGACTGCCTGAACAATTCGGCTCGAGACATCCGCTTTGGGTACATACCCTCGGGCCCCGGCCTCCATCGCACGGCGGGCGTAGACCGATTCATCGTGCATGGACACCACCAGGGCCGGCGGCGCTTTGGGCCGCCCCTGAAGTTCGTTCAACAATCGGACACCACTACCATCGGGCAAACTCATATCGACGATAATCACATCGGCCTTGGCCTCGTCGATCTGACTGAGCGCCGACTCCACCGAATCGGCCTCGCCACAGACATGAATGCCACTCGCCTCGAGTAAATGGCTCAGCCCGAGACGAAACACCGGGTGATCGTCGACCACGAAGACACTCAACATGAATCTGCCTCGAGGCCTTTGGCATGCAGGGTGCACACCACCCGCGTGCCCTTGCCTATCTTCGAATCCAGCTTGAGCCCCGCTCCGATTCGGCGAGCCCGTGAGTAGATGATGGCCAACCCCATGCGCCTGGCATCGGTCGCATCGGGATCGAAGCCCTTTCCCGTGTCCCATACCGCCAATGTGCAACCATCATGGTGGCAGGTGAACTGCAAGCCCACCAAATCTGCTTCGGCATGCTGCACCGCATTCCAGAGCATCTCCTGGGCAATACAAAACAGGTTCAACGCAACATCGTTCTTCGGTCTACAGGTGATGTCGATATGTGCATCGACTTCACCGTCGTTCAAGAGGCGGGAACGCTCGACCAGTTGTTCGAGACCTGGGCCCAAGCCATCGACCAGTTCAGTCTCCGGATTGAGACCCTGACCCAACCCACGAATGATCACCAAAGCCCTGTCCACCTCGTCCGCAAGGGTGCCCCCCGGCGCTCCCGAGCGGGCGAGCAACGACACCCCAGCCAGGCGGGAACCCAGCTCGTCGTGCAATACTTGACCGATCCGTCTTCGCTCCAGACTCGCGACCTCCACCAGAGCATCTTCCGCTTCACGCCGTCGGATCATCGACTGCCTGAGATCTCTCACCGCTGGCGCGAAAATGAACCATCCGGACCACACCAACAAACCCAACAAAAAAGCCAATGCGGCAAACGAAGCCCTGCGAAGCCGAATCACACGCAATTGATCCTCGGCCTCCAACTGGAGAACCACGGCATCCATTCGCTCCAAATACCTGCTCTCTTCCTCGAAGAACGCCGGAATATCCCGTGCCAATACCGCCTGTTCCAGAGCTGAAAAAGACGGAATCAGGTCGTCGATGCGACGTTGCATGTCCGTATTGTTGCTGCCGAACACACCCATCGAGTTCGGTTGGCTGACCAATGCAGAATGTGTGGCCACCCACTCCTCGAGCACGGCCTCCAACACGACCGCTTCCGCCGGGGAACGCAGAAGCAAATGCCCCAAGCGTTGACTGAGCATGCGTTGGCGACCCGCGCCATTGATGCGGGCCGAGACCTCCTGCTGCTGGGCCAGTCGATGGTTCAACAGGCCCTGACCGACCATCGACACAAGGCCGATGATCGCAAGAACAGCGAGATAGCGAACCGTCAGATTCCGAGTGTCGACATCCATGTCATTCCTCACGCATTATCAGCACGAAAACAACGAGTTGATGCGTGTCCAGCTCATGTTTTCAGGTAGAACACGAAAGGGGATACCGTGCAATAGGGTATGCCCCTATTGTTAGGACTGGGTTCCAGAGTGAGACTTCACTCATCGTGTTACCGGACAGGGAAGTCGTGCTCAACGAACCGAACTCTCTCGCTGCACTCGTCCAGATCTTCACGCTGCCGATGGCAAGCTACGGCGAAACTTCCGTTACCGCCAAAGGCGTCGATGTGGCCGGGGACAAGGCAAAGCCTACCAGCTGCGTTGCTTGCTGTGACACCGGCGTGGCATTCTTTCTCGCCAACCGGGTGGTGATGATGGCGAACGTCTCTGGCGCGTGCTGGGGAACGATCCTCGACGTCACCCTGCCGCTGTCTGCACGACCGTGCGACGATCATCGAGTATCCCGACTCCGACATGCTCCGGGAGGAGCCCTCTCGTTTCTGGAGGAGCAGGAGCGCGAGCACGCCGCCCCACCCCGGGCCACTTGAGGTCGGGAGGTTTCCAGACCACTCTTGCACCCGGGGTGCGTCCGGCGCGTGACGCGGCGGGCAAGGGGAAGAAAAACAGGGGAATGGGAAGAGCCATCCGACGCACAACCTGGATCGGCCTCACTCTCGGGCTCCTGGTCCCGCTCATTGCAGCAGCCGAGCCCACCGAATTCAGCTTCAAGGACTACGAGGTCCCACCCCTGGCCTTCAACGGCCCGTGGGACTCCACGGTCACCTTCTCGATCAGCAACCAGATTCGCGGCGAGTTCATCAACTGGTGGAAGCCACCGCCCACCTCGTCGGCCCGGGACAACAGAGACAATTTCCTCGGCAACCGCTTCAAGTTCGGAGTGGGCGTGGCCAAGGGCCCTGTCCAGGTCTTCGCGCAGTTCCAGCACACTCTGCTCGACGGCCTGCCGTCGGGAGGCCCCGGACCGGGCGGCCTTTACTTCGCGAATACCAGCGACACCTTCCAGCAGGCGTCGATCCTGCGCAACGGCTGGGCGCACATCCGCGGCTGGGACACCCTCGATGGCTTCTCGATCATGGGAGGCCGCATTCCCTACTCAGACGGTATGCAGGCGATCGCCGAGGTCGACAACCCGGCACTCAGGTTCCTCTTGGGCAACCGGATCCAGGAGAGGTTGATCGGCAACTTCGAGTACACGATGGTCGGTCGCAGCTTCGACGGCGGCAAGATCCAGTACGAGAACGAGAACATCAACGTCACGGTGGCTGGCTTCATGCCCACCTACGGCGGCTTCGAAATCGACGCGAACGAGGAGATCACCGACATCCACGTGATCGGCGCCTCGCTCAACCTGCCCGACTCCGACTGGCTGCCGCGATCGGTCGGGCGGCTCTTCTACTACCACTACAACGACAGCCGCGACATCGTGGTGCTCGACAACCGGCCGCTGCCGGTGCGCGAGGCCTCGGTGGGGAAAAGCCTCGACATCAACACCATCGGCGGCAACTTCGTCCACGTCGAGGAATTCGGGCCCGGTCGCGGCGACGCGCTCTTCTGGGGTGTCTATCAGTTCGGAGACTGGCAGCAGCTCGACCACAGCGCCTGGGCCTGGACCGCGGAGTTCGGCTATCAGTTCCCCGAGTTCTACGGCAAGCCGTGGCTGCGCGCCGGCATCACCCGCGGCTCGGGCGACTCGGACCCCAACGACGGCGACCACGACAGCTTCTTCCAGATGCTGCCCACCTGCCGCCTTTACGCCCGGACACCGTTCTACAACATGATGAACAACCAGGACGTATTCCTGCAGGGCTACCTGTTCCCACACCCGACCCTCAGCATCATGGTCGCGGGGCACTGGCTGCGGGCCAACGAAAGTGCCGACTTGGCCTACTTCGGAAGCGGCGCCACCAGCGACACCTTCTTCGGCTTCGGCGGCATGCCGACACACGGCTGCAACGAGGGGGCCTACCTGCTCGACGTGGCGCTCACCTGGAAGCCCAACCGCAACGTGAAGTTCTACGGCTACTACGGCCACGGCTTCGGCCAGGGGATCGTGAATGCGAACTTCACCACCAGGAATCTCGACTACAGCTACATCGAAATGGTCGTGTCCTTCTGACGCCCTGGTGGGCGGCTGCTGATGGCACTTCGGGCACCCACGTGCCGCGACGACCGAAAGGACACGGAATCACGTAGGCCAGAGATGGCACGTGGCTTGCGGCTGTCCTGAAACATCCGTCTGGCTCTCGGTCTTCCTCGAGGGTTCCGCTCGACGGGGCCTCGTGAAGATCGCACCGGCCGTGAAAGCCGCTGGACTCGCCGCCTCAGCGGACCCACATGTTTCGGAGCTTCGCGCCCACGTCGACGCTGCAGTCCTGTGCTTTTGCGGCGCCGTCGGTCGGCAGGAGGCGACCGTGAGTCTGGCGCTCGAAGTACGGAAGCACCGAGTCGGGCAGGAATCGGCTGCGCGGGGCGTAGACGTGGCTGTCGCCGTGGCGGTGCTGCTGTCGCGTGAAGAAGCGCAGCGGGTGCAGGAGGTGGAGCCTTTCCTTTGCACGCGTCATCGCCACATACAAGAGCCTGCGCTCCTCTTCGATGTCTTCGGGCGTGCCGGTTGCCATATCGGAGGGAATGCAGCCGTCGGCCGCGTTGAGGAGGTAGACGACATCCCACTCCTGCCCCTTCGCCGAGTGGATGGTCGACAGGATGAGGTAATCCTCGTCGCGCAGGGGCGGGCCGGCTTCATCGCCACTCGCATCGGGGGGATCCAGCGTGAGCTCCGTGAGGAAGCGCTCGCGGCTCGGGTAGCCGCCCGAGATCTGCTCGAGTTGCTCGAGGTCGACCGTCCGCACGTGCGGCGCATCGTAGAGTCGCTCGAGATGGGGTTGGTACCAACGGCGCGCGAGCCCCACCTGACCCTGCCAGTCCGCCTCGCCAAGCTCGCAAAGGACATCGCACATCGGCAGCCAATCCTGTGCGGCGGCGGCCGGCACTCGAAAACCCGCCAGCGAGCGCAGCGAAAAGGCACCCCGTGTGAGGTGCTCGATGGCGCCGCGGGCCCTGCGGGGTCCGACACCGGGAAGGATCTGCAGCACCCGGAACCCCGCTACACGATCGCGTGGGTTCTCGACCCAACGCAGTACACACAGCAAATCCTTGACGTGCGCGGCCTCCAGGAACTTGAGGCCGCCAAACTTCACGAACGGGATGTTGCGTCGCGACAACTCGACCTCGAGCGCGTCGCTGTGGTGTGAGGTCCGCATCAGGACGGCCTGTTTCTTGAGGTCGATCCCCGCCTCCCGCTGTTCGAGGATCTGCTCGACCACGTAGTCGACCTGGCAGGCTTCGTCTTCGACGCTGATGAGGATTGGCTTCTGTTGCGACTCGCGGAGCGAGTAGAGGCGCTTGCTGAAGTGCTCCTCCGCCAGGTCGATCACCGCGTTGCAGGCCGCCAGGATGGGCTGCGTGGAGCGGTAGTTCTGCTCGAGCGTCACCACCCGCGCTGGCCGCGTGAAGTGCTGCGGAAAATCGAGGATGTTGCGGATGCTGGCAGCCCGGAAGGAATAGATCGACTGGGCATCGTCTCCGACGACGGTCAGCCCGCAACCATCGGGCTTGAGGCCCAGCAGGATGCCGGCCTGCAGCGCATTGGTGTCCTGGTACTCGTCGACGAGAACGTGATCGAAGCGGCGGCGCACCTCCGGTGCAATGGCCTCTTCGGCCATCAGGTAATACCAGTAGAGAATCAGGTCGTCGTAGTCGAGCACGTTCTGCTTCTGCTTGCTCGCGACATAGGCACCAAAGAGCTCACGGAGTTCATCGGCCCATGACTCGCACCACGGGAAGCCGCGCTTCAGACTGTCTTCGACCGAGCACTGAGAGTTGACGGCGTGTGAGTAGATAGAAAGGCAGGTCGCCTTTCGCGGGAAGCGGGAGGACTTCTGGGCGAAGCCCAGTTCGTTGCGGAGCAGATCGAGCAGGTCTGACGAGTCAGAGCGGTCGAGCACCGTGAAGGACGGGTCGAGACCAACCGCCCCGGCGTGCAGGCGGAGCAGCCGGTTGGCGATGCCATGGAACGTGCCCGACCACTGGATCGACTGGGCAGGGTTGCTGTGTCGCCTGGTAACTCCCCGGCTCCCTTGATTCTCGGAAGCGGCGCAGGCCAGGGCAGCAGCACAGATGCGCTGTGAACGCCGCGTCATCTCGGCCGCCGCCCTGCGCGTGAACGTGAGCATCAGGATGCGCCGCGGGTCGGCACCGCTCAGAACCAGGTGCGCGACGCGATGCGCCAGCGTGTTGGTCTTGCCCGAGCCCGCGCCCGCAATGATCAGCAGCGCCTCGGCTTCGGGCTCGATCCCCCCGGCTTCGCTGCTGGTGGACTGGGCGGCGTTGGCAGCAGCGGTATCGGCCTCGGTGCCGTGCACGACCGCGAGGCGCTGCGCCGCGTTGAGCCCCCGGAGGTGGAGTTGGGAGGGCGAAGGGAGCGGATCGGAGGAGTGGGGAGACTGCAGGTGGCTTCGCGCGCTACGCGGTCCGTTCGACGCGTCCAGCGGGGTTGAGGTCATTCGAACCCGGGCCTCCGTCTCGTCTCCCCACCGCCGTCCCCTTACCGGGAAGGGCCCCGGTCCGAGTCGTCCGGAGAAGGAGCGCGCTGGGGAAAGCAGAGCGTAGGCGAAGATAACGCGAAAACAAGCGTGCCGGGTAAGGGCATCGAGCCCCGCCTCGAGGGCCCCGCCGTGCTCGATCTCGATGCAACGTGGCAGTTCGCCGCTGGCAAGGGAGGAGAGGTCACGTCGCGCAACCTCGGAGAGGCGCGCGCCGGTCGTGTTCAGCGCAAAGCGCTCAGGCGCCCGTATCCCCCACCGACTCGGCGCTCTGGCCTCCGAAGTGCGGAATGACCTGCTCGCCGATGTTGCGGATCGTCTCCAATTGCGCCCACTGCGGGACGGTGCCCATCTGGCAGACGAAGAGGATCTCGTCGGCGCCGGCCTCCACCAGTCGGGTGACGTAGCCGATGCAATCCTCGACAGTCCCGTAGGCGTGGTTCGGGTTCATCATCGACAGCGCCGGATCGCTGAAATCGACGACGAGTTCCTCAGAGGCCCAGCGAGAGCGGATGATCGTCTCGCCCGTCGTCTGCGTCACCATCAGATCGTCGTCCCCCCACAGCGTGTGATCGGGTCGGGGGCCACCTGTGTACCAGTACGCCAGCGACTCCATGAAATAGCGCTGCCCGCGAATTCCGATCTTCCGGGCTTGCTGCCCGTCCTCCAGGACGATTGCCGGACACAAGACCGCAAGGTGCTCGATCGGGCGGTAGCCGACCTGATCCTCCGGCTTGCGATTCGCCCACGACTTCCGATAGAAATCGTTCTTCTTGGCCACCTCCTCGGGCCCACCGAAGCCGAGCACCAGGGCCCCCATGCCGCGGCCGCCCGCCCACTCCAGCGAATCCGTCCTCGTGCAGGCCAGATACATGGGCGGGTGGGGGTCTTGGTAGGGTTTCGGGTGGACGGGCCGGCGCGGGATCTTCATGTACTCGCCGTCGTGCTCGATTTCGTCTTGCACGAACATCTTCGGAATCAGGTACATCGACTCGTCGATCTGAGGCTGGAGCGTTTCGAGGTCGTAGCCGAAGGCACCCGCCTCCTGCTGGCTTCCGCCCTTGCCGACACCGAAGTGGAGGCGTCCCTTGGAGAGGATGTCGAGCGTGGCGATGCGCTCGGCCACCTTGATCGGATGATTCATCGCCGGCGGCAGACACACGACGCCGTGCCCGAGGTGGATGCGCTCGGTCTTGCCGGCGAGGAAGGCGAGGAAGGTTTCCGGGGCGCTCATGTGGGCGTAGTTGGTGAGCGAAGTGTGCTCGACTGCCCAGATCACGTCGAAGCCCATCTTCTCGGCCAGCAGACACTGCTCGACCATCTCCTCGTAGACCTTGTGATCGCCCCGTCGGGACGCGTCCACCGTCTGCGCTTCGTAGATCAGGGAGAATTTCATCACGGCCCTCCCAGATGAGGGGCGGAGTCTAGCAGCCACCATTGCGCCCCACCCGTGGTCCCGAAGGACCGGAACGAGCAGACCGGCTGACGCCACTCATCGCTGTAGCACTGAACGCCGGAACGCTACTGCGCGGCGGGCTCATCGGCGATGAAGTAGTTGAGCATGCGGATGCGGCCATCCTCGACGTGGAAGATGTCTACGGCGTGCACGATCGAGCCGTTGGACAGGTCGATGTAGACTTCTGCAGCCACGCGGCGACCGTCCGTCATCAGCGGACCGGCCGATCTGGGCTGCGGCCCACCCGCTTCGATCGCCTTCGCGTAGAACTCCCGGATCGCCTGGCGGCCCGACACGCGCATACCGAGGCCCAACAACACGGCGTCCTCGTGGAATAGATCGACCACGCTCATATCGTGCGCACGCATTCGTGAAAAGTAGGTCTCAGCAACTTGTTCGGGTGTCATCGTCTGAATTCCTCGTCTCCCGCTGCCATTGTACGGCACGGACGCCGCCTCCATCGAACAACCGGTCACGAGAACGGCAAACAGGCCGATACCAATACCGGTCTGGACCGCCGTCCAGGACACAGAATTGGCAGGGGCAGAACGCGTGACTATGCCGATCACGCGCTCGGGGGCGTGGCTCAGGCGCCGCGTCCGGGGACGAGACTGAGCGCGCGGCGCGCCACGCGCGCCAGCCGCGGAACGAAGGTCGGCATCAGCAGGCGGCGATCGAAGCCTGCCAGGCGCCGTTCGTTCTCCGCGACGCAGGTCTCGAGAACGAGTCTTGGCGTGAGGCTGTCGGTGAAGTCCCGCGCGCCGGTGACGATGAAGGCCGCACCCGGCTCCGCGTCATCGACCTTCACCAGGTCCCGAATCTTGAGAAGCGCCCTCGCGTAGTACCACGCGATCCGCGGTGGCAGCAATAGCCGGTTCGAGAAGCCGCTGGCCGTCTCGCGATGGGCGTACCAGTTGGTGAAGAAGACGATGTGATGGGACTCCTCGCGCATCACGTTCTCGAAGATCTCGAGCAGGGACTCCGGGAGGAGTTTAGACTGACGAACGAGTTCGAAGAGACCGAAGCCGCCGAAGGAATCGAGGCACTCTTCGAAGCCGAAGTCGATGAACTCCGTGAGAGGATCCGGGCTGCTGAAGTCCTTCGGATCCTCGGCGGGAAGATCATAGAGCTTGATCATGTAGTCCATCAGACGCGCGTGGCGTGTCTCCTCGAAAGACTGCAGCTCCAAGGCCTCGCGAATCATCGGGTCCGCAACGCGCTTCGCCACCATCTCGATCATGGGCCCCGCGTCGTGCTCGAATTGTCGCGCGTGGGTCCAGAGCTGCAGGCTGCGGAGCAGCTCGAGCGGCTTCTCGTCGAGCTCGGGCCAGGGCAAGTCCTGTGGCTCGAACTTGAGGTGACCTTCCACGAACGTGCGGCAGAAAAGCTCTTTGTGGACGTCGGACCCAATCTCCATGACTTTCTCCATCCTGTATTCTGCTATGCGCGGTCTGCGCATCGGCGGACGATCGAGCGCCGACCGGTGCGCCGGGGGAAGCATAGGGCCAAAACCAGTATGACCCCAGTCATACCGGTGTGCACGTTCGGGCTGACCCACGAGCCCTTCAAGTGGATCTGGAAGCGCGCTCAACGCTCCTGCGAAGGCGTAGCGCGGCGCGGCCCCGCCCGTCAAGCCGGTCGGCGAGGTGGGTGCCGAGCCGCATTGGCCACGAGATCGGAGGCGTGCAGACCCCCGCCGAGAGCGAACCGAAGACGAAGGTGCGCAGCCCGCCCAGGGGCTGGCAAACACGCAGTCCGCTCAGCGTCCTCGCTTTACGGGCGATCTCCAGACAACGGGCCGCAGCACCCCCTCCACGCGGCAACCGACCTCTCCGGTCTCGAGGCGCGCTGACTCCCCGACCTCTCCGCCTGCTCTCGCCAGCCTCCCCTTTTCGAGGGACCAGGAGTTGACCTGGCTACCGCGATCCTGGGAAGCTTGCCCCATGAGCGTGACGGCAGCTTCGATTCCTCCGGCAAAACACGGCAGCTACCCGGTGCGCAAAGGCTGTACCGTGCACCCACTCGTCGACGGCCATGAATCCTTCGGGCGCATCGCGCAGGCCGTCGAGGCCGCAAGACACTCGGTCTGGGTCACCGTGGCCTTCATCGAGCGGGAATTCCGCTTTCCCGACGGGCGCGGCTCCCTCCTCGACCTCCTCGATGCAGCCGCTCGACGAGGTCTGGACGCAAGGGTTCTCTTCTGGCGCGATCCCAAGGTGGAAGACCTGGTATCGGACAGCCAGATCTTTTCGGGGAGCCCCGCCGAATGGGCAGCACTCGCCGAACGAGAATTCGCAGGCAAGATCCGCTGGGATGCACTCCCCGGCTTCTGCCATCACCAGAAGAGCTGGCTCATCGACGCCTACCGTGCATCCGAGACGGCGTTCGTAGGCGGCATCAATTTCGACCGCGGGTCGCTGTCCCTACGTGGGCATCCAGCAAAACCAGGAGAGGTGGCGAACCCTTCCAGCCTCTACCGAGAAATCCACGACCTCTACAGCGAGATTCGCGGCCCAGCGACCAGCGACGTTGCCCACAACTTCGTACAGCGCTGGAACGAAGCAAGCGAGCGCAATCGTCCGGATGGCTGTTTCCCAGACCGGGAAACGGCCGACGACCTCGCCTGGCCGTGCGAGCTGTCCCCCGTGGTCGGCGACACTCCCGTACAGATCAGCCGCACGATCATGCCTGGCGTCTACACCAACACCCGGGCGGCACCCGAAGCGGCCCCCTATGCGATCGAAGAAGGGGAAGAGAGCGTTCGCGAGCAGGTTCTCGCCGCAATCGCGGGCGCGCGAGAATCCATCTACATCGAAAATCAGATCTTTCTCTCCAAAGCGCTGCTCGGCGGCATCGACGAGGCCCTCGAACGTGGCGTGCGGGTCATCGCGGTGGTGCCGACCATTCCCATGCCCGAGCTCGCCGAGTACCGGCGCCGGGACCCGAAGATGGCTGCGGGAATCTTCGATCTCTTGAGCCGCGTGGGCAGGCGAGAACGCTTTACCCTGGTGGGGCTCGCGCAAAGAGACAATGCCGGGAACTTCTTCAATGTTTACGTACACGCGAAAATCATGCTCGTCGACGATGCCTGGGCGACGATCGGCTCGACGAACTTCGTGGGAAGGTCGTTCAAGAAAGAAACCGAAATGAATGCATCCTTCTGGAGCGCGAAAGTCGTGCGTGACCTTCGGGAGAAACTCTTCGACGAACATCTCGCGGGAACCGCGAAATCACTCATGCCTCCAGCGGCCTTCGACCATTTCGCTGCCACAGCGCGTGCGAATCGCGAGCGGCTCGCCAAGGGCCAGGACCTGGTCGGACTCGCTCATGCGCTGAACCCCGACACCTACTGCAGCTAGTGGCGAACGACGCCAGGCACTCGGCAACTCAGCCTCTTGGCAACGCGAACGAGGAACCGGCCCGCGCTTCGTGCCGCCCCTTCGGACGATCGGGGACTCCACTGCCGACAATCTCCTGCCGAGCAATCGGCGGCCGGAAGCGAGCCCGGAATCCGGGTGAGTCGGGTGACGAATTCCGGGCCTGTGATGCCGGCATCCCGGTGATCGCGGACGGCAACTTCGCGCTCGCGTTCGGCCAGGCGCGCACCGTCGGCGGACAAGACCAGAGGTGCACGGGTGAAGCAGGGCAGCTGCCCACCCAGTAAACCGGCGGGCAGTGCTTGCCGGGGAAAGGAGGCAGGCGGGCCAGCGCCACGCACGACCTCACTGCTTCCCAGGGCCGGGTCATGGACGACTACCGCCAACTGGCAGGAGAAGATCCCCATCATCGCCGCGCAGAACGAAGTCGCCGACGGCCAGTGTGCACCTGGCCACGCTTCATTCCTCTGTGCTGCGGGGACGCAGGGCGAGGCTCACTTCGGCGCCGGACCGAGCATCGCGACGCTGGAGCATGCTACGAACCAGGGGGCTCGGACGGTGGCCGGCCCCTCCATACTGGTACCAGCCTCTGAGTTAGCCTTTTCGGAGGCTGATAGGAGGCAGGATGAAGCGCGCACGCTTCGCAGAGGAGCAGAT